>JAFUXH010000035.1 GCA_017470945.1 Clostridia bacterium | reverse complement strand
GTCAGAAGGAAAGCTCGCTTTCTTCTGACCGTTTTCTTCGTTTTCCCGGTGCGTTCACGCACCGGCTGGCCGGCAAAGCCGGCCGCCCCGGCAGCGACCGATGTTTCGTGACTTACCCGTTTCAGCGACACACAAGTTTGTCTGCCATGACTTGTCCCATTCGCAAGCGCAGGGTCCAGGGAGGGCTCCCTCCCTGGCGGGTGTCTGAGGGCAGCGCCCTCAGCGTGCTCCCCTCAGCGTGCCATGCCCCCTCGGTCTCACTCCTTCGCCACGATCAGCGGCACCCTCATTTCCTGCTCGGTCAGCCCCGCGTGAACGCCCTTCAGTTCGTGATTGCCCCGGCGGGCCTGGATGCACCAGGGGTCGGTGGCCAGGGCCATATAATCCCCCACGAAGTCATATACCGCGGGCCGGGTTTCACCGTCGCCCAGGTAATCCCGGATGAAGGCATCGCCGGTCATGAACAGGAAATGCTTGCCGAAGTGCTTTTCAAAGGCGGAGGGGAACGCCGCCTTGTATTCGGGCTTCACGTGGAAGGATACGGCCCGGGCCTCGATGGAGGGGGCGTGCACCAGCATGGGCAAAAGCTCCGGCGCGTCCTCCTCCAGGTAATGGAATTCGGCGTCGATCAGGCCGTGATCGGCGGTCAAGAGCAGCAGGGTATCATCGGGCAATTCCCGAACGAAGGCCTCCACCCGGCGATCCACATCCCGAACGAAATTCAGCACCGACGGGGCGTAGCACCCATCCTCGTGCATGGTGTGGTCCGGGTCGCCGTCGTAGGCATAGATATAGCGGCGCTGGTCATCCCGGGCCAGGCGCAGCACGGTATCAAACATTTCATCCACCGAATGCACCGTCACGTCGCCGAAGCGGGATACGCAGCAGGCTTTCGCCTGGCCGGCGGCGTCGATGCGGGGGAAGATCATTTCCCGGGGGATGAAGCGCTGGGCCACATTGTAATCCGCCGCGGGCTGGCCTTCCGATTGATTGGTGAAGATATCCACCGGCTTTTGGATTTGGGGAAAATACAGCGTCCAGCCCAGCCAGCCAGCCTCCCGGGGGGAAAGGCCGCATTCGATGCAGGTGGTGGCGTTGGTGGTGGTGGAGGGATAAACGGCGGACAGAACGTGAGGCAGATGGGTGCGCAGGAAGCTGTCCTCCGGTAAGGCGCGGCGCAGGATATCGATCCCCATGCCGTCAAACAGCATGACGATCACGTTTTTGTAATCCTTCTTTTGCAGCTTTTCATCCAGGAAGGGCAGGGTGGGGTGGGGGATGGGCAAGCCAAAGGCTCGCGTGATGGAAGAAATCACATTCAGGCAGCAATTGCTGTAATCGGGCTTGCAGATCGTCATGGCTTGATGCCTCCTTTTCCCATTAGTTCCCCGGCCACGGCGATCTGCTCACAGATCAGATCGAGGCTGGAGCGCTCGTTTTCCTGACCGCCGCGGCGCATCAGATAGCTGTTGGCCAGCACGTTCTGAATGGCGGCGTCCAGGCAGGCGGCTTCGCGGCTCAGGCGCAGGGAAACGCGCAGCATCCGGGAAACGGCCAGCGCCATGGCAAAGGGCGGGGCCTGATCCGCCGCGCCTTCCTCGGGGGCGGGAACGTGGGGCGTGTAAATGCCGATGGATTCATCCTCGGCAAAATCAAAAATCATTTCCGGGTGGGCGCACAGGGCAGTGGCAGCGGCCTCCAGGATGCTGCCGGCGTAGGGCGGGCACAGCATCAGCCCCAGCCTGCCGGGATTGCGGATCAGGGCGGATACGGCGTCCGGCGCGTCGATGGCGTCGACGCTGATCACCGGCGTGGCGGCCCCCTGCGCCCGCACAGCGGCGGTCCAATCGGCGCGGATGGCGCCGGCGGGGGCGACGTGCAGCAGGCGGGCATCCTCCTCCCGGGCGAAGTGGAAAGCCCCGCTCATGGCGGCACGCAGGGTACCGTCATCCAGGGAAAGCACCCGGCCCAGCCACAGCCGCACCGGGGATTCGTGGCGGGCGCACAGCGCCTCCGGCACGCAGAGGGAACGGATGCGCAGGGGCATATCCAGCGCGTCGTACAGGGCGGCGGCCCCTGCGCAGTCGGCGTCGCCCAGCAGGATGCCCTGGCTGGATTCACATTCTTCGATGGTTTTTTCAGAAATATCGGGGCCGAGTTTTCCGCGGATCAGTGAAAAGCTGTGATCAAAGGCGGCGGAAATATCGGTCAGCAGCTGCTCGGCGCAGGCACATTGGGCTTCCCCCTGGGCGCTGCCGGGCAGCAGCAGGATCCGTGCGCGCATCGGGCTTCATCCTCCTTCGTGGGGCGATTACAGGGTCCAGATTTCCACAGCGCTGTCCTGATCCAATTCGGGCACCTTGACGGCGATGAGTTCGCTGCGGGAGGTGGGGATGTTCTTCCCCACAAAATCGGGGCGGATGGGCAATTCCCGGTGGCCCCGGTCCACCAGCACTGCCAATTGGATCTGGTCGGGCCGGCCCGTTTCAAACAGGGCGTCGATGGCGGCCCGGGCGGTGCGACCGGTGAAAATTACATCATCCACCAACACTACTCGCTTCCCGGTGATGGGGAAGGAAAAGGCGGGCGGGCCCACGGTGGGCATGCTTTCTTCGTTGGCAGCGGTCAGGTCGTCCCGGTACAGGGTGATATCCAGCACCCCCACGGGCACGCTTTGGCCCTCGATGGCGGTGATTTTTTGGGCGATGCCCCGGGCCAGCGGCTCCCCCCGGCGACGGATGCCCACCAGGCACACATTTTCGCAGCCGCCGTTGCGCTCCAGGATCTCATGGGCGATGCGGGTCAGGACGCGATTTACAGCCTGGTCGTCCATCAGGCGAGCTTTCAGGGTGGGCATGGTGCGGTCACTCCCATTCCAGTGGGTAGTATTCCACGGCGTACGTCAGCTTCTTCCCGTTGGTTTTCAGGTTGTTGAGCACGGTGGTGATATTGGAGGTATTGGTCAGCGGGGTGATGGCAAAATCGTTGTAATCCTTCCGGGAGGAAATCCGGGCGGGGATGATGCGGAAGGTGTTTTCGATCAGCTCGTCATCGCGGAAACGGAAGCGAGTCTGGAAAATGAAGGTATACATATCGCTGGGATTGTGGTTGCCGGCGAAGGAGCAATTGGCCAGGGAATAGACGATATATTTTCCCTTATAGCACTCGATGGGGTTGATCCGGTGGCTGTGGTGGCCCAGCACCAGGTCGGCCCCGGCGTCGATAGCGGCGCGGCCCAGCATGATTTGATTGTCCCGGGGGGAGTAATCCTTTTCCACGCCCCAGTGGAAGGCCACGATCACCAGGTCGCAGATCTTTTTGGCGTCGGCGATCACGCCGGGCAGGATGTTCTTCGCCAATTCGTCGGAGGAGGCGATGCGGTCGGCCAGGGTCTGATACGCCAGGATGCCGATGCGGACCCCCTGGGTTTCATAGACGGCCATGTGGTTGGTATTGGCCCAGACGACGCCGACGTTATCCATGGCCGTGATGGTGGAGGATACACCCGCGTCGCCAAAATCCCGCACGTGGTTGTTTTCCATGGTGGCGGCTTCCACGCTGTTGGCGGGGAAAACGGAGGCGTATTCGGTGGGGGCCACGAAATGGAACGTGTAATCGCTGGAGCGGAGCTTTTTGGGCTCGGTGAAATCATCCAGCAGCGTGCCTTCGAAATTGATGATGGTCAAATCGTCTTTTTCAAAAATGCTTTTCACGTTGCGGAAGATAAAATTCGGATCGTCGTTCTGCTTCGCCAATTCCTTATTGAACAGGCCTTTCCCGGGATTTTCGTGCAGCACGTCCCGACCGATGGTCACGTCGCCCACGGCGGTGATGGTGACGATCTTGGTGCCGTCGGCCTGGATGACCGGGGTGGCGGTGGGCGCCGGGGTGGCCGTGGGGGCGGGGGTGGCGTCGGGGTCCGGGATGGGCTCGGGCGTGGCGGGCACGGCGTCAAAAAACGATACGTCCTCCTCGTCCTCAGCCTGCACGGCCAGCACGCATACCGTGGTCAGCATCATCAGTACCAGCAACAGGGGCCAGATTTTGCGCATGGGGTTCCTCCTTGATTGTTTTACAGGGATCGGATAAATGCTTCCATCCGGTGGAAGGCTTCCAGCATCCGGTTCATTTCGGTGGCGTAGCAGCAGCGGATGTGCCCCTGGCCGCTTTGGCCGAAGGCGTCTCCCGGCACGCACACCACCTTGTATTCCCGCAGCAGGCGGGTGCAGAATTCCTCGCTGGTCAGGCCGGTTTTCTGAATGGAGGGGAAGCAATAAAACGCGCCCCGGGGCTCGAAGCAATCCAGCCCCATGCTCCGGAAGGCGTCCAGCATCACCCGCCGCCGCCGGTCGTAGCTGCGGTGCATCAGGGCCACGTCCTCATAGCCGTTTTCCCGGTTCTTTTTCAGGGCTTGCTGGCCGGCCACCTGGGCCTGCCGAGGGGCGCACATGATGGCGTACTGATGAATCTTGTTCATTTCGTACAGAATATCCGCCGGGGCGCAGGCGTAGCCCAGCCGCCAGCCGGTCATGGCGAAGGCCTTCGAAAAGCCGTTGATCAGCACGGTGCGCTCCTTCATCCCAGGCAGGGAAGCGAAGGACAGCATGTCCCCTTCGTAGGTCAATTCGATGTAGATCTCGTCGGCCACCACCAGCAGGTCGTGCCGCTGCGCCACCCGGGCGATTTTTTCCATTTCCTCCCGGGTCATCACGGCGCCGGTGGGGTTGTTGGGGTAGGGGAAAATCAGCGCCTTGGTTTTTTCCGTCAGGGCGCCTTCGATTGCCTCGGCCGTCAGGCGGAATTCATCCTCCACCCGGGTGGGCACCGGCACCGGCACGCCGCCGGCAAAGGTGACGCAGGGGGCGTAGCTCACATACCCGGGGTCGGGCAGGATCACCTCGTCCCCTGGCTCCAGGCACACACGCAGGGCCAGATCGATGGCTTCGCTGGCCCCTACGGTGACCATCATTTCCTTTTCAGGGTCGTAGGATACGTGAAAACGGTCCTCCAAATACAGGGCGATTTCCCGGCGCAGGGAAAGCAGGCCCTTGTTGGGCGTATACTGGGTTTCCCCATCCAGCAGGCTTTCGATGGCCGCGTTGCGAATATGATAGGGGGTCACGAAGTCCGGCTCGCCCACGCCCAGGGAGATGGCGTCCTTCATGGTGCCGGCCACGTCGAAAAAGCGGCGGATGCCGCTGGGCGGCACGGCGGCCACCCGGGGAGATACGAAGGATCTGCTCACGGCGACACCGCCATTCGCTTATCGGTGCTTTCGCCCACGAAAATCACGCCGTCCTGCTTATAGCGCTTGAGCACGAAGCTGGTGGAGGTGCCGGTGACGGACTCCAGGGGGCTCAGCTTTTCGGACACGAACAGGGCCAGCTCCTTCAGCGTCCGGGCCTCCACCAGCACCAGCAGATCGTAGCTGCCGCTCATCAGGTACACGCTCTTCACCTCGTCGAACCGATAAATGCGGCCCGCGATGGCGTCAAAGCCCATGTCCCTTTGCGGGGTCACCTTCACCTCGATCATGGCCTCCACCCGCTCCCGGGGGGTGCGATCCCAGTTGATCACGGGGGAGTATTGCAGGATCACCCGGTCTTGTTCCAATTCGTCGATGGCCTGGGCCACCAGGGGCAGCTCCGTCCCCGTCATCACGGCGATGCGCTCCAGGGGAATGCGGCAATCCTCGCTGAGGATCTCCAGGATCTGTGATTTCAATGACTGCACTTTTTCATACCTCGCTCGTTAGCTCTTTATAAAATGGAAGTCGGGAGAGAGTCGTGTGAAGAGTGGAGAGTTGAGAGTGGAGAGATAGATAGCGGATTCAAATTGATCTTTGCGGCAATCGACCTGCTCACGCTTATTTTATTTCACTATTCAATCTCAACTCTTAACTCTCCACTCTCCACTCTCATCACTGATCTCTCAATTTTCAATCTTGATTTTTCATAAATTCGTCTGCCAGCGCAATGAATTCTTCGATTTCCCGCTCGTACACCTGGAGGGAGCTGCGCCAGAAATCCACGCTGTGCACGTCGATGCCCACGCTGGCGGCCACGTCGGCCACCAGGCCGGAGCCGCAGGAGCGCAGTAGGCGGTTGTACTTGGGCACGAAGGCGGCGCCCTCCTGCTGATACTGGGCGAACACGCCTGCGCCGAAGAGCTGGCCGAAGGCGTAGGGGAAATTGTAGAAGGCCAGGCCGGGGGAATAATAGTGGCTCTTGCAGGCCCACATGTAGGGGTGCATGTAATCGGGATCCAGGCCGTCGCCATAGGTTTCCTTCTGGGCGTTCAGCATGATCTCGCACAGCTCGCGGGGGCTCAGGGTGCTCTCCTTGCGGCGCTCGATGACCTCGTACTCGAACAGGTAGCGGCTGAGGATATCCACGATCACCTGCGCGGCGTCGCT
>JAFUXH010000008.1 GCA_017470945.1 Clostridia bacterium | reverse complement strand
TCCTGCATCAGACCCCCGATTTGACCGACGTGCGCCGCATGGCGGACATCCTGCGCTCCTGCGGGGCGGAGGTCAACTGGACGGGAAAGGAGATCCGGGTGCGCGCCGCGGCCGCCGGGAGCCCCAAGGATCAGTCCCTGCTCCGCACCATGCGGGCCAGCGTGCTGATCCTGGGCCCGCTGCTTGCCCGGACGGGAGAATGCCTGCTCTCCATGCCCGGGGGCTGCGCCATCGGGCAAAGGCCCATCGACCTGCATTTGAAGGGATTGCAGAAGATGGGCGCCCGGGTGGAGCAGGACGCGGGCGGCGTCCGGGTGACCGGCGCGCTCAAATCCGCCAATATTTACCTGGATTTTCCCAGCGTGGGCGCCACGGAAAACTTGATCATGGCCGCGTCGCTCACCCGGGGCGTCACCCGCATCGAAAACGCCGCCAAGGAGCCGGAAATCGCCGATCTGTGCCAATTCCTTACCGCCATGGGCGCGCGCATCGCCGGGGCGGGCACAGCCAATCTGACCATCGAAGGGGTGGATTGCCTGCACGGCACGGAATACACCCCCATTCCCGACCGTATCGAGGCCGGCACCCTGGCCTGCGCCGCCGCCCTGACGGAGGGCAGCGTGCTGCTGGAAAACGCCCGCAGCGATCACATGCGGGCCCTGCTGTTCAAATTGACGGAATCGGGCCTGATCTGCCAGGAGGACGCCCGGGGCCTGCGCCTGCGGGGCAGGGCCCGCCACCCCATGGAGGCCCGCACCTTATCTTACCCCGGATTCCCCACCGACTTGCAGGCCCCCCTGATGACCGTGGCCTGCCAGACCCACGGCTTATCCGTTTTCCTGGAAACCATTTTTGAAAACCGCTACATGCACGTGGTGGAATTAAAGCGTTTGGGGGCCCACATCCGGGTGGAAGGGCAATTGGCCCTGATCCAGGGCGGCAAGCCATTGCACGGCGGCCACGTCACCGCCACCGACCTGCGGGCCGCCGCCGCCCTGATGCTGGCGGGGCTGATCGCCCAGGGCGAAACCATCCTGGAGGACCCGGCAGGGCATCTGCTGCGTGGATACGAGCGCCTGGAGGAAAAGCTGCAGGCCCTGGGGGCGGACGTGCGGCAGGCCCTTCCATGAATTCCCAGAAATGATGGCCTGATTGTGTCAGCGTATTGACTTTCTTTTACCTTCGTAAGATAATACCCCCGTAAGGAGGGAAAACCATGAAAGAACAGCCCGATCAAAGAAAACCAATTCTGTATTATTGCGGTATCGTGATCATCCTGATGCTGCTGTTGAATATTTTCGTCTTTCCTTCTCTGCTCCAGGCCCAGGTGACGGAGGTGACCTACGATCAGTTCCTTTCCCTGGTGGAGGACGGCAAGGTGACGGAGGTAGCCTATCAGGATAATCAGATCCAGTTCGTCGCCGCCGACGGCAGCGGCCGCCCCGCGTTTTTCAAAACCGGCGTGTGGCCCTGGGACGATGGGCTGACCGAAAAGCTGCTGGCCAAGGACGTGCGCTTCGCCGCATCGATCCCCACCCAGGCGTCGCCCCTGATGAGCCTGCTGATTTCCTTCGTGCTGCCTATGCTGTTCTTCGTGCTGATTGGCCGCTGGCTGATGAACACCATGACCAAGCGTATGGGCGGCACCAACGCCCTGACGCTGGGCAAATCCAACGCGAAGATCTACATCGAATCCCAAACCGGCAAAACCTTCGCCGACGTGGCGGGCCAGGATGAAGCCAAGGAAGCCCTGACCGAAATCGTGGATTTCCTGCACGACCCGGGCAAATACGCCGAAATCGGCGCCAAATTGCCCAAAGGCGCGTTGCTGGTGGGCCCTCCGGGCACCGGCAAAACCCTGCTGGCCAAGGCCGTGGCCGGGGAAGCAAAGGTGCCCTTCTTCTCCATTTCCGGCTCTGAATTCGTGGAAATGTTCGTGGGCATGGGCGCGGCGAAGGTGCGCGACCTGTTCAAGCAGGCGGAGGAAAAGGCCCCCTGCATCGTGTTCATTGACGAAATCGACACCATCGGCAAAAAGCGCGACAACGGCGCCATCGCCGGCGGCAACGACGAGCGGGAGCAGACCCTGAACCAATTGCTGGCTGAAATGGACGGCTTCGACGGCAAAAAGGGCGTGGTGATCCTGGCCGCCACCAACCGGCCCGAGATCCTGGATCCCGCCCTGCTGCGGCCCGGCCGGTTCGACCGGCGCATTCCCGTTGAATTGCCCGATCTGCAGGGCCGTTTGGCCATTTTGAAGGTGCACGCCAAAAACGTGAAAATGGATGATGGCATCGACCTGAACGCCGTCGCCCGGGCCACCTCCGGCGCGTCCGGCGCGGAATTGGCCAATATCATCAACGAGGCCGCCCTGCGGGCCGTGCGCATGGGCCACCACTCCATCCATCAAAGCGATCTGGAGGAAAGCGTGGAAACCGTCATCGCCGGCTACCAGCGCAAAGGCGCGGTGATTTCCGACCGGGAAAAGAAGATCATCGCCTACCACGAAATCGGCCACGCCCTGGTGGCCGCGAAGCAAAAGCATTCCGCCCCCGTGACGAAGATCACCATCATCCCCCGCACCTCCGGCGCTTTGGGCTACACCATGCAGGTGGAGGAGGACGAGCGGGTGCTCCTCTCCCGGGAGGACGCCATGAATCAATTGGCCACCCTGACCGGCGGCCGCACGGCGGAGGAATTGGTGTTCCATTCCATCACCTCCGGCGCGTCCAACGACATTGAAAAGGCCACCCGCCTGGCCCGCGCCATGGTGACCCGCTACGGCATGAGCGATCAATTTGACATGGTGGCCCTGGAAACCATCAGCAATCAGTACCTGGGCGGCGACGCCAGCCTGGCCTGCAGCACTGAAACCGCCACCAAGATCGACGCCGAGGTGAACGCCATCGTCAAGCAGGCCCACGATACCGCCCGGGAGATCCTGAGCGCCAATATGGACAAATTGCATGAATTGGCCGCCTATCTGCTGGAAAAGGAAACCATCACCGGCGAGGAATTCATGAAGATCCTGGAGGGGCAGAACGCGTAAGCGTCCACACGCAAACGCCCTGGGATACGCGCCGTCAAGCGCATGCCCCAGGGCTTTTTTTGACGTTCCCGATGCCGGGCCGGGCGGATGCTTTCCCGCCGCCCGACAAAGTTTTTATTCTGTATCGCTCTTCAGCACTTCCGCATCCTCGGCTTCATCGATGCCTTCCAGCGCGGGATGGTGGGTCAGCCGTTTGATGATGCGCCAGCCGTCACGGCTGTGCACCAGGTTTTCCGGAATGGGCCGAAAGCCCAGATCCAGATATACCTTGCAGGCCAGCCAGGTGGTGATTTGGGTGTGGATCTTGGCGTGGGTATAGCCCAGCTGCCGCATCAGCGCGACGGTATGGGTGATCATCGGTTTGGACAGTCCCTTGCCCTGATCCTCCCTGCGCACGGCCACCCAATGCAGCCAGGCGTCGCCGGATCGATCCCGGCCCAGCACATCGTAATACGCCGTAGCCGTGGCCACCTTTTCGCCCCGTTCGTTTTCGATAAAGCACATGCGGTGGATCAATTCCGCGTCGTGCCCGGCGTAATACCGCTGCCAGGCATCCAGGCCCTAGTCATCATCGTCAAATTCCTTCGCGCTTTGCTCAATGGCGATCCACGCGTCCCGATCCCCCGGCTGATACATCCCATACCGGAAGCCGGACGGCAGCGGATATTCCGGCACCGTGCGGATGTCCCGCCGCAGCATCAATTCGATATAGTGGATCCGGGGATCATGATTATCCAATACGGGCAGGCTCATCTTTTTCTCCTTTACAGCGCCATCACGTATACCTGGCAAGGGTTATTTTCATCCCACAAAGTGGGAAATACCTCGAACTCCTGAAACCCCAGGCTGCGATAAAACCGGTTGGTATCGTCGTAATCGGGGTAACGGCCCATCTGCACGGTTTTCACCTGGCAAAAGGCGTACCCCGCCTGCCGGGCCGAAGCGAGCGCCGTTTGGGCCAACCGCCGCCCGATGCCCTGCCGGTGATACGCTTTCAGCACGCCCATCACCGCCAATTCCACCGTGGCCCGGCCCGTTTCCTTCAGGCACAGGAAGCCCACCGGCTGATCCGCATCAAACGCGGCGAAAAACGTCCAGCCGGCGCTTTGCGTAATATACTGCTCCCGCGATTCCTCCACCCCGAACCAATCGGGCAGCGCCTCCAGGATGGCCCGGGCGATGCGCCGCTTTTCTCCGGGGTCGATGATCTTACGAACGTCCATGCTCGATCTCCTTCAATTTTCTTTCGATCTCCCGGCGGATCTCCCTCCGCCGCTGCTGGATCCTTTCCATCACCGGCTTGGTGTACAGCCGCACATAGGGGAAGGCGTTCATCACGCGGCGGGCCAACGCTCTGTCGGCCAGCTTTTCCCGCACGGCCCGGGTGATGGCTTCGGTGTCGTCCTCGCCGGACAGGGTGGCTGTTTTGCGGATCTTGCTCAGGATCGTGGTGGACAGCGCCACGTCGCTGAGGAAAATCACCAGCAGCCCCAGGCACGCCCATTGCAGCGTGTGCCCCGGCCACCGGTCCATCCAGTAAAACAGCAGGGGCTTGACCACGTAAATCATCAACATGCCCAGCAGGCCGAAGGGAATCAGCGTATCGGCACACACGCGGCCGTTCAGGTTGAAACGCTTGTGGCTGTAATCCCACCACCGGGCGTGGAACAGCTTTTCCATCAAAAAGCTGGTCACATATTCCAGCGTGCCGCACAGCACCATGGCCATCACAAACACCATGGCCGGCGCGTCGGTATAGCGGCTCAGCAGCGCCGTCACGATCACCGCCCCGAAGCCGTAAATGGGGCAGTACGGCCCGATCAGGAAGCCCCGGTTGATGAAGCGGCGGAATTGGATCAATTTACAGACGACCTCCATGATCCACCCCAGCGTGGAAGCGATAAAGAAATACAACACATAGTGCTGCAGCAGCGTCGGCATCGATCGTCCCCTCCTTGAAAATCCCGGATAATTGTATCATCCCTGCCTTCGTTTGTCAAAAATGGATGCAAGATTCTGGGGCCATCCGGGAAGCATATGGATCAGGAGGCCGCATATGATCAAAAAATGGATGGACGCCTGGGGTTATTACCTATTGGCCGCCCTGTGCGTGGGGGTCATCGTGTTTTCCGCCGTGTGGACCCGCAGCGCCTTCACCCCCGCCGCGCCGGACGCCGCCGCCCTGTCGGATGAAAGCCAGCGCCTGGCCGCGGTGACGCCCTCCCCCGCGCCGCCATCCTGTCATGCCCCCGCTGACGGGGCCATCCTGCGGCATTTCAGCGCCGCACCCGTTTATTTCAGCGATACGGGTCTGTGGTGCGTTCACCCGGCGGTGGATTACGCCGCCTCCCCCGGCGATCCCATCTACGCCGTGATGGCGGGCACGGTGACGGAGCACCCGGAGGGCGTCGCTGTTTCCCATGAAAACGGGCTGGTCAGCGTGTATTGGGGGATCGACGTCTGTCTTGTTGAGCCCGGCGCACCGGTGCGGGCAGGCGATATCATCGCCCGGGCGTCGGCCAACGTGCCTTTTGAGGGGACGGGGCACGTGTGCGTCAGCCTGTATGCCCAGGACCAGCCCATCGATTGGGAAAACCCTATTGACAGCACAGCGAAATAATCATATAATAATATTATTCAATCAAAATAATTTGTTTTTTGATTGAATTCATAAAAATTTGCAATTTTTGGAGGCGCTTATGTGCGGAATCGTGGGATACATCGGGAATCAGCAGGCCCAGCCCATTTTGCTGGACGGCCTGAAGCGGCTGGAGTACCGGGGGTACGACAGCGCGGGCATCGCGGTATTGAGGGACGGCAAAATTTCCGTGCGCAAATGCGCGGGGCGCATCGATCAATTGCGCAAATTGACCGATGAAAAGCCCCTGGGCGGCACGGTGGGCATCGGCCACACCCGCTGGGCCACCCACGGCGAGCCTACCGACCTGAACGCCCACCCCCACACCGACGTGAAGGGCGATATCGCCATCGTGCACAACGGGATCATTGAAAATCATGTGGCCCTGCGGCGCCATTTGGAGGGCCAGGGCTGCGTATTCATCAGCCAGACCGACACGGAGGTGGCCGCCCACCTGATCCACACCCTGTACCGGGGCGATATGATGGCCGCCCTGCGGGAGACCATCCGCACCCTCAGCGGCAGCTATGCCCTGGCGGTGCTGAATGAAAACGAGCCGGACGTGCTGTACTGCGTGCGACTGGGAAGCCCCCTGGTGGTGGGCATCGGCCAGGGGGAAATGTTCCTGGCCTCCGATATCCCCGCCATCCTGCCCCACACCCGGGACGTGCTGATCCTGGAAGACCGGGAAATCGCCGTGCTGCGGCGGGACGGCGTGCGGGTGTTTGACGACCTGGGCAACGAAAAAACCCCGGCGCCTCTGCACGTGAGCTGGGACGCCGCGGCGGCGGAAAAGGGCGGCTTCGCCCACTTCATGCTGAAGGAGATCTACGAGCAGCCCGAGGCCGTGGCCAAGACCCTGTCCGCCTACGTGGGGGCCGACGGCTTCCAGCCCATGCTGCCCGGCGCTCCCGATCGGGTGGAATTTATCGCCTGCGGCACGGCCTATCACGCCGGCATGGCCGGGGCGGAGTATTTCGCCCATCTGGCCGGCACGGAATCGACGGCTCACATCGCCAGCGAATACCGCTATCGCATCCTGTTTCCCCGGGAAAACCAGGTGGTGGTGGCCATCAGCCAAAGCGGCGAAACGGCAGACACCCTGGCCGCCCTGCGCAAGGCCCGGGAAATGGGGGCCCACACCGCCGCCCTAACCAACACCCTGGGCAGCACCTTGGACAGGACGGTGGAAAAATCCCTGCTCACCTATGCCGGCCCTGAAATCGCCGTGGCCAGCACCAAGGCCTACATCACCCAGGTGGAAACCCTGCTTCTGATGGCCATGGATCTGGGGCTGCGCAACGGCAGCTTGACCAGCGACCGGGTGCAGGCGCTGCTGAGCGGGCTGCGGGAACTGCCGGAAAAAATGGAAGCCATCCTGCAAAACCGGGATTTCCTGCAGCAGTATTGCGACCGCCACCTGCACGAGCGGCTGATGTTCTTCATCGGCCGGGGCATGGATTATTCCCTGGCTATGGAAGCGGCGCTGAAGCTAAAGGAAATATCCTACCTGCCCTGCGAAGCCTACGCCGCCGGGGAATTGAAGCACGGGGCCATCGCCCTGATCAGCGACGACACGCCGGTGATCGCCATCTGCACCCAGGAGGCGCTGCTGGAAAAAACGCTGTCCAACCTGCGGGAAACCAAAGCCCGGGGGGCCGAAACCATCTGCGTGTGCCCCCAGCGCTTTGCCCAGCAGGCCAGCCGGGAGGCCGATATCGTGTGGCCGGTGCCCGACGCCGACGAGATGCTGCTGCCCCTGCTGGTGATGCTGCCCATGCAATTGCTGGCCTATTCTATGGCCGTGGCCCAGGGGCGGGATGTGGATAAGCCTCGCAACCTGGCAAAATCTGTCACGGTCGAATAAAAAAAGGCTGCTCCACAGCGGCCCGGATTTTTCGACAGTCTGCGATCCGCGACAACGCGGCTCCCCGTTCATTGCCCTCTTCGTTTGTTCCTGATCCAATTGAAAAGGCGCGGTACGCCATCGATCCGATGCGCGTTCCACGCCTTTGTTTTTGCGTATCCTCTATTTTTCCGTGCTGACCTCGTAGCCCGGAACGTTTTCAAAGAAATCGTTCTTCGCCACGTCCTCCCCCACGTCGGTAAAGGCCAGGCCGAACCGGTAGCAGCTGTAATCGCTGTCCCGGGGCTCCACCACAAAAACCTCGAATTTGCCGGTCTTGGGGTTTTTCTGGCCCGCGTTGTGCTGGGAATCGTGCCAAGCGTAAGCATCCTTGGCCACTTCGAAGCCGGTGCGCCCATCAAAGGCCGTCAGGGGCTGATCCCAATCCATTTCGATGGTGTTTTCCTTATACAGGTGCAGATACAGCTTTTTCACCTGCCACACGCCGTACTGCTGGGCGGTATCGGAATACTTCGCGCTGTCCGCCGCCAGGGCGATGCATGCCTTCGCCGCGTCGGCGCACACCCGATGGGCCCCGTGGCCGTATTCACCGTTGACGTCGTGGGTCAGCACCACTTCCGGCTGGAACCTGCGGTACAATTCCACCACGAACTTCTGGGTTTTCGTTTTGCCCCAGTTGCCGTAAGCCGTATCCAGCTTTTTGGAATATTTATCCCAGAAATCGCCGATCACGGGATAGGTACGCACGCCCATTTCCCACAGGCCGTTGAGCAATTCGCTGCGCCGCTCCATGGTGCCGCAGGTCATGTAGGCCACCACCACGTTCATTTTCCGCTCCCCGGCGTAGGTGGGGATCGCGCCGCCCAGGAACAGGATCTCATCGTCCGGATGGGCGGAAATCACCAGCAGATCGGCCTTCTTGGGCGCATCCTGCCACTGCTGCACGGAAGAAGGCACGGTGCCTTTCCCGTAGGCGAAGATTTCGCTGATGGTCAGGGCCACCTGCTTGGTGCCGGTGGGCCGGATGCGGATTTCTGTTTCGCCCTTCTTCAGCTTGGCGTACTCATGGGCGTATTTCCCTTCGCTGGTGTACACGGTGACCCATTTCCCGCTGCGCTTGGCCTGCACCTCCCAGGGGATCAATTTATCCCCAAAGCACACATACACGCCGTAGATGGGGGTCTTGCTGGGGGCCTTCAGCGCCACGTAGGGGCTTTTTTCCTTGCTGGTCACGTAGGTGGTGCCCCAATCCCGGTCGGTCATGCGGGTCAATTTGAATTTGCCCCGGGTGGCGGTGATGGTGCACTGATCAGTGATATCCTTGGCCTGGGCGGCCAGGGCCATGCCCGGCAGGGCCAGCAGCAAAAACAGCAGCGGGATCAACCAACGTTTCTTCATGGGTTGCTTTCCTCCGGAAAAAAATCTGCCGCACCCGTCATCCAGGTGCGGCAGGCGAATTTGACGGCTTATTCAGCGTCAGCGGGGGCTTCGGCGGGCGCTTCCTCAACAGGGGCTTCCTCGGCCACAGGCGCTTCTTCCACGGCGGGTTCTTCGCCGGGGATTTCCATGGCTTCGTTTTCCACGAAGGCTTCATCCGCCAGGGCTTCCCGGATGCTCAGGCTGATGCGCTTGGCTTCGGGATCCACCGACAGCACCTTGACCCGCACGGGCTGGCCCACGGTCAGCACGTCTTCCACCTTGGCAATGCGGGTCAGCGCGCACTGGGAAATGTGCACCAGGCCGTCCACGCCGGGCTCCAGTTCGATGAAAGCGCCGAAGGGACGGATGCGCACCACGTTGCGCTCCAGGATGATGCCCACGGGGTACTTTTCTTCGATGTTATCCCAGGGCTTGGGCTGCAGCTGCTTGTAACCCAGCTGGATGCGTTCCCGCTCCCGATCCAGGGACAGGATCTTCACTTCCACTTCCTGGTTGATCTGCAGCACTTCGCTGGGATGGCCCACCCGGCTCCAGGCCAGGTCGGTGATGTGGATCAGGCCGTCCACGCCGCCCAGATCGACGAAGGCGCCGAAATCGGCAAAGCGGCGCACGATACCGGTCACCACCGCGCCCTCCTCCAGGCGCTCCCAGGCGGCGGCCTTCTTGGCGGCGTTTTCTTCCTCGATGACCTGCTTGCGGCTGGCCACGATGCGCTTCTTCTGCTTGTCTAC
>JAFUXH010000034.1 GCA_017470945.1 Clostridia bacterium | reverse complement strand
GAACTGATCGAGTACCTTGACTACTACAATAACCGCCGCATCAAGGCAAAACTGAAGGGCTTGCCTCCTGCTCTTCACAGAAAACTAGCCCTTCTCGTCGCTTAATTCATATTTTGTCTAACTTTTTGGGGTCACTTCAAAGGGCTGGCGCTTTTTTGTTTGCTTGAAAATCCCAAACGTTTGGGAATTTATTTACTCAGATCAAAAGCGGCCACAAAGGACGCGCCAAACGGTATAGGCTCCCCGCCCTTCGTTTCCCCGCCGCCGGATACATCCAGCGAGGAAAGCCCGGCCAACTGGTGCCAATGCTCAAGGAAATAATCCTTTTGCGCGGCGGGTACATAGCCGATCATTTCATCATTGGCCCACACTTCGACCGTTTGTTTCCCTTCATATTCTCCAACCTTAAGCGTTAATACCACCTTGCCCGCATAGGCTTTATCGTGCCAATAAATCTCGCGGAGGATTGTTTGCCTCTGCCTCCGCCCATTGGCATAGGTTACGCCCGCGACCCGCACGTTCATTCGCTGGATTGTATCAACCGGCTTAGGCCCCACATATTCCACCTTAACCCGCGTTTGTGGGGCCTGAGGCGTTGCCCGCTCTGCCGGTACCGGCTTGCTTTCCGCCGTTTTCTGCTTTGCCTTGCGCTTTGCCGCTATCTGTTTATCCTTCCTTAAGGCCCAGCGGATAAGGCACACAGCGGCCCCGGCAAGCAGGATATATAACCCCGCATCCGATGATATAGCAAAAGCGACCACAAATACCAGCACCGCCCATACAATCAAAAAGACTTTGAAACCATCCAGCTTTTTACCGCCTGTTTTCTGCTTGCCATTGTCCGGCCTGTACCCGTTTTGCATCATAATTTCTGACCCCTTTCGCGTTTTCTGATCTTTAACACAATTATGCAGAATAAACGTGTTAATGTCAAGAAAATTTCATAGCTTTAACACAAAAGGAAAGGGGCGCTATGCGTGAAGATATACGATTACAATGGCCGGAAAAATCTATGCGGGGAGCGCATGCATGAGGCACGCCACCGCCTACGCCTTACACAATCAGACCTTGCCGCCCGCCTCCAATGCGAGGGCGTGACGCTGGAAAGGGATTGCATTTCACGCCTTGAGATTGGTACCCGCTTTGTTACGGATTATGAATTGCTCATTCTGGCCCGGATATTGGGCGTGTCCGTGGAATGGCTTTTGACGGGAGAAACGGAAAAATAAATGCAAAAATCTTATAAAAAGGGGTTGACATACTGCAAGCAGTATGATATAATAAGTACATCAAAGAGGAAAGGAGGGTTGCCAATGGGCGAGATAGAAAAAGCCTTGCAGGATTTGGAAAAGGCGGTTAAAAGTAGCGATACCGTTGCAAAAGTCACCGTTACTATAACCCTTACAAAACCCAAACCCAGCAAGGCCGAGCCCAAGCCTAAAGGATAGGCGGGGCGGGGGCGGGAAACCGCCCCTTCCCTCTCATTATAACAACGGGATCGGAGAAAATCAAGGGAGGATGATACCGTGGAGATTAAAAAAGGCGATAAGGTTTACCAAGTGAACGATGCCGGGAAAAGCTGGACGGTAAAGCGCACGTTGGGCGGCGTTGATGTGAAATATACCATTGATAAGACCCTCGCCCCGGATGCCGCCGCGCTTGAGGCTTATATAGCCGCTAACGATGAATTATTTTGAGGGAGGGTGCAGGGATGGAAGAAAAGAAAAAGCGCAAAACAACCACCTCGACCGCCGTGAAACGCCGGTATAACGAAAAGACCTACGATGTTATTTCCGTCCGGGTACCCAAAGAAATGGCGGAGGCTTTCAAGGCCAAATGCACCGCGCAGGGAGAGGCACAAGCGCAGATCATCAAGCGGGCAATAGAGGCGTATTTGAGCGAATGAGCATAAAGGGGCGGGAAACCGCCCCGCTTTGATTTCGGAGGGTATTATCATGGGGCATTGCTTTAGCCATCTTTCAAAAACCGACCGCTATACCATTGAGGCCCTTTTGAGGGCAAAGCACAAACCGCAAGAAATAGCCGATATTATCCATGTCAACGTATCCACCATATACCGGGAAATAAAACGCGCCCGGACGGTTTTTCGTAATAGCGATTGGACAGAGGAAGAACGCTATAACCCGGATTTAGCAGAAAAGAGATACCGGGAGAATTTAGCCGCAAAGGGCGGGCAGATCAAACTTGCTAACGATCACGCTTTCGCGGCCTATATTGAGCATAAAATAACCGTTGAGCATAGATCGCCGGCGGCGGCATTGGCAGATATAGCCCTTGAGGGCCGCACTTTCAAAACGCATATTTGCAAAGGTACGTTATATAGCTGGATCGATAAAGGCTTTTTTCTGAATATCACAAACAAGGATTTACCTATCAAAAAGAATAAGAAACAAAAATACAGGAAGGTTAGAACGGTGAAAAAGGCTCCTCGCGGGGAGAGCATAGAAAAGCGCCCGCCGGAAATTAACAACCGGGAAACCTTCGGCCATTGGGAGGGTGATACCGTTTACGGCGGGAAAAAGGCCGCGCCCGATGTGCTGTTTACCTTTACAGAGCGGCAAACGCTCCAAGAGCTTATTGTTAAAATGCCAAACCGTACAGCCGTTAGCGGCGTTGCCGCCGTTGATGCCCTGCAAGCCCGCTTTGGTGATGCTTTCCCGCTTGTGTTTAAAAGTATTACCTTCGATAATGGCGTTGAGTTTTCCGATGTGGACGGGCTGGAACGCTCCGCAACAAATCCAGAGGAAAAACGTACAAAGGTATATTTCTGCCATCCATATAGTAGCTATGAACGCGGCTCCAACGAAAACCAAAACCGCATGATACGCCGCTTGCATCCAAAGGGTACAGATTTAGGAACATTAACCGACGAGGATGTGTCAAACGCTGAAACATGGATTAACAATTACCCGCGATTAAAGTTTGGATGGAAAACCTCAGATATTCTATTTTCTGAGCAAATGGAGGCTATTTTAGCTTGCAATTATTGCGAAACCGAGCTATAATAAGCACACTAAAATGGATTAAAAAAATTTTTCGCATTTATATTGACTTTTGGCAAAAAATACGAGGAAAGGGCGCAAACAGTGGAAGAATCATGCGATGTTGCCATATTTTAACTGATATTGCAGGAAATGGGTGATGGACGTCGAATGAGATAAAAAACGGGACAAATGAATAGAAGCTGGGCTCGATGAAAACGAAAGGAGGAAGAAACATGGAGCACAACGTGATTTCCGACATGATCCTTCAAAACGCGATGGTGCTGCAGGCCCAGCCCAAATGGACGTTCGGCAAAAAACACCTGCAATACCTATGAGGTATTCGTATCGCATTTCCGCAATGCGGATGGGAATTTGCTGCCGGCTTGGCCGATTTTCAAATCGTGGAAAAGGACGAGGCCATGACGGTGCTGTTTTCGATTTCGCTGCTGTGGGAAAGCGTGCGCCAGACCATGGAAATCAGCCGCAGAGCGAATACCAACCTGACCCTTTCCCTGAACCTGCTGCCCAAATTTGCCGAGGATGTTCATTTTGTGGAGCAGGTGCGCGCCTGCCTGGCCGAAAACGGCATGGAGGGTAAGCGCCTGCAATTTGAAATCAGCGAATTGCAGGACCTGAGCCCGGTGGGCTGCGAGCATTTGAACACGGTGCGCGACACCCTGGGCGTGTCCCTGGTCATGAGCAATTTCGGCACCAGCCATACCAATATGCCCCTGCTGTACCAGGTGCATTTTGACATGCTGGAATTGGATAAGAGCTTCGCCGCCCTGGCGCCGGACAACGAACTGGCCTGCAAAATCGTGATTGCCATTCAGCACATGGCCGATACCCTGGATATGACCATCTGCGCCAAGGGCATCGAAACCCAGGATCAATTCGAGTTTTTCGAGGAGATCGGCGCCTACAAGGGCCAGGGCGCCCTGATCGGCGCGCCGATGAGCATGGAGGAAATGGAGGCGTACGCCAAAATGTATGCCCTGGAAAAAGGGCACAAGTAATTTGCAGGCATGCCTGCCGATGGGCCGACCCGCTGCCGGGCCGGCCCTTTCTTGTTGAAAGATAGGCGCTTTGGTCATGTTTTCCTCCCGCCCGGCATAACCATGCAGAGGAGCGATAGGAGGGAAGCGAAGATGGAATTGCAATTGATTCGTGAAAATATGGAAACGGAGCAGATCCTGTCCGCCAAGCCCACCCAGGCGGCGGTGGAAACGGAGGTGGCCCTGCCCGGCGGGCTGCGGGAAGAAGCGAGGGTGTATTACGCCGACGCTTCCGTGACCGTGAACGGCGGGGAAATGACCGGCAGCCGGGTATCGGCGGATGGCCGGGTGACCTTCCACGTGCTGTACGCCCAGGGGGATCTGGCCCACGTGAAAGCGCTGGAAACCACGGCGGATTTCAGCCAATCCCTGCCGCTGAAGGAGGAAAACGCCGCCGTTGCCGCCGTGCGCCTGACGCCCCGGGCAGAGGTGCAGCACGTCAGCGCCAAGGCCTTCAACGGCCGGCTGCTGCTGCGGGCCATCATGCTGCTGACCGCCGAGGCGGCCCTGCCCCGCACCCTGTCCTTTGTCAAGGATGTGACGGGGGACGACGGCATCCAGCGCAGCGTTCAAACCCTGCAAACGCAGCATACCGTGGGGGAGGGCGAGGGGCAGACCCTGCTGCGGGAGGAATTTGAATTATCCGACGTATTGCAGATCAAAAATACCCTGTATGCTACCGCCCAGGCCCAGGTGGAGGATATCCTGGGCGGCGGGGATGGGAAAGCCACCGTTACCGGCACCATTGCCATCGAGGCGTACCACACCTCCGATATGCCGGGGCGGCCCTTGGTGTATACCCGCCATCTAATGCCCTTCGAGCAAACGGTGGCCCTGTCCGGCGCGTTGGGCGACGCCTTGGCCGCCCACAGCGCCGTCAGGGATGTGGCGGTGCTCAGCCAGGAAATCGAGGGCGGGGGCCGGATCATGCGGGCGGAAATTCAATTGTATTCCGCCCTGACCGCCGTGGAAAACGCGGAAATGAACGTGCTGCGGGATGTTTTCACCACCGACGGCCCGGCCATCGACGCCGTCAGCCAGCAGGTGGTGTTCCGCAACGGCACCGTGAATGCGCAGGCGGCGGAGTCCGGCCGCGCCGTCATGCTGCTGCCCGAGGGCTCGCCCCGGGTCAAAACGGCGCTGCTGGGGTTCGTCAGGCCCGTGCTGGTGAAGGCGGAGCAGCAGAACGGCAAGCTGACCGCCGACGGCATCCTGGCCGCGGCCCTGATTTACCTGACCGACGACAGCGACGTGCCGGTTTCGGTGGAGCAGGAGATCCCCTTTCACACGGTGTTTGCCCTGGACGCTTCCCCGGATGACGCCCTGAGCCTGACCGCCGTGCAGGTGGAACCCGCCCCCATCACCGGCGACCGGGTGGAATTGAAATACATCCTGCGCCTGTTCGCCGAAGGCGTGCGCAAGGGGGAGGCACGGGTGATCACCGACGCGGAGGCCGTGGACGCCCCGGCGGCCAGGCAGGGCATCGTGCTGAGCTTCGTGCAGCCGGGGGAAAGCCTGTGGGATATCGCCAAGCGCTATCGGGTGAGCATGGATGAAATTCGCCATTTGAACCCGCAGGTGGAGGACGGCATGCAGGCGGGCACGCCGGTGATTACGTACAAGCGATAGGGGAGGGGCACGCTGATGGCGCTGCCCTCAGGCTCCCGCCAGGGAGGGAGCCCTCCCTGGCCCCTGCGCTTGCGAATGGGGCAGGTTATGCTGCACAAGCTTGTATGTCGCTGTTGCGGGCGGGATATGAAGCATCGGTCGCTGCCAGTGCGGCCGGCTTTGCCGGCCGGCCGGTGCGTGAACGCACCGGGAAAACGAAGAAAACGGTCAAAGGAAAGCGAGCTTTCCTTCTGACCGTTTCTTTCGTTTTCTTGCCCCGGCAGCTTGCTGGGCGTACTTTGAGTTTCTCGCGGACTGGGATTGTTTCCCATCAGAAGCCCGGGAATGCGCCGAAGGGGCCACGTTCAAAAAGCGATAAACTGAAAGTTGTCGATTGATTATCTTTCTTTTGAGAAATCAATGAAATCGTCAGGCGTAAGTTCGTAGTCAATTGAGGATTGTAATTCTCCAAGTTGGTTCTTCCAGGAATTTTCATGAATCCGGACTCTGCAAAAGCCTAATTTCTCATATACGTGCTGAGCTCTGGTGTTATTTTTATTGGTATCAAGGATGATCTTCGTATATCCTTGAATGAAAAGCTCGTGGATTAACATGCTTAATACAATTCGCCCCAATCCTTTTTCCTGAAACGAAGCATCACATATCTTAATTCCAATTTCCGCAACACGATGACCCATGTTATAGTAGTTCATTTCACCGATACTTTGGCCTCGGTATTCAATGATTAATGTGCGTTTCGTTTCATCGGTGTCTTTGGCAATCTGATTTTGAATCTCTTGGGCTGTTGTATTTAATCCTAACGGAAAACCGGCATGAGCCATCACATTCCCGTCGTTCCACCAGGCGGCAAGCTGGTTACAGTCGTCTTTTTCAGCGTTTCGAATGATCATATCATCGTTACGAATCCGCATTCGTTTCCCTCCATCAATTGCGTGTCAGAAAGCATGGGTTTGTATGGCCCGCCCCGCTACTTCCTTCTCCGAGCCTGAACGTCTGCGTTGATGTGCCACGTGCCGTCGTCCTGCACGGTGATATTCTGCCAGCGGAAGGCGTCCTGTGAAATCTCTGTAAACACCCATTTCCATTTTTTGCTCCCGTGGATTGAGCCTACGAGCATGCCGTTTTCCTTCACGAAGGTAAGCTGGGTGACCGGTGAGCCGAACGTGGAATAGCTGGCGTCGTAGCACTTCTTCTTTGCGTTGAACAGCCGCACGGTGACGCCATATTCGCCGTTGGGCCGAGGGTTTGTCTTTCGGGCTTCGCGGGAGGGACAGATGAATATATCCTCAATACCAGCGCCTTCAAGGATGCGCCGGAACAGCCATTCGCCCTGCACATGGGTGGGATTGGGGGTGTCCAGCTTGTAAGTGAAGTCAAAATCCCAATCTCCAATCAATGGAGCGAACCAATCATATTCGTCCGGAATGTTGTCTGTTTGTGAGCTGAGCAGCGCATGCGAAAATGTATCCATGGATGATTCTCCTCCGCAGTAAACCATTTCAAAAGATCGATTCCGCTTTGTCGCTTTCATCATATCATAGGGGATGAAAGAAAGCCAAGGCGCAAGGATACACCGTGGTGGTGATCCTGCGTTCTTGCATTTTGCCGCCAACAGAATGCAGCCGGGGCCGCGGAGGCCCCGCCGTTCCCCTTACAGGCTCAACTGCTTCAGCTTTTCCGTCTGCTCCTGCAATATGAGGGCGTCGATGATCTCATCCAGATCCCCATCCAGGATGGCGTCGATTTTATACAGCGTCAGGCCCACCCGATGGTCGGTGACCCGGCCCTGGGGGAAGTTATAGGTGCGGATACGCTCGTTGCGTTCACCGCTGCCCACCTGGGCCTTGCGGTTCTGGGCGTAGGCGGCGTCCTTTTCTGCCCGATACAGGTCATACAGCCGGGAGGCCAGCACTTTCATGGCTTTTTCTTTATTTTTCAATTGGCTTTTTTCATCCTGGCAGGTGACCACCAGGCCGGTGGGCAGATGGGTGATGCGCACGGCGGAATCGGTGCGGTTGATATACTGGCCGCCGTGGCCGGATGCACGGTAGGTATCGATGCGCAGGTCCTCCTGCCGGATATCCACCTCCACGTCCTCGGCCTCGGGCAGCACGGCCACCGTGGCGGTGGAGGTATGGATGCGGCCGCCCGCTTCTGTGACGGGCACCCGCTGGATGCGGTGCACGCCGGACTCATATTTCATGCGGGAGAAGGCCCCGCCGCCGGACAGGGTGAACACCGCCTCCTTGATACCGCCCAGTTCGGTATCGGTGATATCCACCGGCTCGAAGGCAAAGCCCCGCCGCTCGGCGTAGCGCTGATACATGCGCAGCAGCAGCGCGGCGAATAGGGCGGCTTCCTCGCCGCCGGCCCCAGGGCGGATCTCCATGACCACGCTGCGGTCGTCGTTGGGATCGTGGGGGATCAGGAACAATCGCAGCCGCTCCCGCTGCTGCTCCTCTTGCGGCAGCAGCGATTTCAATTCCTCCTCCGCCATATCGCTCAGGTCGGGATCGCCGCGCATTTCCTTTGCCTGGGCGATTTCCGATTGCAATTGCCTGTATTGCCGCCAGGCGGCCACGGCGGGCTCCAGCTGGGCGATTTCCTTCAGGATGCCCTGCCACCGGGGCACGTCGGCGATGATATCCGGCTGGGCGGAGGCGATGGTCAATTCCTCCAGGCGGCCTTCCATGGCCTCGAACTGCGCTTCCATCATATCGGTTTCCTTTCCGCCCGGATCACCCGGGGCAGGCCGTTCATATCGCGGATCAGGGTGATCCCGTCAAAGGCGGGGCTCAGCAGGGCCTGCACCGCGGGAAATTGATCATCCCCGATTTCCAGCAGCAGCCACCCGCCGGGGGCCAGGTGACCGGGGGCCTCCCGGGCGATGCGGCGGTAAAAATCCAGCCCGTCCGCCCCGGCAAACAGGGCCAGGGCAGGCTCCCGCTCCACCTCGGCCTGCAGCTTCCCCCGCAGCGCGGCGGGAATGTAGGGCGGGTTGCTGACGATCAGATCAAAGGTTTCCCCGTTGACCGGGGCGAAGAGATCACCCTGCACAAAGCGCACGGGGGCGCCCAGGGCGTCGGCGTTTTCCCGGGCCAGGGCCAGGGCGTCGGCGCTGATATCGCTGGCGGTGACCTGAACGCCGGGGCGCAGCTTGCTCAGGGCGATCCCCAGGATGCCGGAGCCGGTGCACAGATCCAGCGCTCGCATGCCGGGGGAGAGCAGGGCCAGGGCCGCTTCGCACAGGGCCTCGGTGTCGTTCCGGGGGATCAGGGCCCGGGGGTCGGTGCGGAAGGACAGGCCCATGAAAGGCTGCTGCCCGATGATATACTGCAGCGGCTCTCGCCCCGCCCGGCGCGCCACCAGGGCGTCGTAGGCGGCGGTTTCCCGGGGCGACAGCAGCCGGCGCTTTTCCATCAGCAGGTTCAGCCGGGGCAGGCCCAGCACGTGAGCCAGCAAATATTCCGCGTCCAGCCGGGGATCGGGGATGTGCCGCAGGCGCTCTTCAGCGCTGTTCAGGGCTTCCAGTACGGTCATAGGCAGCTCCCATCTGTTTATGGCAGGGAAAAGAAAACAATAAAATACCCCAAGCGTTTTTCTTGGGGAAGATGCGGGAGGCTGCCGCGGGCGCCGCGCAAAATATGATCCGATCGATATTCAGCGGATGATATCCGCCCCGATGGGATTTGCGCGGCCGTTCGCGGCAGCCTTCCGTATATGTGCGCGCTAAGCCTGGGCGGGGTGCAGGATCACCCAGCCCTCCGCCGTTTTTTCTCCGTCGGGCAGGCCGTGCAGGGCGGCGTTCATGGAGGCGATGGCCACCTCGCACTGATCGTCGCTGGGCTGGCGGGTGGTGAGGCGCTGCATCTGCAGGCCGGGCCAGCGCATGGCGCGCACGATGGGCCCCTCGTGATGGGCCAGGCCCTTGAGGGTCTCATAGCTGATGCCGGCGATGCAGGGCAGCAGGATGATGCGGCTCAGCACCCGCAGCAGGTAGTTGCCCCCCAGGTCAAAGCCGGTGATTTGCAGCACCAATACGTCGATCACCGAATAGAACAGCACCGACAGGATGAACGTCAGGATCAGGAAGCTGGTGCCGCAGCGGGGGTGCAGCGTGGTGAACTGCTGGGCGTTTTGGGGCGTCAGGGGCAGGCCGTGCTCGTGGCAATACACGGTTTTGTGCTCCGAGCCGTGATATTGGAAGGTCTTGCGCATATCGGGCACCCTGCCCACCAGGGAAATGTACCCGATCAGCAGGCAGATGCGGATGATGCCGGACACCAGGTTTTTCAACAGCAGGGTGCCGCCGGTGGCATTTTGGGGGAACAGCATGATGACCAGGTTGGGCAGCAGCACGAACAGGCCCACGCTCAGGCACACGGCCATCACCACGGCCACCGCCATCACGACCTTATCCACGTTTTTGCCCAGCTTGTCGGCCAGCCACGTTTCGAATTTGGATGGTTCTTCCTGCATGCTTTCGTCGCCGTTCATTTTCATGCTGTCATCCAGCACTCGCATGCCCAGCCACAGCATCTGCACCATGTTCACCGAGCCGCGGATGAAGGGCAGGCCCATCCATTTGTGCTTCTTGGC
The DNA here is from genome assembly GCA_017470945.1 of Clostridia bacterium. Taxonomy (GTDB): domain Bacteria; phylum Bacillota; class Clostridia; order Christensenellales; family Aristaeellaceae; genus RUG563. Next base: position 1,981 of record JAFUXH010000034.1, on the reverse strand, counting down.
GGGGGATTCATAGGTTTCCCGCTTCACCACGATATCGCCGTTGGGCCGGCGCACCGCCACCGCGATGGCGTCCGGGCCCTTCATCATCACGCCGTCCAGCACGGCCTGGCCGCCGATATCCACCCGGGGGCACAGGGGCGCGCTTTCATTTTGCTTCGCCATAAAGAACTCCTTTATTTGAAAATCATAGAAAAGCATACCGGCGGGCAAACGCCGATGGAATGACACAATTGCATCTATAGCAAAAAGCAGCATACACCTGCAACCAGGCCATGCTGCTTTTATGGGGCTTACATACCGAAGCGCTTCTTGAAGCGATCGACGCGGCCGCCGCTATCCACCAGCTTCTGCTTGCCGGTGAAGAAGGGATGGCACTTGGAGCAGATTTCAACGCGCAGTTCCTTCTTGGTGGAACCAGTTTCGAAAGTTTCACCGCACACACAGCGCACGATGGCCTTTTCGTACTTGGGATGGATCTTTTCCTTCATTTCGATTTCACCTCTTTTGCCCTGCAATCTCGGATTCATGGGGGGCAGCCCATGAGCCGCAATACGTATTATAGCATGATGCCCGGCGGAATGCAAGGGTTTTCCCGAAATAATTCGCGCGGGCCGGCGGCGGGGCCGTTATTTGGCCAGGGCCTGGGTGACTTCCCAGCCGTACAGGATCTCCTTTTGATGGCTGACGGCGTAGGGGCCGGTGGCCTCCGCCTCGGTCATCACCCGGGGGAAGTGGAGGCAGATGTGGCCGTTCAGGTCATTGCCGCTGGTGTGATCCACGCCGTGGCCGTGGCTGTGGATGGAGGCGATATACACCCGCCCGTCGGTAAAGACGACCCACACGTAATGGGGATTCCAGGTGTTCACGCCCACGATCCGGTTCAGCACGTCGGTATCGGCGGCGGTGGGGGTTTCCGCGTCGGCGTGTTTGCCGAAGGAGAACATGTGCAAATTGAAGTGCAGCCCGGTATCGGGGTCATAGATCACCACATCCGGCATCAGCCGGGCCCGGGCCCGGATCTCGGAATACCAGTTGGCATTGCGCACCTCGCTGGCGGCGGGGGCCTTGAAGGCGGCGGTGGTTTTTGTAGGGGCTACGGTGGGCGTGGCGGTGGGCTGGGCTTGCCCGGAGGCGGGGATGGCGGCGGCGGAATTCAGCCGGTTCAGGGTCATTTTGCCGGCCACGCCGTCTGCCGCCAGGCCGTTGCGCTTTTGGAAGGCCGTCACGGCGTTATAGGTGCGGATGCCGTACACGCCGTCGGCGGCGTTCAGGTAGCCCAGGGCCACCAGGCGCTGCTGCATGGCCTTGACGGCGGCGCCGGAATCCCCGGTGCGCAGCAGATCGGCGGTGACGGGCTTGGGCGTAGCGGTGGGCTTCGCGGTTGGTTTGGGGGTGGCGGTGGCTTTGACGGCCACGGCGCTGCTGCTGTACAGGCGGGTCAGGGTCTTGGTGCCGGCCACGCCGTCGGCGGTCAGCTTATTGGCTTTCTGGAAGGCGGTCAGGGCCTGGGCGGTGGCTTCGCCGAAATCGCCGTCCACCTTGCCTTTATAATACCCCAGAGAGGCCAGGCGCTGCTGCATGGCCCGAACGTTAGCGCCGGTGCTGCCGATGCGCAGGACCTCCGCCGAAGGATCGGGGGTGGCGGTCGCCTGGCCGGCGGGGGCCGCTGTGACCCGGGCCGGGGTGGGGGAAGGCAGGGCGGCGGTGGTGGCGGGCAGGGCGGCGTCGGAATACAGCAGCACCTGGGTTTCCAGCCCGGCGATGCCGTCGATCTTCAGGCCGTTTTTCCGCTGGAAGGCCCGCACCGCCGCCATATCGTCGGCGTTATAGATGCCATCCACCGTGCAGGCGTAGTATTGCAGCTCCATCAGCCGCTGCTGCAGCCGCTTCACCGCTTCCCCGGTGGTGCCGCTGCGCATGATCACCACGTTTTTGGCGGTCAGGGGCGTGGGGGTGGGGTCAGTGGTTTCCGGCTTGGGGG
>JAFUXH010000033.1 GCA_017470945.1 Clostridia bacterium | reverse complement strand
TGCCCTGTTTTTTATGCAGACACCAGAAAAAATGATAGCATGACGGATGTGCAAGGCGCGTCACCGGAATGAAGTGCAGCTGCACCGGGACGACGGAATGATTCGACTTCGGCGGGAAAGACGTTTGGTTCTATGACTATTGGACCGGCAAGAGCTGGGAAACCGAAGAAAAGGAACGCACCGATGAGGAGCAGGCCCTGTACGATTATCGTATGTGGCTGCAGGAAACCTACAACGTGAAGCTCCATCAGATCCAGAAGGGCGACTGGGGCTCCAACCCCACCGAACTGGTGAACTTCGTTTCCGCGCCCGATGACACCCTGTGCCTGTACATCATCGAGCCCGGCTCCACCCTGACCCAGATTAACAACGGCACCGTGCGCACCTTCAGCGACCTGGGCCTGGACCTGACCGCTGACAAGTGGAATCAGGCTGACCTGGAATTCGCCAGCAAGGGCGGCCAGGTTTATGGCCTCTATGCCGGCAAGACCGAGCCCCGTCAGTGCCTGTATTTCAACAAGCGCGTGCTGACCGAAGCCGGCATCGACTACGAGAAGGAACTCTATGACGCTGTGGAAAACGGCGAATGGACCTGGGACAAGTACATCGCTATGCTGGATAAGATCACCCGCGACACCGATAACGACGGCGTGATCGATATCTGGGGCGTCACCGGCGATGCCAACGACATGTATTTCATCTCCGTGTTCTCTAACGGCGGCAGCTTCTTCAAGTTTGACGAAAATGGCAAGATCCAGCCCGCTATGGAAGATGGCAGCAACACCATCGACGCTCTGAACTGGGCGCGGGACGAGATCTATTTCAAGTATTTCTATCAGCAGCCCGCCGATGGCCAGTGGGATTACTACAAGGAAGCCTTCAAGCAGGGCAACATCGGCTTCTATCAGTATCAGACCTACGGCGGCTTCAATGATGGCGCCGAACTGGCTGACGCTGAGCCCTGGGGCATGGTTCCCTTCCCGGTGCCCAATGCCGGCGATCCCTACATCACCATCGCCAGCGACAACTTCACCGTTATGCCCAACGTCTATGACGATGAAACCGCCAAGAAGCTGGCCTTCATCTATGACCTGTGGACCAACCCCACCCCCGGCTATGAAGATGAAGACGACAACTGGATCGGCAACAAGTACAACTTCACCGACGAGCGCGCTGTGGACGTGAGCTACGCGATGCTGCGTGAGCACGGCGTCACCAACCTGGCGCTGCTGCTGGGCACCCTGAACGACGTGCTGGGCGCTCCTCTGACCTGGAACCTGGGCTGGCAGACCCCCGCGGAAGCCTTCGACGCCTCCCGCATCGCCTGGCAGAACATGTGCAACCTGTACAACGGCGATCCGCTCATCGAAGCGGAACCCGCTCCTGCGGAGTAAGCGCTGCAGGCTGATCTGACCGAAAAAACAGATCAATTCCCGGCCGTCGGGCATCACGCCCGGCGGCTTTTTGATGCGGCAACAGGTTCTTCTTGGAAATGGAGAAGATACCTCATCCACCGCAAGCGGTTTCCCTTTCCCTGGAGGGGAAGCTCCGTCGTAGCCGGTGATGCGGTGGAAAGCTGGAATCATATGCCCCCATGAAGAAACAAAAATCCCCCGGGCGGGGGCGGATGCGCGTTGGCGTTTGATCCACCCCATCCCGGGGGATTGGTATGACCGGCATCAATCCTGCTTCAGCAGCTGATACACGGTTTTGAAGGCGTCCTTGTAATTCAGCTTTTCATCCACCAGGCCGCCGTAGGGGCTGTTCAGGTTGTAGGTGTAGGTGCCCTTGGGCTCGTTGGGATAATCGGTCAGGCCCCAGATGGATACGGCCTTGAGGGGATTGGCGTTGCTATCCGCGCTGTACAGGCTGGTGAACAGCTGGAACAGCTTACCGTAGTACGCCGCGTGCCTGTCGGCCTGGGCGGGATCAAAATTCCGCACGGCCATTTCGGTGATCTGCACCTCCAGGCCCATGGCGGCGTAGCCCTGAATGGCCGTTTTGATCATGCCCAGATGGCTGTCCTGCAGGCAGCCGGACTGGGTGCCGTAGCCGCCGATGTAGCCCTGCATGCCGATGCCGTCCAGCAACTTGCGGGGCGCGCCGGTTTCATCCTGGGCATAGGTGTTCACGCTTTCCGCCAGCGCCCGGATGGCCGCCGCCTTGTCGCTGAAGAAGGCGTTGTAATCGTTGTAGTACAATTTGATATCGGCCCCCAGGGCGTCCACGGCGTTCTTGGCGTACAGGAACGCCTGGGCCACGTAATCATTGCCCATGTACTTCTGGAACAGGTTATCGCCGCCGTTGCGCTTAGTGCGCAGATGGCGGGTGTCACCGGGGGCGTATTCGCCGTTGTTGTCGCCCACGGCTTCGTTCACCACGTCCCAGCAATACACCACGCCGGGGAATTTTTCCTCGAAGTGGGTGACCACCTGGGTGATGTAGTATTCCGTGCGCTTCTGGATGGTTTCCGGGTCGGCGTAGGGCTTCTTGGTATCGTAATCCTCGTGGAAATACCAATCCAGCATGTAAGCGTCCCACACCAGCACGTGGCCCCGCACGCCAATGCCGTTTTGCTGGGCCCAGCCCACCATTTCATCGGCCATTTTGTAGTTCATCACCGGCATGCCGTCCGCCGCCCGGTGGGAGCCCCATTCATCCAGCAGGGAATAGGCCTTCATTTCGTTGGTGGTGGTCATGCTGTTGAAATGCGTTTTCAGCAGGTTCAGGTAATTTTGATCCCGCATCTGGAAGTAGGATAACGGCGCGCCCAGCTTGAAGCCGTAAGGCGCGGTAAGGGTATACAGGCTGTCGTACTCCTGCTCCGCCGTGGCCGCCGGGCAAAACATCAGCAGGGACAGGATGGACATCAGGGCTGTGATTCTTTTCATGGGCGTTCCTCCTCTATGGGAAAAGTTCGTATCTTATTTATACCATATCCCGGCAAAAAAATCTACCATTCCCGGTTTTTATTATTGACAAGCAAAAAAGGATATGGCATGATAGACGCGGAAATCGAACCCAATAAGGGAGGGGATTCGTTTTGGCAAAAAAATACGCAGGGTTCCTGGTGCTGCTTTCGTTTCTGCTGATTGCCCAATCGGTGCTGGCAGAGGCGGCGCCGGGGGGAGAGGAAGTGGCCGTGCCACAGATCAGCAACGTGTATCAAAAGGAAATACCGGATAACGAAGCCATGGCGTTTTTGAAAAAAATGGGCTTTGGCTGGAATTTGGGCAATACCTTTGACGCCTACGGCCGGGGCGGCGCGCGCAATGAAATGAACGACGAAAGCATGTGGGTGGGCGTGCGCACGACGGAAGCCATGATCGCCGCCGTGCACGACGCCGGCTTCACCACGCTGCGCATTCCCGTATCGTGGCACAATCACGTGTCCGCCGATGATTTCACCATCAGCGCCCAGTGGCTGGATCGGGTGCAGCAGGTGGCTGATTGGGCCATCCAGCGGGGCATGTATGTGATCCTGAACACCCACCACGACGAAGGATACGATTATTTTTATCCCCTCAACGCCTATTACGAGGGATCGGAAAAATATATCACCGCCATTTGGGGCCAGGTCGCTGATCGCTTCGCCGCATACGACGAGCACCTGATTTTCGAATCCATGAACGAGCCGCGGCTCAAGGATCACGCCAACGAATGGTGGTTTGACGCTCATTCGGCGGATTGCCTGGAAGCGGCCGATTGCATCAACCGGCTGAACCAGGCCTTTGTGGACACCGTTCGCGCCGCGGGCGGCAACAACGCGACCCGCTATTTGATGGTGCCCGGCTACGACGCGTCGCCCGACGGCGTGCTGCGGGATCAGTTTGTGATGCCCATGGACACGGCGGATAACCGGATCATCGTGTCGGTGCACGCTTACACGCCCTACAGCTTCGCCCTGCAGGATGGGGGAACGGCCCGCTTTGCCCCCGCGCCCCAGCAGACCACTGAAATCGCCCAGTTCATGAACGGGTTGTATAACAAATACATTGTCAACGGCATCCCCGTGGTGATCGGGGAATTCGGCGCCCGGGATAAGAACGGCAACCTGCAGGACCGGGTCAATTTCGCTGCTTACTACGCCGCTTTTGCCAGCATCCGGAATCTGCCGGTGCTTTGGTGGGATAACAACGCCTTCACGGGCAGCGGCGAAAACTTCGGCCTGCTGCGCCGTCAGGATTGCAGCTGGCGCTATCCCCAAATCGTAGAGGCGCTGCAGCAGTACGCCGGTTACGATAAAATGCCCGTTCTGGAGCAATAAACAGCCATAGCAGAAAGGATGGTTTTTCCCATGAACAAATACACCATGATTGCCCCCAAGATCAGCAAAATGCCCTGGCAGGACGCCCCGGAGGGCAATCGCAACACCCCCTTGTGGCGCTACAGTGAAAACCCCATCATTGACCGCAATCCCATTCCCGGCGTGGCCCGCATTTTCAACAGCGCCGTGATGCCCTACGGGGACGCCTTCATCGGCGTATTCAGGGGGGAGCAGACCGACGGGATCCCGTACATTTACCTGGGCCGCAGCCAGGATGGCATCCACTGGGACATCGAGCATGAAAAGATCCCCTTTGTGGATGAGGAGGGCAAGCCTTTCATGCCCATTTACGCCTATGATCCGCGGCTTGTGAAGGTGGAGGATACCTATTACATCATCTGGTGCCAGGATTTCTGGGGTGCGGCCATTGGCATGGCGAAAACCACCGATTTCAAAACCTTCGTTCGGCTGGAAAACCCCTTCATTCCCTTTAACCGCAACGCCGTTCTGTTCCCCCGGAAAATCAACGGCAATTTCGTGCTGCTGTCCCGGCCCAGCGATTCCGGGCATACCCCGTTTGGCGATATTTTCCTGTCTGAAAGCCCTGATCTGGTTTACTGGGGCAAGCATCGCCACGTGATGAGCCGCGGACGGGAATGGTGGGAAAGCCTGAAGATCGGCGGCGGCGCGGCACCCATTGAAACCAGCGAGGGCTGGTTGACCTTCTATCACGGCGTCAGCGGCACCTGCAACGGCTATGTGTATTCCATCGGCGGCGCCATCCTGGATATCAACGAGCCCTCGAAAGTGCTTTACCGGTGCGACAGCTGGCTTCTGACCCCCGAAAAGTGGTATGAAGAGCGGGGCTTCGTGCCCAATGTAGTGTTCCCCTGCGCCACCATTCACGATCCCGACACCAACCGGATCGCCATTTATTACGGCGCGGCGGACAGCTATGTGGGCCTGGCCTTCGGGCGGATGGACGAGATCATCGATTACATCAAGGATCACAGCCAAACCACCTTCGACGATACCGATATCGGCCGTCGGTAAGGATCGATCCCGTAATATTACAGCACAAAAGAAAGCCCGTGTCATGATGCGGTGTCGTGACATGGGCTTTTTGCGTCTATGACGGGGAATCAATCCATGGGAATATAACCGGCGTTTCGCACCGCCTGCCGCAGGGCCTGTTCATTGGGCACGGATTTGCTGCGTATCCGGGCGGTGTGGCTATCGATGCTGACTGTGGCCCACACACCGTCCAGGCTGTTTAGGGCGTTTTCCACCTTCCGGGCGCAATTTTCGCAGGTCATGCCGCCGATTTTTATGGAGAGCTCATAGGGATAATGGGCTTTCTTTCGGTCCTTGACCGAGGTTTTTGCTTCCGTTTCCTCATGCTCGCCGCAGCATCCGCCGCCCCGCCTGGCCTTTCGAACGGCGGCATAGACGGCCCAACAAAAAAGGGCGGCCAGCAAAATGAGGATCAGGATATTGACGCCCTGAGCAGGCAGCGTGCTGTTCATGATTTTCGCTCCCTTCTATCGCAACCCTGGCTGCACGCCGCGCAATTCCCCGTGCAGCCGCCGGCCCGGCCGGAGCGGATATTCCGCACCGCCAGGACGCAGCACAGCGCTACGACGGCCAGGATCAGGATATCCCAAACGTTCATGGGCAGTTCCTCCTTAGCTTAAACCGAACATTAGACCGATCAACCGCACGATCAGCGCGGCCACCCAGGCGACGCCGCACTGCCACAGCACCACATCCAGCGCCCATTTCCGGCCCAATTCCCGCTTGATGGAGGCGATGGCGGCGACGCAGGGGGAGTAAAGCAGGCTGAACACCAGCATCGACGCGGCAGCCAGGGTTCCGATGCTGGTCACGCCATCGATAAACAGCACCTCCATCACCGATACCACGCTTTCCTTTGCCAAGAACCCGCTGATCAGCGACGTGGCGATGCGCCAGTCGCCCAGGCCGATGGGCTTGAAGATAGGCGCCAGGAAGCCGGATATCGCCGCCAGAATGCTGTCGTGAGAATCCTGCACCAGATTGAAATGGAAATCAAAACTCTTGAGGAACCACACGGCAATGGTGGCGATCAGAATGACGGAAAACGCTTTCTGCAGGAAATCCTTGGCCTTTTCCCACAATAGCTGCATCACGTTCCGGAGGCTGGGCAGCCGATAATTGGGCAGCTCCATCACGAAGGGCACGGCCTCGCCCTTGAACAGCGTTTTTTTGTACAGCAGCGCAACCAGGATGGCCATCACGATGCCCAGCACGTACAGGCCCGTCATGATCAGCCCGCCCTGCCTGGGAAAGAAGGCGCTGACGAAGAAGGCGTAAATGGGCAATTTGGCGGTGCAGCTCATGAAGGGGGTCAGCAGGATGGTCAGCTTCCTATCCCGCTCGCTGGGCAGGGTGCGGGTGGACATGACCGCCGGCACCGTGCAGCCAAAGCCGATCAGCATGGGCACGATGCTGCGGCCGGACAGGCCGATCTTCCGCAGCAGCTTATCCATAAAGAAGGCCACTCGGGCGATATATCCGCTGTCTTCCAGCAGCGACAGGAAGAAGAACATGGTCACGATAATAGGCAGGAAGCTCAGCACGCTGCCCACGCCCTCGAAAATACCGTCGATCACCAGGCCCCGGATGGCCTCATTCACATGCCCGGCGATCATGGCTTCCTCCGCCAAGCCGCCCAGCACTTCGATGCCCTCTGCCAGCAGATCCTGCAGCCACGCGCCGATCACGTTGAAAGTGAGGAAGAAAACCAGTGCCATGATCATAATGAATACTGGCAGGGCGGTGAATTTGCCGGTGAGAATCTGATCGATCTTCTGGCTGCGGATATGCTCCTTGCTTTCCCGGGGCTTGATCACGCACTGGTCGCACACCTTCTGAATGAAGGCAAAGCGCATATCGGCCATGGCGGCGCTGCGATCCAGCCCCCGTTCCTTTTCCATCTGGAACACGATGTGCTCCAGGGTCTCCTGCTCGTTTTGATCCAGATCCAATTGATGCAGGATCAATTCGTCCCCCTCGATCAGCTTACTCGCTGCAAAGCGCACCGGCAGGCCGGCCTTTTCGGCGTGGTCTTCGATCAGGTGGCTGACCGCGTGCAGGCAGCGGTGCACCGCCCCGCCGTGATCGGCACTGGAGCAGAAATCCTGCCGCAGGGGCTTTTCCTGGTATTTGGCAATGTGCACGGCATGCTTCACCAATTCATCCACGCCCTGATTCTTGGCGGCGGAAATGGGCACCACCGGCACGCCCAGCAGTGCCTCCATGGCGTTGATATCCACCGTGCCGCCGTTGCCGGTCATTTCATCCATCATGTTCAGGGCCACCACCGTGGGGATGCCCATTTCCAGCACCTGCATAGTCAGATACAGGTTGCGCTCGATGTTGGTGGCGTCCACGATGTTGATGATGCCCTTGGGGCGATCATTCAGCACAAAATTCCGGGAAACCAATTCCTCATTGGAATAGGGCGACATCGAATAGATGCCGGGCAGATCGGTGATGGAGGTATTGCTTTGGCCGCGAATGGCCCCGTCCTTTCGATCCACGGTGACGCCTGGGAAATTTCCCACGTGCTGATTGGCGCCGGTCAATTGGTTGAACAGGGTGGTTTTGCCGCTGTTCTGATTGCCCACCAGCGCGAAGGTCAGCTTCGTGCCCTCCGGCAGGGGATCGCCGCTGCCCTTGGGGTGGAATTTGCCTTCCTCGCCCAGCCCTGGGTGAGCGGATGATTTCACCTTGCGCACGGCCTGCCGAGCGGCATCCTGGGGCTTTGCAACGGCGGTCACGCCAATTTTTTCGGCATCGGCCAGGCGAAGCGTCAGTTCGTAGCCGTGAATGCGCAGCTCCATGGGGTCGCCCAGGGGAGCCAGCTTCATCAGCGTTACTTCCGCGCCGGGAATGACCCCCATATCCAGGAAGTGCTGCCGAAGGGCCCCTTCGCCGCCCACGGTGTTGATCCGGGCGGATTGACCGGGCTTCAGATCGTTTAATGTCATTTGATTGTTCCTCCGTAAAAGTTAACCAAAATTAACTCGAACCGTGTCGAAGTATTCTTCATGAACACGGTAAATTCCTTCTAACTACGAAAAAATTTTTTCACCGCCGGATCCTCGTTGCACAGGCCGCATCATTTATGAAAAAGGGAATTGTGAAAAGATAGGCGAAACGGTCCGCTACGCTTGACAAGGAAACAGGAAATATGTCATAATAATGACGTCTTCGAGCCCTTGCTCCTGTGGCTGACGCTATGGAGCCTGGGCCGCGCCGGAGGCCCCGGCCATGGCGCAGCGGGAAACGGCTGCACCTTCCGTATTTGAAAAGGAGACATGAACAGGGGGCGTATGGGATCGACGATATGCCTCCCTCTGTCCGTGTATCCTGATGGAATACGCGGATTTTTTCTTGTAAAGATCCGCCGGGCCTTCGCATAGGGTTGACGCTGGAAACGGCGCAGCCTCCCTTTTGGAAAGGAGACGGCGGAGCATGCGGCCTGGATGGCGGCTTGTTTGTGTTTCCTCCGTTTCCGGGAAGACGGAAACCATGACGAAAGAGAGGGGAAACACCATGATGAAAAGGACCATTTCTCGGCTGCTCATCCTGACCCTGGCCCTGAGCCTGGGCCTTCATGCGTCCCTGGCCGAAGAGAGCAGAGAGGATCTGATCGTATTCGCCGCCGCGTCCATGACCGAAACGCTGACGCAGCTCAAGGAAGTTTACGAGCAGGCGCATCCTGACGTGAACATCGTATACAACTTCGATTCCTCCGGCACCCTGAAAACCCAGATCGAAAGCGGCGCGGAGTGCGACGTGTTCATTTCCGCCGCGCCCAAGCAGATGAACCAACTGGATATCACGGCCGATCCCGCTGTCAATACCAACGGGCTGGATTTCGTGCTGCAGGGCACCCGCATCAATCTGCTGGAAAACAAAGTGGCCCTGGCTGTGCCGGCGGGAAACCCCAAGGACATTACCAGCTACGACGCCCTGGTGGACGGCCTGAAGAGCGGCGCCATCCTGCTGGCCATGGGCAACAGCGATGTGCCGGTAGGCCAGTATACGCAAAAGATCTTCGCCTATTACGGGCTGGATGAGGACGCGCTGGCGAAATCCGGCGTGATCACATACGGCAGCAACGTGAAGGAAGTGACCACCCAGGTATCCGAAGCGGCGGTGGACTGCGGTATCATCTACGGCACCGACGCGTATTCCGCCGGCCTGCAGGTGGTGGATACGGCCACCAAAGAAATGTGCGGCCAGGTGATCTATCCCGCCGCTGTGCTGAATGTGACCCGGAACGAAGAAACCGCCCGGGACTATCTTACCTTCCTGACCAGCGAAACAGCGGACGCCGTATTTGAAGCCGTGGGCTTCTCACCCAAGCACGACTGATCGGTTTTCTTCCCGGCGGAGGGCCATCCGCTTCGCCGGGCTTTAAACGATAAAAGAAGGGAACGAAGGGCGTGGATCTGTATCCCTTATGGAATTCCTTACGCATTGCCGGGATCAGTACGGCGATCATTTTCTTCCTTGGCATTCTGGCCGCTTACTATATCGCCAAAGCGCCCCGGATCGTCAAGGGCGTGCTGGACGTAGTGCTGACGCTGCCGCTGGTGCTGCCGCCCACGGTGGTGGGCTTTTTGCTGCTGCGGGTGCTGGGGCCGCGCCGGGCGGTGGGCGCGTTTTTTCTGGAGCATTTCAGCCTGCGCCTGACCATGACCTGGTGGTCGGCCATATTCGCCACGGCGGTGGTGATTTTTCCCTTGATGTACCGCACCTGCCGCGGGGCTTTCGAAAGCTTTGACGAAACTCTGGCCGCCTCGGCCAGGACCCTGGGGCTTTCCAATACCTTTATTTTCTGGCGGATCCGCATGCCGGCCTGCCGGCCCGGCATCCTGGCGGGCACGGTGCTTTCCTTTGCCAGGGCCCTGGGGGAATACGGGGCCACCAGCATGATCGCCGGCTATACCCCCGGCCGCACCGCCACCATCTCCACCACCGTGTATCAGCTGTGGCGCACCAATGACGATGGGCTGGCGTTTCGGTGGGTGCTGGTCAATATCGCTATTTCCTTCGTGGTGCTGCTGGCGGTGAACCTGCTGGAAAAGCGGGAGCAAAGGGGGAAAAGGCGTGGCGCTTGAAGTCGACATCGAAAAAAAGCTGGGCGATTTTTCCCTGAAAATGCAATTTGCGGCGGGGGATGAAACGCTGGCGCTGCTGGGCGCTTCCGGCTGCGGCAAAAGCATGACGCTGCGCTGCATCGCCGGGGTGGAAAAGCCCGACCGGGGCCGCATCGTGCTGGACGGCGAAACCGTGTTTGATTCTCAAAAGCACATCAACGTTACGCCCCAGCAGCGGCGGGTGGGCCTGATGTTTCAGCATTACGCCCTGTTTCCCCAGATGACGGTAAAGCAAAACGTGCTGTGCGGGGCGCGGCGAACCATGAAGGGAATGGAGCGGGAGCAGGCGGCAAACCACGCCTTGGAAGCCTTCGGTATCGCCGATCTGGCCTCCCGTCTGCCCTCTCAGCTGTCCGGCGGGCAGCAGCAGCGGGTGGCCCTGGCCCGGATGCTGGTCAGCCAGCCCCGGATCCTGCTGCTGGATGAGCCCTTCTCCGCCCTGGACAGCCATTTGCGCTTCCGCATGGAGCAGGAGATGCGCCAGGTGATCAGGGAATTTGGCAAAACGGTGCTGCTGGTTTCCCACAACCGGGACGAGGTGTACCGCATGGCCGACAGCGTGGCCATCGTGCGGGACGGACGTGTGGAGCGGTTCGGTTCCCGCCGGGCGGTATTTGCCGATCCGGGTACCCGGGCGGGCTGCGTGTTGACGGGATGCAAAAACGTATCGGCCATCCGCCGGCTGGATGATCACCGCGCCGAAGCCATCGACTGGGGCATCACGTTGAACCTGCCCCTGAAGCCTGATACCGACGCCCTGGGCATCCGCATGCATTCGGTGCAGCCCGGGCCGGGTGAAAACAGCTTCCTGTGCCGGGTGATGGAGGTGATCGAAAATCCCTTCTCCATCACGGTGATGCTGCGTCCCATGGGCGTTCGGGCGGATGCCCTTCCCATCGGCTGGGAAATGGAAAAAGATGCCTGGCGGCGTATCCAGGCGGAACAACTGACCGTGCATCTGCCGGTGGACGGCATATTACAATTGAAAGGTTGATCGTCATGCGAAATAACGCCTCCTGGATCGAAGCCAGGGATCTGCTTTTATCTCTGGCGCGGAAGGTGGATACCGAACGGGTGCCCCTTGATCAGTGCGCAGGCCGGGTGCTGGCCTTTGATTTGCTGGCAGGGGAGGACGTGCCGCCCTTTGACCGCTCCGCCTACGATGGTTACGCTTTCCGGGCGGAGGACGTGCTTCAGGCCGGCAAGGATCATCCCGTCACCCTGCGCCTGACGGAAACTATTCCCGCCGGCGCGGTGCCCGCCCTGCCCGTCACGAAGGGGACTGCCGCCCGCCTGATGACCGGCGCGAAAATCCCCGATGGGGCGGACTGCGTGATCAATTTCGAGCGCACGGAATTTACAGACGATACCGTGACGGTATTTAACATCCTGCGCAGCGGGGACAACATCGTAAAACGGGGCGAGGACGTGGCGGCAGGGACGCTGCTGGCTCCCTGCGGCACGGTGATCGACGCGGGATTGGCTGGCACGTTGGCCGCTCAAGGCGTCGCCCAGCCCTTGGTGTATCGGCAGCCTGTGATCGGCCTGATTTCCACCGGCAGCGAGGTGGTGGAAGCCGACGAAGCTCAAGCTCCCGGCAAAATCCGCAACGCCAACCGGGCTTCCTTCACCGCCCTCCTGCAGCGGGAGGGATGCAAGGTAACGTATCTCGGCCTGGCGGGAGATGAAACGGAGCAGATCGCCCGGCTGATCACAGTCGGCCTGGGGCAGTGCGACGCTATTCTGCTCACCGGCGGCGTGTCCGTGGGCGATTGGGATGTGACCCCCGCCGCCATGGAGATGGCCGGGGCGGAGATCCTGGCGCGGGGTGTCGATATGAAGCCCGGCATGGCCTGCGCCTATGGCGTGGCACAGGGCAAACTGGTGCTGGGGCTGTCGGGCAATCCCGCCTCCGCCCTGACCAATTACTGTGCCTGCGCCTTGCCGGCCGTCCGCGCATTGGCGGGCCGGGCCGATCCCATGCCCCGGGAAATCCAGGCGGAGATCGTGAACGGCTTTCCCAAGAAAAGCCCTGCTACCCGGTTTTTACGGGGCCGCTTGCAGTTTTCCGATGGACGGGTACAGTTTTGCGCGCCGAAGGATCAGGGGAACGTGGTGTTGTCCAGCACCATTGGGTGCGACGCCTTCGCCCTGATCCCCGCCGGCAGCGGCCCGGTGCAGCCGGGGGAAACACTGCGGGGATTTCTGCTGTAAGGAAGAAGGAACAAGGAATGAAGAAAATTCGAGTGCAAGACGCCGTGGGTATGACCCTGTGTCACGACCTGACCGAGATGCGCGACGGATTTAAAGGCGTCGCGTTCCGCCGGGGCCACGTGATCGAAAAAGAGGATATTCCTCACATGCTGGATATCGGCAAGCGCACGGTGTTCGTGTGGGAGGAAAACGCCGGGGAAATCCATGAGGAGGACGCCGCCTTGCGCATGGCCGCCATGGCCCCGGTGCCGCTTGCCCATTACACCGCCCCCGCCGAGGGCAAGGTGGTGCTGATCGCCGATGGCGCGGGCATGCTGCGGGTGGATACTGCCCTGCTGAAGGAGGTCAATTCCATCGGCGATTTGACCATATCAACCCTGCCCGATCATTATCCCGTGCAGAAGGGGATGCGGCTGGCTTCCATGCGTATCGTGCCGCTGGTGACAAAGGAAGAACAGATCATCCGGGCGGAGCAAATGTGCGCGGGAAAGAAGCTGATCGATTTATTGCCCTACCGGCCCTTGAAAACAGGCATCATCATCACCGGCTCGGAAATCTATCACGGCCGCGTTCGGGATAAATTTGAACAGGTAGCCCGGGCCAAGCTGAAGCAGTATCCCGGCGAAGTGATCGGCGCCGCGGTGTGCGACGACGATCTGAACATGCTGGTGAACGCCGCTCAGGATTTTTTGAGCAAAGGGGCGGATTTCCTGATCTTTTCCGGCGGCATGTCGGTGGATCCCGACGACCTGACCCCTTCCGCTATCCGGCAGCTGGGGTGCGACGTGGTCAGCCACGGGGTGCCCAGCCAGCCGGGCAACATGACGCTGATGGCCTATTTGGGCGATATTCCCGTCACCGGCGTGCCCGGGGCCGCCATTTCGATGCCCACCACCATTTTTGACGCGATGCTGCCCCAAATCTTCGCGGGAGTGAAATTCACCAAGCAGGATTTGGTGAATCTTTGCGACGGCGGGCTGTGCCAGCTTTGCGACGTTTGCCACTTCCCCAATTGCACGTTCGGCAGGTACTGATATGATTGACGCATACGGACGAAACGTGACCTACCTGCGCCTGTCGGTGACGGAGCTGTGCAACCTGCGCTGCCGCTACTGCATGCCGGAGGAAGGCGTGCCCAAACGCAGCCACTTTGACCTGCTGACGGAGGATGAAATGATCCTGGCGGTGCGGGCAGCCGCCGCCATCGGCGTGAACAAGGTGCGCATCACCGGCGGGGAGCCGCTGACCAAGCCCAACATTTTATCGATCTGCCGCAGGGTCGCCCAGGTGGAGGGGATCGTCGATACGGCCATCACCACCAACGCCGTGATGCTGCCCGCCCTGGCCACTCCCTTGCGGGAGGCGGGTATCCGCAGGGTGAATATCAGCCTGGACACCCTGAACCCGGAAAAATACGCGTTCATCACCCGCCGGGGAAACCTGCATGACGCATGGAAGGGCATCCGCGCGGCGCTGGACGCCGGATTTGACAAGGTTAAAATCAACGTGGTGCTGATCGGCGGTTTCAACGACGACGAAATCCCCGCCCTGGCGGCGCTGACCCAGCAGGAGCCGGTGGACGTGCGGTTCATCGAATTGATGCCCATGCCGGGGGATACGCTGCTGGGCGAGGACGCTTATATCCCCGCATCCCGGGTGCTGAGCGCCCTGCCCGAAGCTGTGCCCGCGGGCGGCCATGACGGGGTGGCCCAATTGTACCGCCTGCCCGGTGCGAAGGGGTGCATCGGCCTGATCAGCCCCCTGTCCAATCATTTTTGCGGCGAATGCAACCGCCTGCGCCTGACGGCGGATGGGCATGTAAAGCCCTGCCTGCATTCGGGGGACGAAATCAGCATCAAGGGCCTGGATTACGAAGGAATGGTGGCGGCCCTGCGCCGGGCGGTGGGCATGAAGCCCCGGGAGCATGAGACCCTTTCCGCCACCCAGCGCAGCCACGCCGAACGCACCATGAACCAGATCGGAGGATGAAGCCATGCCCCAGGATTTTACGCATTTTGACGAAGCCGGCCGCGCCCGGATGGTAAACGTGGGGGAGAAGGAAATCACCCATCGTTCGGCCACGGCGGCGGCCCGGGTGCTGGTGAACCAAAGCACCTTTGATCTGATCCGCACCGGGGGCGTGAAAAAGGGCGACGTGCTCACCGTGGCCCAGGTGGCCGGCATCATGGCGGCCAAGGAAACGCCCCACCTGATCCCCATGTGCCATCCCATTTTGATCAGCGGCGTGGATTTGAAGCTGTGGCTGAACGAAAGCAGGCTGTCGGTGGAAATCGAAGCCACCGTGCAGTGCGACGGCAGGACGGGCGTGGAAATGGAGGCGCTGACGGCGGCGTCCGGCGCGGCGTTGACGGTGTATGATATGTGCAAGGCCGTGCAGCGGGATATGGTGATTGCCGATCTGAGGCTGTTACAGAAAACAGGCGGCGTTCACGGCGATTATTACAGGAAGGATGAAGAATGATGAGCGATACGCAGTTCACCGCGGCCGTGATCACGGTCAGCGATAAGGGCTTCCGGGGGGAACGGGAGGATACAAGCGGCCCCGCCCTGTGCCAAATGCTGAAGGAGCAGGGATGGGACGTGATCTATACCACCATCGTGCCAGACGAACGGGAAATCATCAAAAAAGAATTGATCATCTGCGCCGATGAAATGCGCGCCGCCCTGGTGCTGACCACCGGCGGCACCGGCTTTTCGCCCCGGGACGTGACGCCGGAAGCCACCCTGGACGTGATAGAGCGCCTGGCCCCCGGGATCCCCGAGGCCATGCGGGCGGAAAGCATGAAAATCACCCCCAATGGCTGCCTGTCCCGGGAAACGGCGGGCATCCGGGGCGGCACCCTGATCATCAACCTGCCGGGCAGCAAAAAAGCCAGCACCGAAAATTTCAGCGCTGTGATCAAGCCGGTGCGCCACGGGGTGGAGATCCTTCGCTCCTCCGGCTCCGCCGACTGCGCCCCCAAGGCGGCGCGGATCATCGCCGTCAACATCAGCGAGCAAAAGGGCACCCAGAAGCACTCGGTGGAGAAAATCGATTTGCAGGTGGATCACGGCATCGTGGGCGACGCCCACGCCGGTAACTGGCATCGGCAGGTCAGCCTACTGGGCATGGAAAGCGTGCAAAAAGTGCAGCAGCACATCGATTTTACCCTGCAGCCCGGGGATTTTGCCGAAAATATCCTGACGGAGGGGCTGACTTTGTACGAGCTGCCGGTGGGCACGAAAATCAAGATCGGCACCGCCCTGTGTGAAGTGACCCAGATCGGAAAGGAATGCCACTTCAACTGCGCCATCCGTGAAAAGGCGGGGGATTGCGTGATGCCCCGGGAAGGAATTTTCGCCAAGGTCCTGCAGCCAGGTTCCGCCAAGGCGGGGGACTGGGTGACCGTGGTATCCTAAAACACACCTGTCAATATAAAAAAACGACGCTGCAGTGTAGGGGTATAGTTTATCAAAAAACCTAAGGATGCATCGAAGGGCCGCAGCCCTTCGATTTCATTCCGTAGCCGACGACATGCGCGGCGGCGAGGAGCAACCGAAGGTTGCTTCCGCTATCGAAAACACTTTTTCGACAACCTGAATCCCGACGCTGCAGCGCCGGGATTTTTACGTGCTTATGGTTATGGTTTGCCGGTCAGGCGCTTGCGCTCCTGGCGGCGGATCCGGTTGATATGGCGTTCAAAATCCCCCGTATCGATCAGGGAGGATAGCACGTATTGCTCAAACGCGGGCACCGTGCAGGAATAAAACCCCACCTTCTCGCTAAATACCGGAATCAGCCGCCTTGGCAGCACCATGTAACCCACCCGGATGGCGGGGGATACGGTGCGGGTGAAAGTGTTGAGATAGATCACGTTCTCTTTCCGTGCGCGGGAAAACACCGTTTCCTCCGGCTTGCGCAGCAGGGAAAACTCCGATTCAAAATCGTCCTCCACCAAAAAGCGATCGCCCTCCTCCGCCCAGCGGAGGTACTCCTGGCGTTTGGAGGCGCTGGCGGTGACGCCGCTGGGGAAGCTGCGGTAAGGGGTGATGTGCAGCACGGAAGCGCCGGCTGCCATCAGCGCTTTCGTTTCGATGCCGTCGTGCCCCAGGGGCAGCAATTCGCAGTACACGCCCTTGGCCCGGTACACCTGCTCGATTTTTTCGTAGGAGGGGGATTCGATGCCGTAAATCCGCTGCCGGCCCAGCATTTCCACCACAAGGCCGTACAAATATTCCGCGCCGGAGCCGATGACGATTTGATCCGCCCCGATCATGATGCCCCGATTGCGGGCCAGATACCGCGCAATGGCTTCCCGCAGCGCGTCACAGCCCGCGTTGGGGGATTTATCCATGAGGGCTTCGCCCATCTCCGTCAGCACCCGGCGCATGGTGCGGGCCAGCACGGAAAAGGGAAAAACGTTTTCCCGATCCAAGGGAAAGGTGGGTGCGGCGGTAGCGGCAGAAGCGGCGGGCGGCGCGGGAGAAGCCATCGCAAAGCCGTCCACCGTGCGGTATATCACATAAAAGCCGCTGCGGGGCCGCGCTTCGATGTAGCCCTCCTGACACAGCAGTTCATAGCTATGCTCCACTGTGATCACGCTGACGCCCCGATCCCGGGCCGTTTGCCGGCGGGAAGGCAGCCGCCCGCCGAAGGGCCACGCCCCTTGGATGATTTCCTCCCGCATTGCTTCGTATAATTGCAGATAGGCAGGTTTGTTGATGTTCATCTGGTCTTATAATTTTCTCCTTTTCTGGTACTTTTCATAAGTCCAATATCAGTATATACTAAGCCTCGTTCCCTGGTCAAGAAAAAATTGAAGGAGTTGAACGGGCATGAATTCCAACAAACGCATCAACATTTATACCATCGTGTTTGTGGGTGTACTGGCTGCCATGGTGTATGTGGTCACGCTGTTCCGCTTTCCGCTGCTGGGCTCCAAGGTGCATTTCGCCAACGCGGTTTGCCTGCTGAGCGGCATGCTGCTGGGGCCGGTGCCGGGCGGCATTGCCGCAGGCCTGGGTTCCGCCATTTACGACGCATTTGGCGGGTACGACCTGATCAACGTGCTGATCACCTTTGTCAGCAAATTTGCCATGGCCTATGTGTGCGGCAAGATCCTGTATTGGAAGGATCGCAGCACGACCCGCCTGGACCGCACCCTGCTTTCCAGCGTGATCGGCGCGCTGACTTACGTGGCGCTGTATATGCTGAAAACCTACATCTACAATCGCTTTGTGTACGGCTACCCCCTGGACGCGGTTGGCGTCACCGTTATGAGCAAGCTGATTCCCTCCCTGATCAACGCCGGGGCCGCCATCGTGGCCGCGCCGATCTTTTATCACGCGGTGCTGCCGGCCCTGAAGGCGGGCGGCATCTGGGCGAAGATGAACCCGCAGGAGTGAAGCGCGCTCGTCATAGAGGATTTGGGTATCGGATGTATGATTCTTCGCGTTATAGCATAAAAATATAACCCGTTATTAAAATTTGCTATATGAAAATGCGAAAAAAACCAATATGGCAGTTATTGACAGAAAAGTCTTTCTGGCTTATAATGCATTCAAACCTGCAAGGAAAGGAGTGGTCATGGTGAGCGATATGGAAATGTGTTGTCCCTTGTGTAGCACAAAGACCGCCATCATGCCCACGGTGCATACTTAATCAAATGAATGTTTGCAGCGCGGAGCGATGGCACAAGGCCGTTTGCCTTTGCTGTACGCGCGAATAAGATCAGGCGTCTGTCGGTGGGGGCATCCTGCGAAACACCGGCGGACGTTTTTGATTCAGGAGGGATTTTCTTGCAGATGGAATTCCGGGTCGGCAGGGTGTGCGATCGAATGTGAGCTTCCGACGCGCCTGGCTGAACCAACCCATTCATTGGATGATCACGCGATTGCGTGGCAATAGATTTGAAGAAAGAAGGATACGCAACATGAAGTCTTTGAAGAAAGTATTCGCTCTCCTGGCCGTGCTGGCCCTGACGCTGACGGTGTTTGCCGCCGCCATCGCCGAAGAACCCGAAGCCGTTGCCATCGACAAGGAAGCCTTCGACGCCCTGATCGCCGCCGGCCCCATTGCCGATGAAGCCGATATCGCCGCCAGCGCCTGGGCCACCGCCGTCAAGGAAGCGGGGATTTTGAAGGTGGGCGGCACCCGCACCTCCTTCCTGTTCAGCCAGCTGGATGAAACCGACGACGGCCTGCGCGGCTTCGACGCCGGGCTGTATCAGCTGCTGGCCCGCTACATCCTGGGCGATGAAACCAAATTCGAACTGACCCAGGTCACGTCCAGCACTCGTGAATCCGTGCTGCAGAGCGCCCAGGTGGACGCCGTGTTCGCCACCTATTCCATCACTCCCTCCCGGCAGGAAGTGATCTCCTTCGCCGGCCCCTACTACACCTCCCAGCAGGCCGTGCTGGTGAAGGCCGGCAATGAGGAAATCACCGGTATCGACAGCCTGGCCGGCAAGATCGTGGCCACCCAGTCCGGCTCCACCGGCCCCGTCATCCTGGCCGAATTTGCCCCTGACGCCATCGTGCAGGAGTTTGAAACCGACATCGAAGCCCGCGCCGCTGTGGAACTGGGCCGCGCCGACGCGTATGTGACCGACTATACCCTGATCCTCAATTCCATCGTGAAGAACCCCGGCCTCTATGCGGTGGCTGGCGACGTGTTTGGCCCCGTGGATCCTTATGGCATCGGCCTGCCCCTGAATTCTGACGGCGTGGCCTTCGTGAACGCCTTCCTGTAGAAGATCGAAGCGGACGGCACCTGGGCGCAGCTTTGGAAGATCAGCCTGGGCGACCGCACCGGCATCGACACCGCCCCCGCCGCCCCCGCCATCGGCGCGTAATCCC
>JAFUXH010000032.1 GCA_017470945.1 Clostridia bacterium | reverse complement strand
TATGTCACAGGCTCCCGATTGCCACACCTTGTTATATCCTGTTATGGGTTAATCTTGCCCTTGCTTTTGCCCTTATGAGCGGCGCGGGCGTTATAGAAACGGTGTAACATTTAATAAAGGGATTCGGTGAGCAGATTGCGGAAAATCCTTTGTTTTCAACGGTTTCAGAGGATTTCATTAAAGCCCTATAATCAGCGGCGGATGCCTATGATTTTTGGGATTTCAAATTCAAGTTTATCGCTTTCTGACCGTGTCCCCCTCAATGCATCCTTGGTTTTTAACAGTCTGAAACCGCTCTTTGATTTTTCAAAGAGCGGTTTTTGCTGTTCTGATGATTATATTATTGCACCGGCTGATCCTGGGCCGCCGGCTGGGCGGCGGCGACCACCGGGGCGTCCTTCAGGCAGGTCAGGCGGCTGAGCGATACCTCGTAGGCGACGCGGTTCATCACGGTGCCGTCGGGCAGCTGCTTTTGGTATTCCCGGCTCTGGAAACGGCCCTGCACCTCCAATTTATCGCCCACGCTCAGCCCGGCGGCATAGCGGGCGGTGCGGCCCCAGGCAATGCAGGGGATGTAATCGCTTTTGCCAAAGGCCCGATTCACCGCCAGCATCAGATCGGTGATTTCCCGGCCGAAGGGCGTGGTGCGGAAGGCCGGTGGCTTGCACAGCGCCCCGGTCAGGCGGATGATGTTGGGGTTCTCCGCGTCGTCAGGGGCCAGCAGGCGCTGGGCAAAGGCGGTCAGCAGCAGCCGGCCGGAGCCGCCCATCACCTTGTTGTAGGAGCGCAATTGCCCCACGATGCCCAGCCGCACCCCCGGCACCACCTGGCTGTTCATCAGCCGTTCGCTGATGGTGACGGGCAAAATATCCTGCGCGCCGGACAGCCGGGGCACGCTGACATCCATCCGATAAAAATTTTCCCCAAAAACCTCGTGATCCAGTACCGGCGCGGTTTCGATCACGCCGCAAAGGGTCAGCTGATTGTTTTCCGTATCCATATCCTTACACCTCCGGTACAGTAGCGGCGGCGGGGTGCTGAACCCCCTGCACGTCGATGGTGGTTTCCCCCTGCAGCAGAAGCTCCCCCACGGGCACCACGGTCAACCCCTGCTGCCGATAGCTTTTGAGGATCGTTGGCAGCGCTTCCAGGATGTCCCTGGAATCGTTGTGGAACAAAACGATATCGCCGCTGCGTATAGAATTCGTCGTTCTGGCAATAATATCCTGCACACCCTTATTTTTCCAGTCCAGAGAATCCACGCTCCACTGCACGGGCACGTAGCCCGCCTCCCGGGCGGTCAGGATCACCTGATTGTTGTAATCCCCGTAGGGCGCGCGGAACAGGGTGGGTTTTTCGCCGGTGATGGCCTCCAGGTTTTGCGCCATGACCGATAGCTCCTGCCGGATCTTTTCCGGCGTCAGCTTGCTCATTTGGGGATGGGTGGTGGAATGATTGCCGATTTCGTGCCCCCGGTCGTGGATTTCCTTGACCAGCTCAGGGAAGCGCTGGGTCCAGGTATCGACGAGGAAAAAGGTGGTCTTTACCCCGTACGCATCCAGGATATCCAGGATCTTGGTGGTTTTATCCCCGCCCCAGGCGGCGTCGAAGCTGATGGCGATCTTCTTGTCGTCGCGATCCACGGAATAAACGGGCAATTCCCGCTTGCGGGCCACCACCTCGGCGCTGTTCGCCCGCGCGAGGTACACCCCGCTGACGGCGCACAGCAGCGCCAGGGCCGATGCGATCCCCGCCGGCCAGCGCTTTTTCATCCTGCCGGCTGCCCGCTCGGCCTTCGCCTGTTTCATCATGCTCATGATCCCCCTTCCTGCCCCATCCTATGCGGCGAAGCGGAAAGATAGAAGCCCCCTCTTCCCTTCCGGGTTTCACAAGCCCGCGTTGATAGTATATGCCCGAATTGCGAAAATATGATGGCACGAATGTAAACAATCGTTTGTCATGATTCGCGTTTTTTATTATTTTTTCCAAATTGATGCAACAAAAGCGGCCCCTGCTTCGTCTATATAAGCGGAAACAGTTGTCTACCATCTATACGAAAGAGAGGAATTGGATCATGAAACGGTTGATTTGCCTGTTGGCCCTGCTGACGCTGCTGCCCGTCGCCGCCTGGGGGGAGGGCCTTCCCCGCCTGGCGGATATTCCCACCCTGAATGCGCAGGGCTGTCCCCCGCCCAAGCGCCTGACCACCCCGGAGGAAGCCGCCGCCCAGGCGCTGGCATACGCCCAATCGCCCCTGCTGAACTGGCGCGTGCCGGAAGATGCCGCCCTGAACGCCCGGCAGGATATGGATTACGATCTCGATCACGTGACGGTATACATCACCAATTTCAGCGACCCGTTGGGCCTGGCCGACGAAACGGAAGCCCTGCGGGGCGTGGACCGGACGGGCTATCTGCTGCTGCGGGAGGACGGCACCCTGCGCTATATGCGGGCTGTGGAAGGCGGCCTGTGGTCCGATGCCGACAGGATCCCCATCCCCAACCCGATGGAGGACGATCTGTATTACGCCTGGCTGATGCAATTGTGGGATTACCTGCAGGCCTGGATCCCCCTGGCGGAAAACGGGGCCGTGATGAACCTGCTGCAGGAGGAGGACGCCTTCGAGCGGGACGGCTGCGTGTATCTGAACTATTGGCTGGAACTGGAAGGCGAACCCGTTGACGGCCGGAACCTGACGGTGCAGGCCTGGCCCACCTTCCGCATCCTGGAATACGGCGCGGGCGTGGGCTGAGGATTTGTTACAATTCCAACCCTTGACAGGATTGGTAGACAGCTGTATACTACCTGTAGACAGCTGTTTACCACATCCTTTTCCCAAAGGAGGAAAAAAACGAATGCCCATCAACTGTACCGAAGCGGAATGGAAAATCATGGAGGTCTTGTGGGGAAAATCGCCCCGGACCATGGCTGAGATCACCCGGGAGCTATCGCCCAAAACGGGCTGGACCCGCCATACCGTGATCACCCTGCTCAAGCGCATGGAGGAAAAAGGCACCGTGAAGGTGGATGAATCGGGGCCGGTGAAAACCTACACCCCGCTCGTCACCCAGGCCGACGCCTCCAGCCAGCAAACGAAAAAGCTGCTCAGCAGCGTGTTTTCCGGCAAAGCAAGCCTGCTCATCAGCAATCTGGTGGATTCCGGGGAAATCACCGTGAAGGAAATGGAAGAATTAGTGGCCATGCTGCGCAAGGAGGGGAAATAAATGCGTACCGCGGCAATCTATAACTTTCTGATCGAATCGACCCTCATCGCCTCCATCGCCATCGTGCTGATGGCGGCGATCCGGAAATTTTTCCGTCCGGCCCTGGGCAACAGGGCGCTGTGCTTCGCCTGGCTGCTGGTGGCCGTGCGGCTGCTGTGCCCCCTGGCCCTGCCCAACCCCGTCATTCACGAAATCCAAACGCCCTACAATTACGACCAGGCGGCGGTGCGCCCCATCGCCGGGCAGATCGAGGTGCGCTTCCGGGACGCACTGGACAGCCTGTACAGCCGAGCCTTCGTATCCAGCCTGCGGCAGAGTGGCAGCGCGGCGGATCCCCAGCGGGTTTTCGACAGCAACCCGCTTAACCGGAGCATTCGGCAAATCTCCAACGGCATGTACGACGGCAAAACGCCCCGGGCCGTCATGCGGCTGTATCTGGCCGGGGCGGCGGGGGTGATCGGCTGGTTCATCGCATCCAACGTGCTCTTCCGCCGGAAGCTGAAGCGGAACCGCATCGAGCCCATCAGCGGCGAATTGCTGGCAGAATACCAGGCCCTGTGCCAGCGCCAGGGGGTAAAGCCCCTGCCCGTTTACCTGACCGATCCCTTGCCCGGGGCCTGCCTGGTGGGGCTGATCAGGCCCTACATCGCCCTGCCCGCCTCGGCCTCGCCCCAGGACGCCGCGCAAATGCTGCTGCATGAAACCTGGCACGCCAAGGCCCGCGACCCCTGGTGGACGCTGCTGCAATTGATCTGCTGCGCGGTGCACTGGTTCAACCCCCTGGTGTGGCTGGCCGCCGCCATGTGCCGCATGGACCGGGAGCTGAAATGCGACGACAACGTGACCCGCGCCATGACCGACGAGGAAAAGCGGGCCTACGCCCAAGTGCTGGTGCAGTCCGCCGCCCGGAAGGCCATGCCCGGCCTGCCCGTGGTGGCCACCGGCATGAGCATGACCGGCCGCAAGCTGAAAACCCGGGTCGCCTCCATTCTGCGGGGCGGCAAGCGGGCGGCCGCCTTTTCCCTGGCCTTTGTGATCACCGCCAGCCTGCTTTTGGTGTGCGCCTTCGCCACGGTGGACCCCCAAGCGGAGGGCGGCATGTTTGCCGAAATGAATTATGAAACGGAATTCGCCCTGGCCATCGATTGGAAGAACCTGCCGGTGACCCGGCAGCCCGCCCTGACCATCCCGGATACCGACGCCGCCCTGAACCGCGCCATGGCCGCCTACAAAAGCGACTATATGGCCTTTGACCTCACCGACGGCACCTGGACCGTTCAATACCAGGCCGACGGCTTCGTGGGCTATCCCATCGAAGGCGCGGCGGGCGGGCAGACCTTCCACGCCTACGTGCAGCCGGACGGCGGCATGTCCTACATCGACGTTTCCTATCCCGACGACGCGAAATGGGGAGAATACATCGGCGCCAACACAACCGATATCCCCGAATTGGACAAAATCGCCGCCTATGCCCTGAACGCGGCGGAGTTCCTGGAGCCCGGCATCACCAGCCGCATGAGCGACATGTTCTGCGACGCCCTGTCGTCCCTGGACGAACACCAGATCATTTACTTCACCCTGGTGGTGCCCGGCGAAAACGCCCGGGATATTACCGTCGAATACAGCCCCGTTTTCCGGGTGTGGAGCTACGGGAAAAGCAACGGCTGATCTCCCAGCAAGTCGTCGAAAAGGGATTTTCAACAACCTGATACTTCAACCCGATTTATCCATCTTGATAGAAATCAAGGAACGTTCCAGAAATCCCTTATGGCTTTCTCGGAAGGGGATGCGGGGGAACCGCTTGAAGGGATAAACACCTTGTGGGTTTGCGACGCGGAAATGCTCAAGCAATATGCGCGGAATAGCGCGGGCAAGCATAGCGCAGGCCATGCGGTGTAACACCGAAGAGCGGGTCCCCCCGCACTTTGCTTTTTCCTCAATTTTTCATGCACTGTTTGCAATTTTGTGACGAAATCAGCCCGTTCATATGATACAATAGAATCAAAGCGCCGGGAAAGAAAACGCGGGCGGATCGACGCGCAGCTGATATGCCGACATTCCCTGGGGAGCAGCAAAAGAAAGAGGATGAAGCGCTATGATTTTCTTTCAGCAGTTTTACCTGGACCGGGAAAAGGATATCGCGGTGGAGCTATATATGGAGGGCGACCGACTGTTTTACGTGATGCGCACGCCCAATCATCACTCGGGGAACCTGATCACCAACCTGGCCCGCCTGTGCGGCCTGGAAACCGGCATGGACGAAAACGGGCTGAAGGTGATCCGGGATGAGATCCCCTGCTATTTCGACGGGGACAACCGCCGGGTGTACATCCTGCGCTTGGGAAACACCAAAATCGCCAACATTTATCCCGACGGGCGGGTGGAATTGAAGGCCTCGATCCCCGCCATTTCCAAAACGCTGATGAGCCAAACCAAGGATTACCGGCTGGGCATCGAAAAAACCATCGTAAAAACCTACATCCGCAGCGAATGCAAATTCCGCACCGATCTGCACACCCACATGAACGGCAACCTGCCCCCGGACGCGCTGATCGCCCTGGGCATCATGCACCAAATCGGCTATCCCTATTATTACATCAAAAAGCTGGGGCTCCATTGCACGCCGCAGCAGCTTTCGCGCCTGGAGGCTCAGCGCAGGCTGGTCGAGGCGGATATGGCCTCCCTGCCGCTGACGGGCCATCGCCGGGAGCGCAGGATCGACGATTTTACCCTGATCAATTTTGCCGACCTGATCCTGGGCAACCTGCCCGCCGCGGCGAACAACATCGAAAAGATCCGCAATTCCCTGACCATCCCCAAGGACGGCCAGGCCGTATTTGAAAACCTGGAAAAGGTGTATCTGTACCGCTATGTGTTCACAAAGGGGCAGCGCGCCAAGGAGCAATTCACCGGCATCAACATCGAAGGCATCCCGGACCGGGAGGTGCGCGCCTACGCCGCCCGCATCCTGCGGGACCGGGAGGATTCCCGCTATAGCCACAACACCCTTTACCAGGATCTGCTTTTGTGGATCGCCCGGGAATACCAAAAGCACGGCATCCAATACGCGGAAATCACCGATACCGCCCTGCTGAAGCGCCAGGAATTCCCCGAAAAGCTTCGGCAGATCCATGAAATCATGCCGACCGTTACCCGGGAAACCGGCGTGCTGCTGCGGTTTTTGACCGGCATCCGCCGCATCCCCCTGACCATCATCAAGGATCAATTGGTCCCCAACGACTATTTGATCGAAAATTTGCGGTGCCTGCGGGTGGTGGCGGGCGATCCCTATATCGCCGGCAGCGATATCATCGGCGAGGAAATCAACGATATCCTGGAAATGCGCGGGGTGATTCACGAGCTGGTGGCCATCGCGGGGGAGCATCCCGGCTTTGTGATCCGCATCCACGCCGGCGAAAACGACTCCCTGCGGGATAACGTGGCCAACAGCATCCGGTGCGTGACGGAATCCCTCTCCCCCGGCCAGCCCATGCCGCCGCTGCGGGTGGGCCACGGGCTGTATACCTGCGATCTGCGCAGCGCCAAGGGAAAAAAGCTGCTGGAGGATATGCGCCAATACGGCGTCACGCTGGAATTCCAGATCACATCCAACGTGCGCCTCAACAACCTGAGCCATTTGAACCGCCACCCGCTGCGCCAGTATTTGCAGGCCGGCATCAGCTGCGTGCAGGGAACGGACGGCGGCGCCCTGTACGGCACCAATTCCATCGACGAGGAGCTGAGCCTGGAAAAGCTGCTGGGGCTCACCTTCCCGGAATTGTGCCGCATGCGCCGATCGGAGGACGCCATCCTGGAAAACAGCCTGCGCGTATTCGCGGAAAAAAGCCGGGCGTTCCAGGCGGCCTGCCCCAGCGGGGACACCGAGCAATTCTATACCCGCAAAATGGACGCCGCCCGTTCGCCCCAGCGGGACGATCTGTGGAAAAGCAGCGGCCGCGTCAGCGCGGAGGAGCACCTGAAAGCCCAGCTGACCGCACTGCCCGAGGGCATGACCCCCATCGTGGTGGCCGGCGGCAGCTTCAACAGCAGCCAAAGGCGCACGCAGATGCGCCCCGAGGATCAAGCGTTCATCGACGCCCTGCTGCTGAAGGCCGATCCAAGCCGCGTTTTCTTTGTGGTGGGCCACACGCTGACGGCCCAGGAGGGGTATCTGGTGCGCAAGGCCTCCGGCTCGTTCCGGCTGTTCGCCATCGTGCCCAGCCAGATCACCCGGCAGGAAAGGGCACGGCTCCAAGCGGCGGGCATCGGCATCCTCGTATCCATCGAACGCTCCGGCATGGGGCTGTACAAAAGCTTTTCCTATGAAGTTTTCAATCGTTTTCCCTCGGTGCTGCTGGCCTTCGACGGCAATTCGGCGGCGCTCAACCTGATTCAGGAGGCCCGCAACAGCCCCAACAAATGCCGGATCTATATCAATTCCCATTCCCGGGGCCTGGCCGGCAAGGCGGATCTGCTGAAGGGCTATGTGACCGATCTGCAGGACCCCGCCCTGATTTTGCAGGGCATCGGCGGTAAAGGCTGATACCGGGATGAGGGCCAGCCCCCGATAAAAAGCTCATTGAATTTTTAGCTATAACAAGCTTTCGCTTTCTCTCAACGCAGCAAGAAGTCAAGTGCATCAATCAATACAAGAAATCCGAACCCTCCGCCAACCGGCTGAAAGTTCGGATTTCTCATGTTTGGTGGAGCTTGCCCCGCCAAAGTCGAACACGACGCGCAGCACGCGCTGGTGTTTGTGGGCGGGATGCTGGGGCTGGTGGTATTCAGGGAATAGGCCCAAAACGCAGAAAAGACCGGGGATTGCTCCCCGGCCTTCTTTGTTTACAGGTGGTTCTTGTCGGTGGGGTTGTTCACAATACCGAAGCCCACCAGCACCGGCAGCAGCACATCCAGCAGGCCGTTCACGGTCTCGCTGATGTCCAGGCCGGCGAACTGCTTCACACAGAAAACCACCAGGGCAGCGATGGAAGTCCACAGCGCCCAGCTCTTCAGACGATTCTGATAATCGGCATTCATGGTTATTTTGCTCCTTTCAAATCGCGTACATCGTGCTGCAGCTCCGTCACCTGGCCCTCCAGGATGTAGGTGCGCTCCACGACCTTGTTGTGCTTGTCCACCTTTTTCTCCAGCTGCTCCAGCCGGTAGGCGATCAGCGCGGAGCTTTTGCAATTGGCAAAGTAC
>JAFUXH010000031.1 GCA_017470945.1 Clostridia bacterium | reverse complement strand
TGCTCGCCGTACTCGGAGCAGATGTTCCGGGTGAGCATCTTGAGGCCGCCCTTGGCCGCGGCGTAAGCGCTGACCGTCTCCCGGCCCAGCTCGCTCATCATGGAGCAGATGTTGATGATCTTGCCGTGGCCCTTTTTGATCATGGCGGGGATGACGGCCTTGGCGCAGATAAAAGGCGCGTTCAGGTCGACGTCGATGACCTTGCGGAAATCGGCGGCGCTCATTTCGATCATGGGGATGCGGCGGATGATGCCGGCGTTATTGACCAGGATGTCGATCACGCCCACTTCTTCCTCGATCTGCTTGACCAGCGCCTGCACCGCTTCCTCGTTGGTCACGTCGCACACATAGCCATGGGCCTTGATGCCCTTTTCCGCATAGGCGGCCAGGCCCTTGTTGACCAGATCCTGATTGATGTCGTTGAACACGATGGTGGCGCCCGCGGCGGCGTACGCTTCGGCGATGGCGAAGCCGATGCCATAGCTGGCCCCGGTGATCCAGGCGATTTTGCCTTCCAGGCTGAATGCTTTCATATCCATGATGCGGTCCTCCTTTTAATATTGAATCAATTATTAATCTCTCTGAGGCGCAACGTGACGCCTTATACTAAATCTCATCTAAAATGTTGAAAAATTCGACGAAGTGAGGCTGAGGGCGAGCAATCATTGGATTGCCGCCCGAAACCCGCGCTTCCGCGTTGCGGTGCAGCGCGGGGCGTCCAAAGCAACGCCAGGGCGGAAAAGACGCCCGAAGATTCAATGTTTTAGAGGAGATTTAGCTTTATTTTTGCAGCAGATGGAAGGCGAAGCCGGCGATTTCATCCTTCAGATAAATGGCGGTCACCTTGCCGTTCTTGATCACGGCGCTGTCGTCGTCAAAGGCGAAGCCCCGGCGCTCCAGGTGCCAGCGGGCGCGCGGCACGGAATTGGTGGCGATGGCGATGTGGCCGTTGTGGCCCCGGCCCACCTTCTTCATGCATTCGAAGCCGATCCCGGCGAAGGTGGAAGAGTTGCCATCCTTCACCTGCCAGCCCAGCAGCTTGCACAGCAGCGTGGCGTCCCGCATGGCTTGATCGGCGTTGCCGGAATTGATGCCCACGTGGCGCAGCTCCAGCCCCAGCACCAATTCCACCGCGCCGCGGGCCAGCGCCTCAATGCGGGCCCAATCCTTGGCCTTAACGGCGTCGTCCGGCGCCATCCAGCTGCCGCCCACCGCCACGATCTTGGGGAAGGCCAGGTAATCGCCCACGTTCTTTTCATTGATGCCGCCGGTGGGCAGGAAGGTCACGTCGCCGTAGGGGGCGCTCATGGCCTTGATCACCTTCAGGCCGCCCACGGCCTCGGCGGGGAAAAATTTCACGGTTTTCAGCCCCAGCTCCAGCGCCGTTTCCACGTTGGAGGGATTGGCGGTGCCGGGCACGATGGGCACGCCCTTTTCCTGGCAGTAGCGCACGATGGCGGGGTTGATGCCGGGCGACACGATATACGATGCGCCCGCCGCCACGGCCCGATCCACCTGCTGGGTGGTCAGCACGGTGCCGGCCCCCAGGATCACCTCGGGCAATTCCTCATGCACCCGGCGGATGGCCTCCTCCGCCGCGTCGGAGCGGAAAGTGATTTCCGCCACCGGCAGCCCGCCGTTGGCCAGCGCCCGGCACAGGGGCACGGCGTCGTTGGCGTCCTCCACTTTGATCACCGGCACCAGGCCCACCAGGGATAGCTGCTTGAGCACGTCCATATGATTGATTCCTTCCTTTCTGATTCCCTTTTTGCAATTGACCGCGCCGACGCGGGGACTACAGGGTGACGCCCTGCTTGAAGATCGCCAGGTCGTGAAACCCGTTTACCTCGTTCCGGGCCTGCTTTCCCCCCGCCACCTGCAGCACGTAATCCATCAATTCCTCGCCCAACTGCTTTAATGTCATGCCGTCCAGCAGCCGCCCGGCGTCAAAATCGATCCAGTTTTTCTTGTGCTGGGCCAGGGGGGTGTTGGAGGAAATTTTGATCGTGGGCACCGGGCAGCCGAACGGCGTGCCCCGGCCAGTGGAAAACAGGATCAGCTGCGCGCCGGACACCGCCAGCGCCGTGGCAGCCACCAGGTCGTTGCCGGGGGCGGACAGCAGGTTCAGCCCGGGAGCGCACACCTGCTCCCCATAGGCCAGCACCCCTTTCACCGGGGAGGAGCCGCTCTTCTGGGTGCAGCCCAGGGCCTTATCCTCCAGGGTGGTGATGCCCCCCGCCTTGTTGCCGGGGGAGGGATTCTCATACACCGGCATGTGGTAAGATTCAAAATATCCCTTGAAATCGTTGATCAACCGCACCGTTTTTTCAAACAGTGCCTCGTTTTCGCACCGGCCCATCAGGATGGTTTCGGCCCCGAACATTTCGGGCACCTCCGTCAGGATGGTGCTGCCGCCCATGCCGGTGAGCAGATCGGAAAACACGCCGATGGTGGGGTTGGCCGTGATGCCGGACAGACCGTCGCTGCCGCCGCACTTGAGGCCCACCACCAATTGATCGGCGGGGCAGGGCACCCGGCGGTCCTGGCGCATACGATCGGCCAATTGCCGGATCAGCGCCATGCCCTCTTCGATCTCATCCTCCACCTGCTGGGAAATCAGGAAACGCACCCGGCTGTCGTCAAATTCGCCCATGTAGGGCTTGATCTGGTCGATGCCGCTGTTTTCGCAGCCCAGCCCCAGCAGCAGCACGCCGCCGGCGTTGGGGTGGGTGGCCAGGGCGGCCAGCACCTTACGGGTGTTGTTCTGATCATCCCCCAATTGGGAGCAGCCGTAGGGATGAGGAAAGGCGTACACGCCGTCGACGCCCTCCCCCACCAGCGCCTGGGCCCGGCGGGCCAGGGCCTGGGCCACGTCGTTGACGCAGCCCACGGTGGGCAGGATCCACAATTCGTTGCGGATGCCGGGGCGGCCCGCCTTCCGGGGATAGCCGTCAAAGGAGGCCGGCGCCCGCTTTTCCTGCCGGGGATGGGTGGGATGATAGGCGTATTCCTTGGCCCCGGACAGCAGGGTGTGCAGGTTGTGGGTGTGCACGTGGGCCCCCGCCGGAATA
This sequence comes from Clostridia bacterium, assembly GCA_017470945.1. Taxonomy (GTDB): domain Bacteria; phylum Bacillota; class Clostridia; order Christensenellales; family Aristaeellaceae; genus RUG563. The sequence continues at coordinate 6,363 of JAFUXH010000031.1, read as the reverse complement.
TCCTGGGTGGCCTCGCCGATGGGGAAGCCGTACTTGATCACCGGCTCGCCTCGCTTGATATCCCGCAGGGCCACCTTATGGCCCATGGGGATATCGGCAAGCAGCGTCACTTCCCCATCGCCGTAGCTCAGCCTTTTCCCGGCGGTCAGGGGCCGCAGCGCCACCGCCACCAGGTCGTTTTCCGTAATGCGTACCAGCTCGTTCATCGTTCCCTCCGCTTACAGGCAGGATTGGTAAGCCGCCAGGGCGCCCTGCTCCCGGATGATATGCAGCCCGCGCGCCACCGCTTCCTCCAGGCCGGCGATCGCCGCCAGGTTTTGCCCCCACATCTGCTCGTTGGTCAGCACGGCGTGAACCAATTGTTCGATGCTATCGTCCTTGTGGGCAAAGAAGAATTCCAAGGCCCACCGGTCGTCCGACACGGTGTATTCGTTGCCCTTGGGCCGGCGGCACACCAGGCCCCGATCGGTCAGCGCCTGGATATCGTTGGAATAGAAGGCGATGTAGGCCGCCAGGCTCATGGTCAGGCAGGGGGGCAGGGCCTTCTTTTCCGCCACGTAATCCAGGAAGGTGGGCATGTTGCGGGCCCGCCACTTGGAGGTGGAATTGAGGGAAATGCTCATCAATTCGTGATTCACGAAAGGGTTGTTGAACCGATCCTGCACGGCGGAGGCGAAGTTTTTGCAGTCCTCCTTATCCAGGGGCAGGGTGGGGATCACCTCGTCGTAGAGCATTTTGTTCATGAAGGCCAGCACGGTATCATCGTTCATGCAGTCCCGCACGATGTCGAAGCCCGCCAGATAGGCCCCCAGCACGAAGCCGGTGTGGGCCCCATTCAGGATGCGCACCTTGCGCTTCTTGTAGGGCGTCACGTCGGGCACCACGATCACCGGCACCCCGGCCTTTTGGAAGGGCAGGCGGTCGTTCAGCTCCGCCGGGCCCTCGATGGCCCAGAAGCCGAACACCTCGCCCACGTCGGTCAGCGGATCGTCGTAGCCGTTCTTTTCGGCCAGGGCGGCCACCTCCCCGACGTCCCGGATGCGGCCGGGCACGATGCGGTCCACCAAGGTGGAGCAGAAAATATTCTCTTCATTGACCCAGCGCTTGAATTCCGCGCTCAGGCCCCAATCGTCGATATAGGCATTCACGCAGCGCAGCAATTCCTTGCCGTTGTTATCGATCAATTCGCAGGAAAGGATGATCAGCCCCTTCTGCCCGGCGGTGAAGCGCTCGTAGAGCACCCGCGTCAGCTTGGCGGGGAAGCTGATGGGCGGAACCTGGTCAAAGGCGCTTTCGCTTTCGTGCACGATGCCGGCCTCCGTGGTGTTGGATACCACGATTTCCAATTCGGGGCTCCTGGCCAGGGCCAGCACGCTTTCCCAATCCCCATAGGGATTGACGCACCGGCTGACGCAGGAAATGACCCGCTTGTCATCCACCTTTTTGCCCTTTTCGCTGCCCCGCAGATACAGGGTATACAGCCCCTCCTGGGCGTTGATCAATTCCGTCAGGCCCTGGGCGATGGGCTGCACCAGCACCACCTTGCCGTTGAAGCCGGCTTTTTCGTTGGCGATATCAAAAAAATCATCCACAAAGGCCCGCAGAAAATTGCCTTCGCCGAACTGCATCACTTTCTCCGGCGCGCTTTTCAGCACGTACCCCGCGTAGCCCGATTGCCCAAGCACCTCGTAATTGAGAATCGCCATGACCGCAAACCTCCTTTTTTCTCCAAACCAAACCAGTTTAAGCATACAACTTTTCCCTGCTTTCGTCAATAAAAACAAAACGAAAAAACGGTTGATTTTCGGCCTTTTTCTTGCTATACTGCATGGTGAGAGTATCCAGCAAACGGAAGGATGATCGCTGATGCCCCTGCACGCCCCGTCGCCCCTGAAAATCGGCATCCGCCTGCACGATATGGCCCCCGGCACGCTGGCGCAGCGCCTGGCCGCCGCCCGCGCCCAGGGCTTTTGCTGCGCCCACGTGGCGCTGAGCAAAACCGTGGCGGGCTTTCAGATGAAGGACGCGCCCCAGCGCCTGACGGCGGATTTCGCCGCCCAGGTGAAGCAAGATTTTGATGCCGCCGGCCTGGAATGCGCCCTGCTGGGCTGCTATCAGCAATTGGCCAACCCCGACGCGGAAGCGCTGGAAAAAACGCTGGCCTGCTACCGGGCCCATATCCGCTTCGCCCGCATGATGGGGGCCCGGATGGTGGGCACCGAAACGCCCTGGAAAAACGCCGCCCTCCCACAGCCCGTATGGGAAAGCGAGGACGCCTTCCGCCTCTTCATCGACGGCCTGATCCCCGTGGTGCGCTGCGCCGAGGAGGAAGGGGTGATCATGGCGGTGGAGCCGGTGTTCTGCGATATCATTTCCACCCCGGAGCGGGCGGAGCGCATGCTGGACGCCATTCATTCCGACCACCTGAAAATCATCCTGGACGCGGTGAACCTTTTATCCAACGAGGGGGCGCTGAACCCCGCCCCCATTGTGGAGGACGCCCTGCGCCGCCTGGGCGACCGGGTAGCCCTGGTGCATATGAAGGATTTCCGGCTGGAGGCGGGGGCCGGCCGCCCCGTTTCCATCGCCTGCGGCACAGGCAGCATGCGCTATGAGCGCCTGATCGCCTTCGCCATGGAAAAGGGCCTGCCCATGACGGTGGAAAACACCACCCCCGAAAACGCCGTGGCCACCCGGGAATACCTGGAGGGCATCGGCGCCAGCCTGCTGTAAACGGAGGGGTTGCATTTGACGCAAATTGAATTGCCCGCATCCATCCGGGCTTACGTAAACGAAGCCGCGCGGAGGGATGACCGTACTGGAGCGTCGGGCTTCATCGCCCTGTACCGCGCCGGGGGCGGCCCCGCGTGCCGGGAAGCGGCGCTGAAAAAGGCCGAAGCGGCCCTGGCCCGGCCCGGGCAGGAAAACGGCGCGGCCCTGCTGTTCGCCTTCGACGAAACGGGGGACAGCCGGTTTCTTCAGGCCGCGGAAAGCGCCGCCGCCTTTTCCGCCCCCGTCCAATGGGAGGCCCTGCCCTTTTTAACGACCTATGACATGCGCTTGGGCGGCAAGAAAAACGCCGGCTGGATCGTGAAGCAGTTCCGGGCCAGCGACGCGCCCGCCGCTCCCGGCGCTTTCCTGGCCGCGCTGATCGACGCCGTCGACGCCATGGACGAGCAATTGTACGAGCATTACCGGGCGCTGGTGGATCAGTTCCGCAGCCTTGTGTTCGCCCGGTATCGGGACTGTGATAAGGCCGATCTGCCGGCCCTGTACGCCCTGCTCAAGGCCGCGCGGCTGGGGGTGCTGGACGGGGAAAAATACCAGCTGCCCGCCATCGAAGCCCTGGCCCGCCTGCCCTTTTCCCCGGATCAGGCGGAAGCCTATCTGCTGGCCTTGTCTGAGCGCGTGAGGATCAAGCTATGATGAAATGCCTGTATGCATCCGCCCGCAGCGCTTCGGTGCTGCTGGGCGAAACGGGGGATTATGAATTGCCGCGCCCCGTATCCCTGCGCTTGAACGGGCGGGACATGGGAAGGGAAAGCCGCTCCGTTCGCTCGTTTTACGGCCTGTGGCCCGATACGGAGTATACCCTCGCCTGCGCGGCGGAAAACGGTGAAACGGAGGAATTAACCTTCCGCACCGGCCCGGAAACCCACAGCCTGAACGTGCGCCGCTTCGGCGCGGCAGGGGATGGGGACCACGACGATACCGCCGCCCTGCAGGCCGCCATCCTGTGCTGCCCGGCGGGCGGGCGGGTGCTGATCCCCGCGGGAAATTACAAAACCGGCCCCCTGTTCCTCAAAAGCCACGTCACCGTGGAATGGCAGGAGGGCGCGGTGTTTTCCCTGCTCACCGATCGCAGCCGCTTCCCCATCCTGCCGGGGGTCACTTATGCCACCGCCGAAGGGGGGCCGGATTACCTGCTGGGCTCCTGGGAGGGCAACCCCCTGGATTCCTTCGCCTCCGCCCTCACCGGCATCGGCGTGGAGGACGTGCACCTGATCGGCCCCGGCGTGATCGACGGCCGCGCCCCCCAGGGCGATTGGTGGCAGAACCACAAGATCAAAAAAGGGGCGTACCGGGGCCGGCTGCTTTACCTGCGGGACTGCAAAAATATCTTCGTCCAGGGCCTGACCTTCCGCAACAGCCCCGCCTGGAACCTGCACCCCACCTTCAGCGAGAACCTGGGCTTCTACAGCATCAACGTGGAGGCCCCCGCCGTCAGCCCCAACACCGACGGCTTCGACCCCGAAAGCTGCGCCCACGTGAAGCTGTACGGCGCCCGCTTTTCCGTGGGGGACGACTGCATCGCCATCAAGGCCGGAAAGATCTACATGGGGCAAACCTACCATGTGCCCTGCCGGGATATCGAAATCGCCTGGTGCGCCATGCTGGATGGCCACGGCGGCGTGACCATCGGCAGCGAAATGGCCGGCGGGGTGGATCACGTGCGGGTGCACCACTGCCTGATGCGGGGCAACGACCGGGGCCTGCGGGTGAAAACCCGCCGGGGCCGGGGAAAATACGCGGTGGTGGACGATATCCGCTTTGAGGATGTGCGCATGGAGGGCGTGAAGGCGCCGCTGGTGGTGAATTCCATGTATTTCTGCGATCCCGACGGCCACACCCCCTATGTGCAAAGCCGGGAAAAGCAGCCGGTGGACGATACCACCCCCACCATCGGCAGCGTGACCTTCGAGCGGGTGCAGGCCGCGGATTGCCACGCCTGCGTGGGCTACATCCTGGGCCTTCCGGAACGGCCGGTGCGGCACGTGACCGTGCGGGACTGTTGCTTTTCCTTCGCCCCCTCCCCCACTCCCATGGTTCCCGCCATGGCGGAGGGCGTGGAGCCTATGACCAACCGGGGCGTCATCGCCCAGTTTGTGGATCAATTGACCATCGAAAACGTGACCATGCAAGGCATTGCCGGGGAGCAAATTTCCGGTGTTTGAAAAAAAGGAGGACATAAAAATGGATATCCGGTATTCCTGCAACCAGCGCGATTTCAAGCGCTATACCACCGAAGAGACCCGGAAGGAATTCCTGATCGAAACCCTGTTCGTGGCCGACGCCGTGCAGGCCGTTTACAGCCACGTGGACCGGATGGTCACCCTGGGCGTGATGCCGGTGAACGAAAAGGTGAGCATCGATAAGGGCATCGATATCTGGAAGAATTTCGGCACCGAATATTTCCTGGAGCGCCGGGAGTGCGGCATGTTCAACGTGGGCGGCGCCGGCAAGGTGACGGTGGACGATCAGGTGTACGCCCTGGGCTACAAGGATTGCCTGTACATCACCAAGGGTGCGAAAACCGTGCTCTTTGAAAGCGACGACGCATCCTGCCCCGCCAAATTTTACATCGTTTCCGCCCCCGCCCATTGCAGCTATGAAAATAAGCTGATCAAGATCGCCGACGCGGCGAAAAAGCCCCTTGGCGCGCTGGAAACCAGCAACAAGCGGGTGATCAACCAGTTCATCCACCCCTCCGTGCTCAAAACCTGCCAGCTGTCCATGGGCATGACGGTGCTGGAGCCCGGCTCCGTATGGAACACCATGCCCGCCCACACCCACGAGCGCCGCATGGAGGTGTATTTCTACTTTGAAGTTCCCAAGGACAACGTGGTGTTCCACATGATGGGCGAGGGCCAGGAAACCCGCCACATCGTGATGCAGAACGAGCAGGCGGTCATTTCGCCCTCCTGGTCCATCCACGCCGGTGCCGGCACCAGCAACTATACCTTCATCTGGGCCATGGGCGGCGAAAACCAGGCCTTCGACGATATGGACAATATCCCGACCATGGAACTCAGATAAGCCGGCTGCTCCGCCGGTCGGTCCCTGCCCGGGGATGCATAATCCCCGGGCGTTTTATATTTTCTTGGCGTATACGCGGTTCTTATGCATCCTGTTCTCAAGGAAAACCATGAACGAAAAAGAAGAACGCATTCGTCATCCCGAGTAAAGCGGAACCAGAGGCAAAGCGGAATCGAGGGATCTGAACGTTGGCTGAACAAGTTGCGCCAGATCCCTCCGCTCCATTCCGCCTTTGGCTCCATTTCGGTCGGGATGACAGTATTTGTCGTCTGTTCATTTGCTGCAAAGCTAACAACAGAATCAGTATATAATGCAAACAAAAAAGGCCGCTGACCGGCGGCCTTCAGACTATCGACAAACCCCAGGGATGCATCGAAGGGGCCGCAGCCCCTTCGATTCTTTTCCGCAGCCGGCGACATGTGCGGCGGCGAGGAGCAACCGAAGGTTGCTTCCGCTATCCATTTCCGACCGCGAAAATCGGGTTTTTGGCCTCCTTGGAGGGCGAAAACCCATTTTTGCAGGAAATGGATGTTCCGAATCAAAGCG
>JAFUXH010000030.1 GCA_017470945.1 Clostridia bacterium | reverse complement strand
CGCCCCTGGACGGCTACCACGTGGTCAACGATATTTTCCTGCGGGGTCGGCTGCATATCCCCGCCAACGTGATCAACATCCTCATGACCGTGCTGCTGATCCTGTTCATGTTTACCAACGTGTTTTCCGCCGGGATCAGCAAGGCGGTGTATTTCGTGCAGGGCGGCGTGGCGGAGCTGATCCTGGCGATCACCGGGGCGGGGTGACGTGCGATGGCGCTGACGCTGCATTTGAAGGATTTTGACGGGCCGCTGGATATGCTGCTCTTCCTGATCGGCAAGGCAAAGATCAACATTCGGGATATATTCGTGTCCGAGGTGACGGACCAGTACATCCAATCGGTGCAAAACGCCCCAGATCTGGATATGGACGACGCCAGCGCGTTCATCGCCATGGCGGCGACGCTGCTGGAGATCAAAAGCCGCGCCCTTCTGCCCAAGCCCAAGGAGGAGGACGAGGAGGACCCGGAGCAGGCCCTGATCCGGCAGTTGGAGGAATACCAGCGCTTCAAGGAGATCGCCCAGAACATGCAGGGCTTTGAAAAGGCCGCGGCGCTGATGTACCACAAGCTGCCGGAGGAATATCCCCTGCCGCCCCCCACCCTGGAGATCCGGAACCTGACCATGGAGGGGCTGCTGGCCGCCTTCGCCCGGGTGATGGCCCGGATCAGGGAGGAGGATGAGGAGCCGGTGCAGACCGCCCGGCGCATCATCCGGGACGAATACACCGTGCCCCGGTGCACCGCCCACATTTTGAAGCGGCTGAAAAAAGGGCCGGTGCGGTTTGAGGAATTGTTCTCCCCCCATCCCACCCGGGACGAGGTGGTCACCCTGTTCCTGGCGCTGCTGGAGCTGCTGCGCCTGGGGCGGGCGGAGGTGACCCAGGAGGGCGTGTTCGGCGAAATCATGCTGGAGCCCGGCCAGGGCCGCGAGGATACGGAAGGAACATTGGAAATCGATGGATACGAATGAGCTGGGCCACGTGATCGAGGCCATTCTGTTTGTGGCGGGGGAGCCGGTGGACGTAAGGGAGCTGCAGCGGGCGCTGGAGGCGACGGAGGATGAGGTCCGCCAGGCCATCGACGCCCTGGAGAGCGATTACAGCTACCACCGCCGGGGCATCACCCTGAAGCGCTTCGGGCAGCACATCCAACTGACCACCCGGGCGGAGTACGCCCCCTACGTGGAAAGGCTTTTGCAGCCCATCCAGAAGCAGTCCTTGAGCCAGTCCGCCCTGGAAACGCTGGCGGTGGTGGCCTACCGTCAGCCGGTAACCAAGCTGGAGATCGAGGCCGTGCGCGGCGTGAAGTGCGATTACTCGGTGCAAAGCCTGGTGAACAAGGGCCTGATCCAGGAGGTGGGGCGCAAGGAGGCCCTGGGCCGGCCCATCCTGTACGGCACTACGGATGATTTCCTGTCCCACTTCGGCCTCCAATCCCTGGAGGACCTGCCCAAGCCCCCGGAGGACAAGACAGACGAAGCGGAGGAAACCGATCCCCTGGTGCCGTGACCCACAGCAAAGGAATGGGATAGCAGCGTATGAAAACAGTCGCCAGGCGGTCGGCGGGAACGGGCTATTCGATGTGCGTGCAGCCCGCCTTCATCATCGGCACCGACAATGAGGACGGCACCCCCAATTTCGCGCCCATCACCTGGGTGAGCGCCACCTGTGAGGGCGGGAATGATTACCTGCTGGTGATCAGCATGTTTGGCGGCAAAGCCACCAAACAGAACGTGCTGCGCACGGGAAAGCTGAGCGCGAACCTGGTGAGCACGGATATGCTGCCGCTGATGGATTATTTCGGCACGCGTCACGCCCGGGACGGAAAAAAGGACGCGCTGGCCTATGCCGTCAGCCGGGGCGAACGGGTGGACGCGCCCGTATTGGACGCAAGCCCGTGGGTATACGAATGCGAAGTGAAGCAGGCCGTGCAAACGGGAGAGTCGATCACCTTTTTCTGCTGGATCAAAAACGTGCAGATCGACGAAACCGTTTCCTGCCGGGATGCCTTCGACGTTGACCTGACCCAACTGGACCCGGTGATCTATTCCGGCATGTACCACAGCGTGGGGAAGCGGCTGGGACGGATCGGGGATTATTCTCTGTAAAACAGCAGGAAGCGGCGGACGTGGAGAAGAACAATTCCTTGGTGCCGTGAAATTTACAAAAACTTTTGAAGGAATGACAATATGGGAAAAGAACTTGAAAAACAGCGTGCCCTTGAAGCAGAGGTGATGAGACAGCAACAGAAAAATACAGAATACTATGAATATAAGGAAAACGAAGCTTTCACCTTTGATGGGCAACCAGTTTTTTCTGTTCTCGATTATTGGCGATTTCAATACGGCCAGCTCATGAACCAGCAGGAATATATCGCAGAGTTTTTAGTTAGCAAGGCATTAGGTATCAGAAAAGCTGAAAACGTGAGTTTTTGGACGGGATATGATCTTTCATATTGTGCAAAACGAATCGAAGTAAAATCCAGCGTCTATGTACATCCCTGGAATAAAAAAAGAACTTCCAAAGTGCGCACATTCTCAATTGCCCCTTCCAGCAACTTGTATTGGAGTGGAAAAAAAGATGAAAATGGGAAGAAGCTGGCACGGCAGAATGAAATCTATGTTTTCTGTCTAAATACAAATCGAGATATTAATAATGCAGATCCACTTATTATTGATGATTGGGATTTTTATGTGATTCCTACCTTTGTTATTGATGAAATGTGCAGTAAATATGGAAATCCGAATCAAAAAACGATCAGCTTAGGCGTAGTGAGAAAGCTTTCTGACGGTTCTGTGAAATGGGATCAATTGCATGAGAAGATAAATGAAGCGATCGACAGGGTTGACCGCCATATCATTGAAATTGACGAGCGGGAATGTGATTAAGCAGAAAAGAGAATTGAAAAATGATTCAAATGGTAGAACGTGAAATCAGAATTGAAGAAAAAAAGCGGATGTTTTATGATATAGATAGATTACTAAGGAAAGCTGGTG
>JAFUXH010000029.1 GCA_017470945.1 Clostridia bacterium | reverse complement strand
TGAAAAGAAAGTGGCCAAGCGCATTCTGTTGGTGGACGACGAACCCATGATCCTCAAGGGCCTGAGATTTACCCTGGAGCAGGAAGGATCTGAAATTCTCACCGCGGCGGACGGGGAAGAAGCGCTGCAGGTGTTCTTTGACGAACCGGTGGATCTGGTGCTGCTGGACGTGATGCTGCCCAAGATGGACGGCATCCAGGTGTGCCAGCGCATCCGGGAGAGCAGCAACGTGCCCATCCTGATGCTCACCGCCAAGGGCGAGGATATGGATAAGATCCTGGGCCTGGAATACGGTGCCGACGATTACATGACCAAGCCCTTCAATATCCTGGAGGTCAAGGCCAGGATCAAGACGGTGCTGCGCCGGGCCGCCCAGCCCGCCGCCAACGAGGAAAAGAAGATTATCCGGGTGCACGATATGGAAGTGAACATCGTGAACCGGTCCGTCACCCTGGGGGGCAAGGAGATCCGCCTGACCGCCAAGGAATTTGATCTGCTGCAATTGTTCATCACCAACCGGGGCAAGGTGTTCAGCCGGGAAACCATGCTGGAAACGGTGTGGAAATACGATTACATGGGCGACGCCCGCACCGTGGACGTGCACATCCGCCGCCTGCGGGAAAAGATCGAGCGGAACACCGCCCAGCCGGAGTTCATCTTCACCAAGTGGGGAGTGGGCTACTATTTCACCGATAAGGATTAAAAATCCCTTTGTCAGCATCCGCTGGCAAATTCTGCTCGCCTTCCTGCTGATCGTGGGGCTGTCCTTCTATGTGATGGCCAATTCCATCAGCAGCATGGTGGGCGATTCTTTATTTGAGCAGCGCATCCGCACGGAACGGTCCAGCCTGGAAAAGCTGGCCGGGCGCATTTCGCCCCTGCTGGCGGACAGCGACGCTTCGGCGCTCCAAAGTCAATTGCTCGCCGCCGGCGGGGAATTGGGGGGGCGCATTTTGCTGTTGGACCCCAACGGCAAGGTGCAATTGGACACCGCCGGCGAAATGCAGGGCCAGCGCCTGCAGTACCCCGAGATCGCCAACATCCTGGTGCGGGGCCAGAGCATCGACTACGGCGTGCATGAACTGGATTCCGGGGCCAAGCTGGATACCTCCCGGCTGCTGTTCACCCGCCGCACCAGCGCGGCCTGGGTGGGCTACTGCACCGCCGGGGTGGTGCACGCCTCCGATATCATCGGCGTGCTGCTGCTGATCTCCCCGGTGCAGGAGATCATGCAGAACCTGTATCAATTGCAGGATCAGATGATCCTGATCCTCGTGATCATCGCCGCGGCGGCGCTGCTGGCCTCCTGGGTCTTCTCCCGGATCATCACCCGGCCCATCGCCGGCCTGAACCGCGGCATCCCGCGCATGTCCAAGGGGGATTTTTCCGCCCGAGTGAAGGTGCGCGGCGCGGGAGAAATGAAGCAATTGGCCCGGGCCTTCAATTCCATGAGCGAAAAGCTGGAAACGCTGGACCAGAGCCGCAATCAGTTCGTGTCCAACGCCAGCCATGAGCTGAAAACCCCCCTGGCCACCATGAAGATCATGATCGAATCCCTGATCTATCAGCCGGACATGGACAAGGACCTGCGCACCGAATTCATGACCGACATCAACAACGAAATCGACCGGCTCAGCGCCATCGTGTCCGACCTGCTGACGCTGGTGCAGATGGATTCCCAGAGCGTGAAGCTGACGCGGGAAAACCTATCCATCGCCCAATTGATCCAGGAAAACGCCCACCGCCTGCAGCCCATCGCCGATCAGAAGGGGCAGACCATCCAGCTGGCCCTGTCCGATCCCTGCGAAATGTACGCCGACAAATCGAAGCTGAACCAGGTGATCTACAATTTGATGGAAAACGCCGTGAAGTATACCCAGAACGGCGGGGCCATCAAGGTGAGCCTGCAGCGCCAGGGCCGGGACGCCCGCTTCACCGTCACCGACAACGGCCCCGGCATCCCCCGGGAAAACCTGCCCCATATCTTCGACCGCTTCTACCGCGTGGATACGGCCCGCAGCCGGGAAAAGGGCGGCACGGGCCTGGGATTGAGCATCGTGCATCAGCTGGTGCTGCTCCACGGCGGCGCCATCAGCGTGGAAAGCGAGGAGGGCAAGGGCGCGTCCTTCATCGTGGAGCTGCCGCTGCATCAGGGGTGAGGCGGCTTCCAGGGGCCCGGTTCCAGCCTTTGATGTGGTCCTTTCTCAAATAGTAAAGGGGATATCAATAGGCTTCCCCTTCGAAGGGAAGCTGGCACGCGGGGGGGCAAGATTGGAAGAATAGTCCATATGGTCGCGCGTGACTGCGGCCGAAGGCGTAGCGAAGCGTTCTGAGGTGTAACCTTAGGAAGCAGGCAAGTGTTTTTATGCCGCGTTCCACCTCATCCGACCCGCTAACGCGGGCCACCTTCCCCTCCAGGGGAAGGCTTTTGGGAGCGCCTGACATTTCATGGAATCGCAAGTCAATCGCAAGAGAAAAACGAGCCGCACGTTTCCCCTTTGTTTTCCTCACACAAAAAAGCCGGAGCAGGCAATCCTGCCCCGGCTGATTTTTTCTAATTTCGTTATTCGTCCTCTTTTTTCAGGGCCACGGCGGTGCCGGTGGCGATGACGATCATTTCGTTCATGCCGCCGGGAGAGGTCATGATGGTCTGCATCCCCACCACGGCGTCGCCGCCCAGGGCCACGGCCCGATCGTACATCTTCTTTTTCGCGTCGGCAAAGGCCGCGCCGAACAGCTTTTCCTGATTTGCCAGGCCGCCGCCCAGCACGCCGCCCACGGTGTAAATATTCGTGCCATACACCGTGCCCAGGTACGCCTC
>JAFUXH010000028.1 GCA_017470945.1 Clostridia bacterium | reverse complement strand
TTCTGGCTGCTGTTCCTGCTGATGATCTGCTCCGGCGCGTCGGAACAGGCCATGAGCCAATGGGCCTCCTTCTTTGCCGAGGATGGCCTCAAAGTGAGCAAAACCATGGGCGATTTGCTGGGGCCCTGCGCCTTCGCCCTGCTGATGGGCCTGAGCCGCCTGATATTCAGCAAAACCACCGTGCGCATCGAGCGGGCCATCCTGCTCAGCGGCCTTCTGTGCATCTGCAGCTACCTGATCACCATCTTTTCCCCCTGGCCCCTGCTGTCGCTGGTGGGCTGCGGCATCTGCGGCTTTTCGGTGGGCGTCATGTGGCCCGGGGTGTTTTCCCTGTCGGCCAAGAAACTGCCCACCGGAGGCACCGCCATGTTTGCCCTGCTGGCCCTGGCCGGGGATATTGGCTGCTGCGCCGGGCCTACCGTGGTGGGCGCGGTGAGCGACGGCCTGCTGCAGGGCAGCCCCATCCTGGGGGTGCGCGACCTGCTTATTCCCCTCCAGGCTTCCGCCTCTTTGTCCTCCATCGCGCTGAAAACGGGCTTTTTGATCGCCCTGCTGTTCCCGGTGGCGCTGGTGGTGGGGATGATCCGGTTCCAGAAGCGAGGGACGAAGGAACGGTGAGGGCGCTGCCCTCACACTCCCGCCAGGGAGGGCGTCCTCCCTGGACCCGCCTCTTGCGAATGGAGCGGATCATGTTGAACATACCTGTGTGTCGCTGAAACGGGCAGGATACGAAACATTGATCGCTGCCGGAGCGGCCGGCTATGCCGGCCAGCCGGTGCGTGAACGCACCGGGAAAACCCAAAGGGAGCGCCTGGAGAAAACGAGCTTTCTCCAGGCGCTCCCTTTGGGTTTTCTTGCCCTCGGCAGCTTGCTGGGCGTGCCCTGAGCTGCTCGCGGATAGCGTTTGTTTTTTTCGTCTACTCCCATCGCGGGGTGGGGGTGCAGGGGAATCATTCCCCTGCTGCGGGGCGCGGGGCCGCGAAGGCCCCGCAACCATCTGGTAAAATCAACCTTTCAAGAATGCCAGCACCTCGTGCCACCACGGGAACAGCACTTCGTCGGTGGAGCGGTAGATCTCATGGCGGGAGCCGGGGATCACCTTGCGCTGCCCATCCTTCAGACGCTTGACGAACATTTCCTGCGCCTGGGGCAGCACGCTGTTATCCTTCTCCGCCCCGTAAACGCGCACGGGGATATCGATCTTTTCCACCGCGCCGGGCTTCAGCAGCATCTGGCTGACCCGCAGGGACTGCAGCGTCCAATCATAGGTGGGGCCGTTGTTGTGGAATTCCGGCTGAGCGGCCTTCACCGCGTCGTACCAATCGAACCGCTCCCGCCCGGTGGCGCAGGAGGTATCGAAATCCTCCGGCCCGGCGTAGGGCTTGCTCATAAAAATGCGTTTGCTGCCCTTGCCCGCCAATTTCGCGGTGCGGCAGATCAATTTGCCGGTAAAGAAGGGGATGCCGCTCCGATTGGCGGCGATCATGGGGGCGCACAGGGCGGCCCGATCGAAATAGCCCGGGTAGCGCTCCAGAAACAGGCTGGTCACCGCCCCGCCCATGGAATGGGCGAACACCGCCCAGGGCTTGGGGCTGCCGGGCAGCAGCGTGTCGGCCACGGTTTTCAGGTCATTCACGTAATTGTCAAAATCATCCACGTGGGTCAGCGACAGATCGGCCTGCACCTGCGGGTCCCTGTCTGACCGGCCATGGCCCCGCTGATCGTAGGCGCACACGTTGAACCCATTGCGCACCAGCGAATAGATGATTTCAGAAAACTTGAAGGCGTTTTCCGTAAAGCCGTGCACCACCATCACGGTGCCCCGGGGATAATCGGCGGTGAAAAAGGAGCAGAACAGCTTCGCCCCCTTGGCCCCCGTCACGACGGTATCCCGCTGCCGCTCCTTCAAATAGGGCAGCACCACCTGATCCATCGTTTCCTGATAGTGCGCCGACAGCGCCAACCCATCCTCGTTCAAGCGTTCCGATTCCGCCATGGCTCATCCCTCCGGCTTATTTATTCAGGATCTTGCTGTAAACCTTCTTTTCGTTGTACATCATGAACAGCACCCCGCCCAGCACGCACACGCAGGCCGCGGCGATGGCGATGATGCGGTAGCCCAGGCCGATATCCTGCCGGATGGTGCCCAGGGACGTAACCAGCAGCATGGCCACGGCCTGGCCCATTTTCATGGAGAAGGTGCGCGCCGCGTAGAACATGCCGCTGCGGTTTTCGTGGGTTTCGATCTCATCGCATTCGGCGATATCGGCCACCACCGCCTGGGGCAGGATGCCGAAAATGGCCATGGCCGGCGCCGCCAGCAGGCACAGGATGTAGCCCTGCAGCTCCGCGGCGATGGGCAGGAACGCGCCCAGGGCGGCGGTGTAGGCGAAGGCCACGGTGAAAATGGCGAAAGCGATCAGGATCAGCTTTTTCTTGCCGAATTTGGGGGTCAGTTTGCTGACCAGCGGGTAGAAGAGAACGCTCAGCGCCGTCATGCCCACAAAGTAGATGGTGGACATGCCTTCATCCAGCTTCAACAGAGAGGTGACGAAATAGATCATAGCGGTCTGGAACATGGTGATGCCCAGGAAGTACACGATATCGGAGGCCACGAAAATGCGGAAATCCTTGTTGCGGAAGGTGGCGGCCAGGGATTTCATGGCCGTGGACTGGCTGGGCTGGGCGGTCACATATTCCTTTTCCTTGATCGTGAACACCGGCACGAACATGCAAACCAGGCCGATCAGGCTCATCACGGTGAAGGTGATGCGGATGGCCAGGATGCGATTGCCAACCACGCCTTCCAGCACGCCCCACAGCATGGGCGCCATATAGGCCAGCGCCATGCCGGCGATGAAAGTGAAGGAAATGGCGGTGGAAATGCTCATGCGGGTCTTTTGATCGGTGCCCAGTTCGGGGATCAGGGCGTTATAGGGCGTGCAGTACATGGTCATAAAGAGGTAGAACAGCGTCAGCATCACGAACAGGAACAGCGCGTTCAGCCAGCTTTCCCCGTTGATGGGCGACCAGAAGGTCAGCACGGTGGCCAGGGCGAAGGGAATGGCCGCCAGGCGCATGAAGGGGATGCGCCGCCCATCCTTGCTTTTGCACCGGTCGGATTTGGAAGCGATCCAGGGGTCGGTCACGGCGTCGAAAATCCGGCCGAACCAGGTGATGGCGCCCAGAATGGTCAGGATGCCGAAAATCACCAGGCCCTGGGGGATGAAAATGGTCTGCCCCGCGTCCTGGGCGATTTGATCCGGCTGATAATAATTGACCAGGAAATTGGAAATCAGCGCGCTTTGAATGGACCAGCCGAACTGACCGATGGCAAAGCACCACACCTTGCCCTTGGATAGCTTCTTTGTTCCGCTCATGCAAATAACCCTCTCTTTTGTTTTCTTTTGACGGAGGATCCGTCTTTTGTCGATCGGCATCAGTTTATCATAAAACGCGGGCGTACGCAAGACGAAAAAAACCGGAAAGCGCGCATGGCTTTCCGGTCAGACTGTCGAAAACCCAGGATGCATCGAAGGAGCCGCAGCTCCTTCGATTTCATTCCGCAGGCGGCGGCGTGTACGTCGCCGAGGGCCGGAATCTGCCGCCGCCTGTGGCGGATACAGGCAGATGAAGGCCCAATGAGGCACAGAGCCCAGGGGGCTGCGCTTGTGCTGACCCCTGGGCGACAATGCCGAATTGCGAGGTTCGGCTGAAAGCCGCTTCCGCTATCCATTTCCGACCGCGAAAATCGGGTTTTTGGCCTCCTTGGAGGTCGAAAACCCATTTTTGCAGGAAATGGATGTTCCGAATCAAAGCGGAATCCTG
>JAFUXH010000027.1 GCA_017470945.1 Clostridia bacterium | reverse complement strand
GGTGCGTGAACGCACTGGGAAAGCTATAAGAGAACGCCTGGAGAAAACGAGCTTTCTCCAAGCGTTCTCTTATAACTTTTTTGGTTCTTCACGGAAATTTAGGGGGGAAGAAACGACTCTCTATTGTCATCTTGAGCGGCGTGGAGCGAGAGCGGAACGGAGTCGAAAGATCTGTCAGTTGGCTGAACGATTTTCTCTTAGATCCCTCGACTGCGCCTCACGCCTGCGCTCGGCTTCGCTCGGGATGACATCGAAGCGTTGTGGGTTGATACAGTGTTTCCCTAACAAAACGTGAAGAACCACTTTTTTGCCCCGGCAGCTTGCTGGGCGTGCCCTGAGCGGCTCGCGGACAGTGTTTGTTCTTGTCATCCACTTCCATCGCGGGGTGGGGGTGCAGGGGAATCATTCCCCTGCCGCGGGGTGCGGGGCCGCGGAGGCCCCGCTATTCATTTCTTTTCTTTTAACCCAACTGGGCACAGCACCGTCGCTGTGCGGGCGGGCAGATACAGGCGAACGTGGTTGCCTTTCATGCCGGGGATGCAGGCGCTGATCGGGTCCCGGCCCACCCGGCCGTAGCCGTTATAGCGGGCATCGTCGCTGCTGAACAGCACCTTGTAATCCGTGCCCCGGCTGACGGGGATGACGTAATCGGTGTAGCTTTGATTGGGCGAAAAATTGAACACGAACAGCAAGCCGCCCCGTTCGAAGGCGAGCACGTGCTGATCTTCATGGATCCACTGCAGGTCGGGGTAGGCCTGATCGAAAACGCGGTAATCCTTCAGGGTATGGATCATATCGTGATCGAATTCGTAGAGGGACTGATATTTCAGGTCCGGCCGGGTCATCAGGCTCCACTGCCGGCGGCAATACTGGAAGCTGTTGCCGTTGCCGGGGCGGGGGAAATCGATCCATTCCGGGTGGCCGAATTCGTTGCCCATGAAGGTCAGGTAGCCGGTGCCGCCCGCCGCCGCCGTCAGCAGGCGGATCATTTTGTGCAGCGCCACGGCACGGTCGATGACGTTGGTGTGGCAGTTGATGGTCATCTGGTC
The DNA here is from genome assembly GCA_017470945.1 of Clostridia bacterium. GTDB lineage: Bacteria > Bacillota > Clostridia > Christensenellales > Aristaeellaceae > RUG563. The sequence goes on along the minus strand of JAFUXH010000027.1, from coordinate 27,658 downwards.
GTACATGGCGGCCCCGGCCAGGCGGAACATCATGGTCTGGTCGCCCACCAGGGCCTGGTCGTGGCTTTCCACATAGGCGATGGTGGGGGCGTTGCGGAAGGTAAGCTCCTTCCACAGGCTGCCCAGGTGCCAATCCTCATCCCGCTTTTCCTTCACCCATTTGATCCACAGGTCGGGAATGCCCATGCCCAGGCGGAAGCTGAAGCCGATGCCGCCGTCGGCCACGGGCTCGCACATGCCGGGCATGCCGCTCATATCCTCGGAAATGGTCACGGCGCGGGGGTTGACCTGCCGGATCAATTCGTTGGCCAATTGCAGGTAGGTGACGGATTCCACGTCGGTATTCATGGTGAAATACATCGACAGATCGCTGAACGCCACGCCCAGACCGTGATCGTGATACAGCATGGAGGTCACGCCGTCGAAGCGGAAGCCGTCGAAGTGGTATTCCTCCATCCAGAATTTCAGGTTGCTCAGCAGAAAGTGCAGCACCTGGGGCTTATCGTAGTCAAAGCATTTGGTGCCCCAGGCGGGGTGATTGCCCTCAGGCCCGTCGTGGAAAAACTGGTACGGGGTGCCGTCGAACAGGTTGATACCCTCCAGGGTGTTGCCCACCGCGTGGGAATGCACCACGTCCAGCAGCACCCGGATGCCCATGGCGTGGGCCTTGTTGACCAGGTATTTCAGGTCGTCGGGATAGCCGTAGCGGCTGGACGCGGCGAAAAAGCTGCTCACCTGGTAGCCAAAGGAGCCGTAGAAGGGGTGCTCCATGATGGCCATGAGCTGGATGGTATTGTATCCCGCGTCCTGGATATGGGGCAGCACGTGATCGGCGAATTCCCGGTAGGTGGCGATGCGGTGATCCTCGCTGGCCATGCCCACGTGGGCCTCGTAAATCAGCGGCGGCTCGTCGCATTGGAAATCTTGATCCGTCCAGGCGTAGGGGGTCAAATCGTCCCACACCTCGCAGCACCAGCTTTGGTGCACCCAATCCTGGGTGACCCGCCGCGCGAACAGGGGGATGTGCTGGGTCAGCTTATCGCCGTTGCGCACGGTGGTCAGCACCCGGCTGCCCTTATGCAGCGTATCCCCGGGCAGAAATAATTCCCAATCGCCGTTTTTTAGCCGGGTCATGGGGGTTTCGGTCCAATGCCAGGCGTTGAAATCCCCCGTCAGGAACAATTGATCGGCCCCGGGCGCCCATTCCCTGTACACCCAGCCGTCCGGCAGCTGGTGAAAGCCATACCAGGTGTGGGCGTTGGCAAAATCCTTCAGGGTGGTTTCTCCCTTCAGCAGCTGCGCCTGTTTCTTTTGATAGCGATCCATGCGTAATTGCAGGTCGGCCTGATAGGGGATCAATTCCGGATGGGTTTTGAGGATCCCAAGCATGTGAAATCACCCTTCCTATGAAAAGATGGATTGAGAAAACATGAAAACGCGCTTTGTATATATCATTTTACCGAAAGAGGCGGCGGCTGTCAAGGCGCGGCGCTCCGCCCATCCAATTCCCGGTGCGCCTGATCCACCAGCGCGCGGATGACGTCGTCCGCCGTTTCCTCCCCTTCGCCGGAGCGGATATCGGCCAGGAATTCGATGTTGCCCGCCGGCCCCTTGATGGGGGAGAAGGTGAGCCCCGCCACGTGCCAGCCGAAGGACGGCGCGAACAGGCAAATTTCCTGCAGCACCCGGCGGTGGATCTCCTTTTCCCGCACCACGCCGTTTTTCCCCACCTGGCCCTTGCCCGCCTCAAACTGGGGCTTGATCAGGGTCAAAAACCGGCCCTGTTCGCCCATGATGGCGGCGGCCACCGGCAGGATCAGCTTAATGGAAATAAAGGATACGTCCATCACCGTCAGGTTGGGCTGCCGGTCGAAATGCTCCGCCGTCAGGGTGCGGGCGTTGGTGCGCTCCATCACGGTGACGCGCTGATCGTTGCGCAGCTTCCAATCCAATTGGCCGTAGCCCACGTCAATGGCGTACACGTGGGCCGCGCCGTGGCGCAGCAGCACGTCGGTAAAGCCCCCCGCCGCCGCGCCGATATCCATGGCAACGGCCCCGGTCACGTCGGCGTGGAAGGCGGTGATGGCCTTTTCCAGCTTGTGGCCGCCCCGGCTGGCAAAGCTGCCGCCCGCCCCGCGCAGGGTCACGTTATCCGCCTCCGGCGCGATTTGCTCGGAGGCCTTGATCACCTTTTTTTCGCCGATATATACCTGCCCGGCCATGATCAGCGCCTGGGCCTTTTCCCGGCTTTCGGCCAGGCCGTGGGCGGCCAGCCACACGTCGATCCGCTGTTTCATGGGCGCACCACCTTTTGAATGGCAGCGGCGATCTGCTCCGCCGTCAGCCCGTAGCGCTGCAGCAATTGCTTCCTGGAGCCGTGGGGGATGAAAGCGTCCGGCAGGGCCAGCATGCCCCGGGGACTGGGGAGGCCCATACGGGCGCAGTGCTGGGCGGCGATGCTGCCCAGGCCGCCGGTCAAGGCGTGCTCCTCCGCGGTAAAGACCGGGATGCCCGCCTGATGCAGCCGCAGCAGGCAACCATCGTCGGCGGGGGACAGGGTGGAGGCGTTGATAACCGCCGCACGCAGCCCGTTCTTTTCCAAAGTATCCGCCGCCGTCAGGCATTCCTCCAGCAGCGCGGAGCAGCTGATCAGCGCCGCGTCGCCGCCCCGACGTAGCGTTTCCCATTTTCCGGCGGAAAAACCCGCGAAGGGCAGATTGACCTTTGTGTTTTTGGGGTAACGAATGGCCACCGGCCCGTTTTGGGTCAGCGCCCAATCGATCATGGCCCGCAATTCCGCCTCGCAGCAGGGGGCCAGCAGCGTCAGCCCCGGCATGGCGTGCAGCATCGATACGCCGTAAATGCCGTGGTGGGTGGCCCCGTCCTCACCGCCCAGGCCCGCTCGATCCATCAGGAAGGTGACCGGCGCGCCCTGCAGGCAGATGTCCTCCAAAATTTGGTCGTACCCGCGCTGCAAAAATGTTTCGTAAATCGCCACGAAGGGCCGCATGCCCCCCGCCGCCAGGCCGGAGGCCAGGGAAACGGCGTGCTCCTCGGCGATGCCCACGTCGAACAGACGGTCGGGATATTTTTCCACGAAGGGGCCAAAGCCGGTGCTACCGGTCATGGCGGCGGTGATCACGCACAGATCGGGCCGGCTTTCCGCCAGCTGTGTGATGTGCGCGCCGGCGGCAGCCCCCAGGGTGGGGCCGGTTTTTTCATCCTCCGGCACGAAGGGCGAAACGCCGTGGTACTTTTCCGGCTTTTCCTCCGCGTCCCGGAAGCCGTAGCCCTTCTTGGTCACCACGTGCACCAGCACCGGCCCTTCGATGGTTTCCACTTGGCGGAACACCCGCTCCAGCCCCGTCAGGTCGTGGCCGTCGATGGGCCCGAAATAGCGGAAGCCCAGGGAGGTGAAATACTTGTCCCGCACCAGCACGTTGCGCACGTGGTTCTTGATCCGCTGGAAGCCCCGGTACAGCGCGTCGCCGCCCACCGGCGTTTTCCGCAGGGCGTCGGCCACCGCTTTTTTGGCGCCCAGCCAGCCCCGGCTGACGCGCATCCGGGTCAATTGCCGGGCCAAGGCGCCCGTATTGCTGGAAATGGACATGCCGTTGTCGTTCAGCACCACCACCAGGGGGGTGTGGCTGCTGCCGGCGTCGTTCAGCGCTTCATAGCACATGCCGCCGGTCATGGCCCCGTCGCCCACCACGGCCACCACCTGGTAATGCTCCCCCTTCAGATCCCGGGCCCGGGCCATGCCCAGGGCCAGCGAGATGGCATTGGAGGCGTGGCCGGTGTCAAACAGATCGTACGCGCTTTCTTCCCGCCGGGGGAAGCCGCACAGGCCGTCGGTTTTGCGCAGGGTGGAAAACCGGGCCTGCCGCCCGGTCAGCAATTTATGGGCGTAGCATTGATGCCCCACGTCGAAGATCAGCCGATCCGTGGGGCAGTTCAGCGTGCGGTGCAGGGCCAGCGTCAATTCCACCATGCCCAGATTGGAGGCCAAATGCCCCCCGTTCACGGCCACGGTTTTGATAATCTCCTCCCGGATTTCTTGGGCCAGGGCAGGCAGATCCTGCGCCTGCGCCTGCTTCAAATCGGCAGGACAGGTGATTTCGGAAAGCTTCATGCAGTCAACTCCAACCCAATTACAAAGTGAATCCTACCTATTATACACGGAGAAACGAAATTTGTAAACGCATTCCCCGCCGGGAACGCCTGGATTTTGAAAAAGCTTCCGCAATTTCTTTCGCGGCGAAAAATTATGGTTGACATTTCGATTTCTTTCGGCTATAATATACCCGTTGCGTAGGGGAATGGTGTAATGGTAACACGTGGGTCTCCAAAACCTTTGTTGAGGGTTCGAATCCTTCTTCCCCTGCCAAGCAGAAAACCCAGGAAACATCAGCGTTTCCTGGGTTTTTTGTATGCCCGAAAATGGCCGTTTACCCCTATTTTTACCCCTATTGGCTTCAAAAAGCCCCTTTAGAGGTTGGAAAAGCGGGCTGCATACTGTTCCATGCGGTCAGCGGAATCTTTCTTCATATCCTCGGTATAATGGGCGTACACGTCCAGGGTGATTGATACGGTGGCGTGCCCCAAATTGCTGCTGATGGTCTTTATATCATCCCCTGCCCGGATAGAGGAAACGGCATAGGTATGGCGCAGATCATGGAAGCGAAGATTTTTCACGCCTGCCATTTCTCCGAAGTGCTTGACGTTGTGGGTCAAAGTGCTGTTTGCGAAGTGCCTGCCGTTTTCATCGGTGAATACAAGCCCCTCCAACCCTTCTTCTACGACCCAGGCAGGCCCAGCGGCAAGGCGCTGTCTGGCCTGTACGGCCTTATGCTGCTGGAGGATGCGCATAACGGCGGGCATGGGGCGCAGCTTCCGCACCTGCCCGGTTTTCGTGGTGGCGAATTTGTATTTGCCGCCCTTTTGTTTTTCGTGGATCATTTGCCGGTCAACAAGGATTGTTCCTGCTTTGAAATCAATCCGATCCCAGGTTAGCCCCATGATCTCACCTTGCCGCATCCCGGTAAACAGATCGACCTTTAAGATCGTTTCGTATGGGCTGCCCTTGATGGCCGACAGGAAAGCGTCAATCTGATCTTCCTCCAGCGCCTTAATATCCTTCTTGACCACCTTTGGAAGCTGGACGCCAATGCAGGGATTGAGAGGGATATATTTCAGGATAACGGCCTGGGCCATAGCCTTGTGCAAAACGCCGTTGACATTCTTGACGCTTTTCGGGGAAAGGGGCTTTTTAGGATCGCGGGCCAGTTTATTGACCATGGCCTGCACATGGATGGTTTTCAGTTCAGACAGGCGTACAGCGCCGATTTGGGGCTTGATATGCGTTTTGACCTGCACACAGTAGGTGGCTTTGGTATTCTCTTTGATCCCGTTCGTGTATTCATCCAGCCAAATATCCAGCCATTTTCCCACGGTCAGTTTGGAGGGCTCGGTATATACGCCTTTGTCGATTTCTCCCTGTGCGGCGGTCATTTTCTGCCGCACTTCTTTTTGTGTTTTGCCATAGACAGACCGGCGCACCTGCTTTCCTGTGCCTGGGTCTACACAGACGGTGAAGCGGGCTTCCCATGTTCCATCCTTCCGCTGCCGGATTGTCCCTGATCCATTGGCATTTCTGGTGGTAGCTTTGCGGCTCATTGCTTATCCTCGCTTTCCGGCCTGGACATGACGCCTACAAAATCCATAGCAGCGGTAAGGTTTCCATTATTTTCAAGCAGTTCTGATATGCTGCTGTTTTTGCTGCTTAACCGCACGATTTCCCACATTGCTTTTTCAACGATAGAATTGAATCTTTGCATCATTGACCATGTTATCCCCGAAAGAATGTATTCATCTTCTTCCGTAGGCCCGCTATATTCATCAATGGAAGATAGAATAGCAGCACCATGAAGGAGAGCGTGGGCAAAATAGAGCATTTCTGCGTGATTCAAAAGTGGCTCAATTACTGTTCTGATATATAGGCTTTCAAGGCTGTCACGATGGCTTAGAGTTTCTATCGTTTCGGATGATAAGCCGGTAGCATGGCAAGCGTCTACGAATTCCGTCTTTTTTCCCGTTAGAAGTTCATCACATGAAATCCCCAACTTTTCAGATATTTCAATGACGTATTGAGATTTGGGAATATCTTTCGGGTCTTCCCCTTCCCATTTTGCAATAGAGCCAAGGGAAAAGCCGAGGAAATCGGCAAGCTGTGCCTGTGTCATATTTCCGTGGCTCTCACGGTAAGCCCGCAGCGTTTTAGCCGTTCCCTTTCTAATGATCCTGTCTGCCATTAATGCATTACTCCTTTCGGGAAGTTTTCTTTCTTTGAACGCAAAATATGTATAATTAGGAATATTACTTTACTTTATTCCCACCAGTATGTATTATAAAGCAGACGGTACAACACTGTCAAGCACTAATCAACACAAAATCGGAAAGGGTGGAGAAAATGGAAGCTGTAGTTCACGGAAAAATGAATGAAAAAATCCTGCTCGATGCACACGATCTGCAAGCCGCAGGTATTTCCCGAACGCTGGCTTATCAACTGTTGAATCGGGCTGATATGCCTGTTGTTACGTTCGGGCGGCGCAAATACCTGGTCAAAGACAAGTTTCTGCGCTGGCTTGATGAAAATAGTGGAATCGCTGCCGTCCAATAAGGGCTACACAAAGAATAGGAGGAAAATAATTATGAAGCAAGGCACCCTTCAAAATCGATGGATCATTGTTGAGGACAAGACCGGCGAAAAGATCGGGAAAATCTGCGTCCGGGTGGACAATCCAAAGAATGTGCGCAGCCGTTTGGCAGCTATGGAAACGCAGCTTGCCCGGGTGAAGAACGAGTTTTTTAAGATGGCGGAGGTTGACCCCCGCGGGGAACGGTACGACAAGCTGAATGAGTTGGAGCAATCCATCATCGAAGCCATCGAAAAGGGCTTTGGCGCGCCTGCTTCCGGCGTGGAAAAGTTGTTTGAGAAGCACCGCCCCGTGGAAACGGTGAATGGAAAGGGTTTCTTTGAGATCGTGATTTCCGGCCTGCTGGATGGTCTGAAACAGGCGATCAATCAAAACCGGCAAGTCGTTTCTATCAAGATCGAGGCGTAAAAGGAGGAAAAACTATGTCTTTCAATGTTCCCTGCTTTTTGTTTGGCGCTGTGGCCGGTATCGCGGTCTGTCTGGTCGCTCTGGTCATTGTAGCATATCTATCTGGCCGAAAAGGCCGAAAGGGTGACTAAATTTGAGTGTTTTCTATTCTATCGGGAGAGGAGGTGTGACGCATGGCAGCGGGAGCAGACGGGACGATCACCATTGATACCACCCTTGATGATACTGGTTTTCTGCGGGGGACGCAGAAAATGCAGCGGGCAATTGATGCTATCACGCAGGGCATCAATCGCTTTGGGAATGGTGTCTGGGGCAGTGTGCGAAGTGCTTTTTCCAACCTTCAATCCATTGGACAGCGAGCCGAGGCAATAGCGCAATCCATGTCCGGCGCTGTTGGCGCAGGCGGCTTTGCACGGTCTTTGACCGGCGTACAGCGGCAGGTGGTATCCCTGCAAGGACAGCTTCAACGGCTGGGGGATGCCGCAGCTTTGGGCTTCAAAACTGATGCGCAAATGCAACGGTTTTCTTTGCAGGTAGGCCATGCGCAAGACCGCCTCCAGCAGTTGCAGCAGGCTATGGAACAAATCGGCGGGCAGCGATTCAATACCGCCGAATATGAACGGCTGACGGCTGAAATGGAAAAGGCCGAAGCGATTCTGGATCGGCTCACGCAGCGCAAGGATATGGAGCATGCGTTGGGCGTGGATGAAGAATCCAGGGCGTACCAACGCCTGCTTATCCAGATTACCCAGGCCGAAGCGGAATATGGTCGCCTCCGGGATGCAAGGGACGCACTGACGGCGAATGGGCAGGGCTACACGCTGGGCGCAGACAGCCAGGAATACCAACAAACGGCGGCCATGCTGGAAGGTATGGCGGCCAATTTGCAGCACTTCCAGGAGATTGCTTCCGGCTTCGGTGTTGCCACACAGCCCGCAGGGGAATCCACCCAGGCGCTGGGGGCCCTCGATCACGAATTACAGCAAAAACCGCAGGATGCCGGGGCGGCTTCTTCCGCACTCTCCCGCTTCGGCAGCGTCATGGGCACCGTGGGCAGCACGGCCCTATCTACCACGGGAATGCTGCTGAAACTGCCTTTCAAAGCACTGGGCTCCGGCTTTAAGGCGATCACTTCGCATCTATCCAGCTTCGGGCGGCAGAGCGCCAAGACTGGGAATCTGGCTCAATCACTGGTGAAATCACTCACCAGCTTGAAGCGGATGTTGATAACCCGAATCAAACGCACCTTCATTTCTGCGATTTTCCGGGGTCTGCAAGCAGGTATGCAATCCTTTGCCCGGTATTCGTCCGCTTTCAATGCGGCTATGTCCAGCATGAAGAACAGCATGACGGGCCTTTCTGGAAATATCGCCGTATTCGCGGGAAGCCTGATTAACGCGGTAGCCCCCGCAATCAGTACGGTCATTGATTGGATCAGCCAGGCGATCAGCTATATCAACGCACTGTTTGCGCTGCTATCCGGCAAAGGCACCTTCACCGTTGCAAAGAAGGGCACCGATGATTACGCTAAATCCTTGAAGGGTGCAGGCGGCGCAGCTAAAGACCTGAAAAATCAGGTGTACGGCTTCGATGAACTGAACAAAGAAAACGATACCAGCAGCGGCGGGGGCGGCAGTAGCGGTGGCTCCGTTGATTTTGAAGAAGAATCCTTCTCTATCCTTCCCGAAAGCGTTCTCAATTTCTTTGATCGCATCAAAGAGGCCATTTTCAGCGCCCAGTGGGAGGAAGTCGGGGAAGTGGTGGCCGATGGGTTGAACAGCATCATTTCCGCGGTGGACGGCTGGATCACGGGGATCAGCGGGAAGGCTACACAGTGGAGCAGCAATATCGCACGGGTGTTCAATGGCTTGGTGTCTGGCTTCAACTGGTCGGGGCTGGGCGGCACGATCTCCAACGGCCTGAATACGGCTTTCTCCGTCCTTAACACCTTCCTGACCACCTTTAATTTCTCCGCTTTCGGTGCAGGCATCGGCAGCGCTATCAACGGCGCTGTGTCCCGTGCTGATTGGTCGCTGATAACCTCCACCTTCGGTAACAAGTGGAACGCCCTCGTCAACACCATTTCCGGCTTCCTTTCTTCGGTAGATTGGGCGGCTATGGGGTCATCTATCGCCTCCGGCGTGAACGCCTGGTTCAATACTATCAGCTGGACGGGCATCGTGGCGGCTTTTAATCAGGGCATCAAATCGGCTTTCGATCTGATTTTCAACTTTGTGGATACGCTGGATTGGCGCGGGATCGGAGAGGTCATCGGCAGCGCTATCAACGATGTGGATGTTGTTTCCTGGCTGTCTGATTTCGGGAAAACGCTATCTTCCTTCCTGGTGGGCGTTTACGATCTGTTTTCCGGCTTCATCGAATCCATTGATTGGATCGGCCTTGGTCAACAGCTTTGGGATGGGATCATCGGCTTCATCGAAAATTTCGATTGGGTCGGTGTCGTTTCCTCTGCCTATGAATACCTGGGCGCTGCTATCGGCGCAGCCGTGGGCCTGGTGGCCGGTCTTGCCAGCAAGATGTGGGAAACCATCAAGGCCGGATGGGAGGCTACAAAGACCTATTTCGGGGAATATGTCGATGCCTACGGCGGTGATGTGATCGCCGGGCTATGGGCCGGGATTACGAACGCTCTAAAAGACGTTGCTACGTGGGTACACACCAACGTAATCAAGCCTCTTGTCAGCGGCATGGAAAAAGCCCTGGGCTTAGAAGAAGGTACAATTTCTAAAATTGCTTCCGATATTTGGGAGGGCTTGAAAAACGGGCTTTCTACGGCCTGGACGAATATTTCTTCCAAGGTGAGCGAAATCTTCACGAACGCCTGGAACGATATGATCTCCGTTTTCAACAAGGTTGGCGAGGTTGCTTCCAACATCTGGGAGGGTCTGAAAAACGGCCTTTCCAGCGCATGGAAGAAATTTAAGGATGATCTGCTTTCACCCTTCACCAGCTTTTGGGACGAGGTCAAGAAATTCTTCGGCATCGCCTCTCCGTCTACTGCTGCTGAATCTGTCGGTGGTTTCATTCTGGAAGGGCTGAAAAACGGTCTGACAGCGGCATATGATGCTGTTATTGGCCCTATCAAAAGCGTCTTTGAATCTATTTGGAGTGGTATTAAATCGATCTTCGGTTTTGGTAAGGGAGAAAGTGAAGAAAGTAAATCCGCTAAAGAAGCCGGTAAGGACATCATGACCGGCATGCAGGAGGGCATCACTGGGGATGAGAACACGGTCAAGGACGCCGTCAAAAATGCCGCTAAAAATGCCCTCCAGGCATTGCGCACGGAACTGGGCATCCCCGGCGAATCCGGCGCATCCACCAAAACCAAAACCTACGGTGAAAACCTTGATACCGGCCTGAAAGACGGTATCGAGGCGAAGGGTGTACAAGCTACATTCACGGCAGCGGCTAATAAGGTGTGGAGTGCGGTCAAGGATGCATTGAACGGGGCCTTTGGCACCAGCGGCGAAAATTCTTCCGCTTCCAAATCTAAATACGTGGGTCAGGGTGTGGCGCTGGGCGTGAACGACGGCATCAACGACAAGGGAAAGAAAGGCACCTTCACGGCAGCGGCAGACGCTACGATCAAAGCGGTTAAAGATGCGATCAATACCGCCTTTGGCATCAGCAGCGAGGGCAGCGCAGCCACAAAAGGCAAGTATGCCGGGAACAGCGTGGTGCTGGGCTTGCGCGACGGGATCACCGAAAAAGCCGTTGCAGCTACCTTCACCACGGCAGCGAACACGGTACAATCCGCTGTTTCCTCCGCTTTGGCTACGGCCCTTGGCGTTTCTGGTGGCGGTCTGTTCGGCGGTAATGTGTCTGCGTCCAAATTCAAGGACGTTGGCAAAGCCATTTGCCAGGGCGTTGCGGACGGCATCAATGCCAACACGTCCACAATCAAATCCGCAGCCGAAAGCGCAGCAGCGGCAGCCCTGGCGGCAGCGAAGCGTAAGTTGGGTATCAATTCCCCTTCTAAAGCCTTTGCAGAAATCGGCGGTTACATGATGGAGGGCATGGGCAACGGCCTGAAAGATGGTCAATCCGATGTGTCCCGCACGATGGCGAATATCGCTGAAAGCCTGGTCAACGGCTTTTCCGACGCACCCGCCCTGGATGTGTCCGCTGATTCGATGGTCAATGGGCTGGACAACGTGGCTGATCGGCTGGGCGTTATCGCTTCTACCTTCCAGGCCATAGCAGCCGCTATTTCCTCTATGGGCGGCCTCCGGGTGCCCGCTGTGGCCTCTGGCAGCTTTACGCCTTACCGGGCGAGGATTGAGGATTCAGACGCTGTACGGGCCTCCTATGGGGCCTTGACGGATGAACTGAAACGGTATCGCACCGATGCAGGCGAAGAAATGAGCGATATTCGCGGGTTGATCCGTGAGTTGATCGAAATTGCCCGAAGCAAAGGGCTGACTATTGATGGACGCAGCCTGGAACGCTCTATGACAGGGCTTAACCGTGACAGGATTCAATCTTACGGTGGCGCTTGACACTTGGCCGGGGCCCTGATCCGAAAAAGGTGACGGGCTCCGGCTACACACTAAAAGAATCGAGGCAGAGGTATCAAAATGAACAACGAACGAGTTTTTGTCATTTCTACCGGTAACAGCCGGAAAGACCGGAACTGGAAATCGCAAACGTATTCAATTCCACAATTTTTTGATTTGTTGCGGGTGCCACAAAAAGGTGCCGAAACCCTGGCCGAATATATGAGGCTGCCAAAGACACAGCAGGATGACCTAAAGGACGTGGGAGGCTTTGTGGGCGGCACTTTAAGCGGCAAGCAGCGAAAAGCAAGCGCCGTCACGGGGCGCTGCATGGTCACGCTGGATTTTGATAATGTACCGGCTGGCATGACGGATGAAGTAATCCGGCGCGTGGATGCGCTGGGCGTGTGCTATTGCGTGTATAGCACCCGTAAACACCGCCCAGAGGCCCCCAGGCTGCGGATTGTGTTTCCGGCTGATAGGATCATGGCCCCGGACGAACATGAACCTGTTGCTCGTCGAATGGCGGCGAAAATCGGCATTGAATACGCCGACCCCACAACCTTTGAAATCAACCGGCTAATGTTCTTCCCGTCTGTTTCTTCTGATGGCGAATTTGTTTATCGGGATAACCGGGAAGCCCCCTGCTTTTCTGTTGATGGGACGCTGGCAGAATATGCAGATTGGCATGATATGCACTCCTGGCCCACTGTTCCGGGAACGTCTATTGATAAGCCCCTCAAGGCATCAAAACAGGCTGACCCGGAAACAAAAACGGGCTTGATCGGCGCTTTCTGCAAGCACTACGACGTTTTCCGGGCAATGGATGAACTGCTGCCCGGCGTCTATCAGCAGACGGACACAGACCCGAACAGGTACACATACACGGGCGGCTCCACCACGGGCGGGGCGGTGGTTTACGATAACGGAAAATTTCTGTATTCACACCATGCGACAGACCCTTGTAGCGGGAAGCTGGTGAACACCTTTGACCTTGTGCGCCTGCATAAGTTTGGAGAATTGGATGAAAATTCTGCGGATGATACGCCGGTCAATCGTTTGCCGTCAACGTTGGCAATGTTGGACTATCTGAATACGCTGCCGGAAGTGATCGAGGAACACAATCGGCAACGATGGGAAGAAGCACAGCAGGATTTTGCCGGGATCACAGCGTCAGATTCATCCGATACGGATATTTCCTGGATGCTGCTCCTGAAAGCCTCCCCGAATGGCGGCTATCTGTCCACCATCGAAAATTTCTCAATCGCCCTGGAACACGATCCAACCCTGAAAGGGCGAATTTGGCGGGACGAATTTGCAGAGCGCACCTATGGCATGGCCCCTTTGCCTTGGGGAAACCGGGTGAAAGAAATCAGTGGCCCAGGTGATAAACTTTTTATCTGGGACGATGCGGACGATGCAGGCTTGCGCAAGTATTTTGAAAAGCTGCTTCACCTGGATAACAAGGGCAAGCTGGAGGCTGCCTTAACGGAACATCTGGCGCGACACAGTAAAAATCCAGTGAGGGATTATTTGATCGGTGCAAAATGGGACGGAAAGCCCCGCCTTGATACCTTGTTTATTGACTACCTGGGCGCGGAAGATACGCCCTATACCCGCGCCGTGACCCGCAAGGCGTTTACTGCTGCCGTTTCCCGCGTTTTTTCGCCGGGCAGGAAATTCGACAATATGTTGATTTTGTGCGGACCCCAGGGGCTGGGCAAAAGCACCATTCTGTCCCTGATGGCTGATGCGCCGCCCTGCAAGGGGCTTTTTAATGAATCCATCCGCACCTTTGAAGGGAAAGAGGCCGCCGAACTTTTACAAGGCGTTTGGATCGTGGAAATTGCTGAACTGAACGCTTTCAGGGGATCGGATGTTGACCGGATCAAGCAGTTTCTTTCCCTGTGTTCCGACACCTACCGGGCCGCATATGCGCATAGAACGGCCCAGAGGCCCCGCCGATGCGTTTTCTTCGGAACATGTAATACCTTCGATTTCCTGCGTGATCCAACAGGAAACCGCCGCTTCTGGCCCGTGGACGTGGCCTCCAGTGGATGGACAGAGGAAAAGCAAAGGAAGCTGATTGCTGAACGCGACCAAATTTGGGCCGAGGCAAGGATGCGATTTGTAACCGGCGAAGCCCTTTACCTGTCCGGCGAGGTGGAAAGCTACGCAAAGCAGAAGCAGGAGGCGCACATGGAAAATAACCCGCTGGAAGGAAGCATTATTGAATTTCTTGACCGTCCCATACCTGCCGATTGGGACAACTATTCCCTTGATATGCGCCTGACCTTTTGGGGCGGGGGTTTAAGGGATGGCGGCAAGGTGCAGTTGGTGCAGCGGGAAAAGGTGTGCGCAATGGAAATCCTTCGGGAATTGATGGGCGTACCGCTGAACGCAGTAATCGACAAACGCCGCAGCGCAGAGGTCAATTCTATCCTCCAGCATTTGGGCTGGAACAGGATCGGAACACCCCGGAAGTTTGGCCCGCACGGGCCGCAAAAGGGGTATTATCGACCGCGATAAATCCGACTACCACGGTAGTAGTTTTTGGTAGTTTTCTTGGTAGTTGGTAGTCGAAAGCCGAAACTACCAAAGCTACCAAAAACTACCATCCACATTTACTGAAACCGTTGAAAAATAAGGAAAAACTACCATAACTACCTAAACTACCATAATTTATAGAAACATAAAAATAGAGAGGATAGGCACACGAAGCGCACGCCTAACGCGCCTAATACGCCTATATACGCGCGTATATATGTGATTCCTGGATTTTTGGTAGTTTGGTAGTTTTGAATCGTTCCGATAGAGGATAAGGGAGGATAGAAATATGGATCAGCAGTTGATGGAAAAAGCGCTGGAGTGCGGATATAAAATCGTGAATGTTCGGGATGCCATTTGCGACGTTGCGGACGCCGCTACGGGCACGGTCATATGGCGGGATGCTCCGCTGGATGATGTGCGGATGTGGCTGTATGAGCCGTTGAATACCGTCCCGGAAGAAATTCTGAATTATGGGATGGATTTAGACCGGTATGCGGTAGTGGGCCATTTCTGGCAAGGCGTCAATAATTGTGTTCTGCTGATGCAGCGGAAGAAAGCGGGGTCGATCCCTCCGTACTGTTATCATGCTTCTACCGGCTGGAAATATTTCCGTGATTTTGACAGTATGATGACCTATGTTGGAATCCGCTTCGGCCATGAATTGAGCAGAGGGGAACAGGATCGGCTTGATCTGGCATATCAGCGGCACCGTCAGGAAGGAACACCCATTCGCTGGAAGGATGTATTCACCGGGGAGGGCTGACCATGCCGGAATTGAAGGATTGGCGCTGCCAGGGAATGAGCACGGCAAGGATGGAAGAGCTACACAGGGCAGAAGTGGAGATAGCAATTTGTTCGGCGCTGCTGGCTGCCGCTTCTGCCTCCGGCTTGCCGGTGGATGCCATCAAAAAACGGCTGGAGGCGGCCCAAAAGGAAAAGGCCGAAGTGCAGGAATGGATCAATGCTGTGTCAGATGCCCGCATACGATCAGCGTTGACGCTGAAATACCTTCGGGGCTGGACGTGGGATGAAGTGGCTGAAATATGCAGCGGTAAGCCTGAAAACCTAAAAAAGGCTTGCCAGCGTTTTGTGGCGGCCCACAAATACGATGATCCGGCGTGGTTATGATGTGTGTATGAGAGAGGCGCAATGTTGCAGCAGTGTCAACCGCTTCCCTGTATAGGGACATAATCGGGGCAATGAAGCGGCAGTGTAATAAAGGACGCTTTCTGTAAACTATGATCGGGGCAGGTGTACCATCATAAAAAGGGAGGGTATACCATGACGAATGAGGAATTGGTAGTCGCTATCCAGGGTGGACGAAAGGATCTGATGCTGGAATTATGGGATCAGAATATGCGATTCGTTTACGGAAAAGCCAATGCCTGGAAACGGGCGTTTGAACGCATTACCTTTGTAGACGTGGACGATCTGGTGCAATCCGCATGGTTAGCGCTGGAGGATGCGGTGCGATATTTTCAGCCGGGCGAAGAAAACAATCATTCCTTCCTGACGCCCTTTAATTGGTTTATGCATATTTATTTTGCCCGGCAGTTTGGTGTACGATCCTCCAAACGGGATGCCTCTATGCGTGCTGAAAGCATAGACGGGCCATTGAAAAATGATCCTGATTATTCTTCTCTTGCTGAATTCATCCCCGATCCTGCCGCAGAAATGGCCTTTGAGCAGGTGGAAGAATCAGACTTGCAGCGGCGCATCAGGGAAGTGCTGCAAGAGGTATCAACAGACATTTTGAACAATGAGCAGCGTAAGGTGTATGATGCGCTTATGGCTGATCTGCGGGTGGGTGATCTTGCCAGTGAAGCGGGAGTAAGTACAACAACGATATATACGCAGCGACAGAAGCTATTCGATCTTCTGCGTACAGACCCGAGAATTATCCAATTATGGATCGAGGTCGAGGAAACAGAAGAAAGCATTGAAAGCATCCTGGCGAACGGGTTAAAATCGGTAGGCGTCCAATCTTTCAATGAAACGGGATCGTCCTCCGTAGAAAGGGCAGTTTTCAAAATGATGCGGCAGGATTGTAAGCGGATGAATAAAACAAAGGAATTGCTGTGGGTGATGGGGATAAAGTTACACGACAAGGATGCGGTAGAGGAATACGAAAAGCAACGCCGTGCCTGCCTCCGGGCTGAATATGTTGCTTATGAAAAGCGGCGGGCTGAACGGCTCGCGGCAGCCTCCAGCCAATAAGAAAAACGCCGGGTGTTATATCCCGGCGCTTCGCATCAGCTTGATGCAATCATGGAATTGGTAATGATTCCCGTGGGCGGTGATCTCCCGGCCTGCCGCCATGTACTGATGCAGCCATTGGGTGAAGGTGTATTGATCCTGGCAGCGATAGCGCATGTTCCGCAGCCATCCCACCAGGGCAGCGGCATCGGGAAAGGTTTGTATCACGATCATGGGGCGGCCTCCTGCTGCATGGCCTCCAGCAATGCGGAAAACCCTTCCCTTGCTTCTGACAGCTTGCCAATGACAGCCATTAACGTGCAAGCATAGCCGTTTCCGGGCAAATCCGGGGGATTATTCCCGTAGTGTTCCAGGGCTTCTTCGACCACGAAAAGCATATCTTCCCCATCGGAAAGGGCATTGAGAGCATCTTGAAATTGATTGGTATTCATGGCATTCGTCCTTTCTGCCCTCGTTTCCTCCGGGGCGGGTAAAAGATTGGTTATTATGGCAATGCGCACCCTGGAAAAGCGATTATTTTGCGACTATCAGAAACGGGATAGATGGTTTCATCTGCTTGTGTCACCTTTTCAACAAAAAGCCGCACATTGACCTGCGCTCCGCTGGGTGTATCTTTGTGCATGATCCACAAGGGATACCAAAAACGATCTGGATTCCACTTCATGTACTGAGTAAAAATCACATAAATCAGGTCTTTCTTCTGGTTTTCCGGCAGACGTTCAAGTGCATCGTGCAAATCTATTTGATCAACGCTGACCGGGGGCCCAAAATCGCTTTTCTTGTCCGTATATGCAAGCAGCATTTCCTTTTCGCATTTCTTCCACATGGAAAAACCTTTCTGCCGGGGATCAGCCGCCCCGGCTCGGCTAATAGTCTGCTGGCCTTTTGCCCGGCCAGCGGGGCTTCTTCTTATCGGATTATCAAACAGCGGTCATGCTGAATCAGAACGGCGCTTCGCTTTGCGGTGTGCTTTCCGGCTTGATAATCGACACCATCAAAGCCAAAGAAGAACGCTTCTCCATCAATCGCAAACAGCAGGCAGGGACATTCGATGCCACGATCATGTGCCGTCATAACCCGATCATATTGCTCACAGACGGCTTCGCTGTGCATGAGGCCATAATCCAGGGCGTCCATAAAACTCATACCTGATCCTCCCTTTCTGCCGGGATTGGAGGCTTCCGGCTGGCCTGTCTGCTTCATCGGCGGTTGGTCACGTGCTCCCGCACCAGTTCGGTAATCAGGGCGGTCTCTGCCGGGCCCCAGCCCGTGCGGCGAAGATCAACGAAAAGGCGGTCAGGGCTTTGGCTGTTCAAGTGCTGGAGGGTCACATCTTCGCTCTTGATAATCTTTCCTCCAGTGAAAGCCTCCAGCAGCGCTTCCTTGTTTTCGGCGGCGCTGTATGTGGTATATACCCGCTTGCCATCGTCCACAGTAACCTTGAAAACCCTCATTTTCTTACCCTTCCTTTCTTGACGGACAGGGCAGATGCTGATATACTATATTCATACATCTGCCTCGATGTATGGGGGCCCTCCCGCCTGTGCTCTGCTCTGCAACGCAATGAACGCACTGACGTTTGGGCCTCTTTTTCATACCACGTTGAAGCGGCGAACGGTGCTTGTGACCATGAAGCGGGCGGCCACATCGGGAAGGGCTGCTTTCAGGGCTTTGGCGTCCAGCCTGGCGCTCTCCACGGCTTTCCAGGTGATCTTATAGGCCCCAGCCGTAACGGCTTCCTGATCGCCCATAGCGGCCTTGATCGCATCCTGCGCGGCTTCGATCTCCGCGTCCAGTTCTTCCCGCATCCGCTTCAATTCCTGCAATTCGCGGGCCTTGGTTTCCATTTCCTTGATGCTCATGGTGTGATCCTCCTTCGATTTTTAGGGCCGGGGCAGGTTTGCCAATTCCCGGAAGCGCTCAGTTGCCATAACCGCTTTTCTCCCGGCGACAAGGCTTTTTACCTTCGGCCTCTCGGCTTTGGGAACCTTGCCCCTTGCTTTTTACATGTATAGTATACTACTAACGTTATTAGGTTTCAATATCGGAAAAATGCACAAACTTATAACGTTATTATTGTTACTTCTAACAGTAGTATTTCCCTGCATTTTAAGATATAATTCTACAAAGGTGGAAAAGGTCAATCATTATCTATCCAGATGAAAGGGGGAATCGTTTTGCCTAAAAAACAAACCGAATGGTCAAGAGCCTATAACGAAAAGGCGTATGATCGCCTTGCAATCACTATTCCCAAGGGCCAGAAACAGGCTGTGGAAGCCCATGCCCTGCAAAAAGGGGAATCTGTCAACGGTCTTGTAAACGCCCTCCTGCGGGCTGATATGGGCCTTTCTGATGAAGAATGGAAGCGCCTCGGAAAAGAGGCGCAGCCGTGAAGTATTTTTTCACTCTATCCCAGCCGGATATTGACCGCTTGAAGGAAGCAGGGCTGATCCTGGATAGCGCTTCTGTTGTGCGGGCGCATAGAGAAAAAGGCCAGGATTATTTCAATGTCACCTTTGAAGCCCGGGAAGAATGGGATGCAGTATTCCGCTTTCTGTATGGAGAAGATCAAGCCGCCCCTGATCCTGTGGAAGGTGTGTTGGACGATGGGGAGAAGATTTTCACCTTTCAGATGAAGGACAACAAGCAGGAATAAGCTATCATGGCAGAGAATGATATAAAGGGAGGGATGCTTGATGCCTGAATTAAGCCGCTTTTACAATATCATCATTCGGATGCAGTATGCAGATGATGGGCAGCACCATAAACCGCATTTCCATGCAGTATATAACGAGTATGAAGCCTCTATTGGGATTGACGGTGAATTGCTGGCGGGTAGCCTTCCGGTCAAACAGCTTCGTCTTGTTCAAGCATGGGCGGCAATCCATGAGGATGAATTATACCAGGCGTGGAATAACGCTGTACGTGAAAAGCCGTTTACCAAAATCGAACCTCTGCGCTAAAGGGGGAGATCGTATGTATATCAAAAATGGTATTGCGTATGCTGGAAAAGAAACACCGCTTTTGAAGGTGGTTTCTGTTCGTCCGATGGATGGTCACAAGCTGTGGGCCCGTTTCAGCAATGGGGAAGCACGGGTGTTTGATTTTACGCCGAAGCTGTCCTCTCCCGCCTTTGCGCCGCTGAAAGATGAGCAGCTTTTCCGCTCTGTCTATCTGGAATATGGTGTGACCGTTTGGAATGACGGAGATATTGACATTGCGCCGGAATATCTGTATGAGCACGGGCAGCCTGTAAACTGATACTTCCTGCCGTAATGAGAGCAGACCTGTCAACAAGCTATACCACGGGACAAAGAAGAATAAACAGGCCCCTCCAACGCGCCGAAATCTGGCCGACGCTGGAGGGGCTTTTCTACCCCTATTTTTACCCCTAACACGGCATCACGCAGAGAACGGAAAAGACATATTTGCAAAACAAGCGCCCGGAAACCCTTATATTTCAACACATATTTGCAAACGGAAAACGCAAAAAATTTGTTTCCTTAAAGTTCGAATCCTTCTTCCCCTGCCAATAGGAAACCCGGGAAAGCTGATGCTTTCCCGGGTTTTTTGTGTGCAAGGCGTCGTTTGTGAAAGCCATGTGAAAAGAAACGGGAAAAGCTTCCATTTCAGCGGCGGGGTTTTTATAATGGCATTGTCAGTACTGAAAATACTGTGCAAAAGGAGTGGGATGAAATGAAGAAGTTCGTATGTTTGATCATAGCGGCGATGCTGCTGGCCGGGGCGGGCGTCGCGGAGCAGGGCGGCCCCAGCGCCCTGGAGGCTTTCCAATCCCTGGCCGCGGGGGACGCGGGTCAGGGTGCAGCCGCCCCCGGCGGCAACGCGTATCTGGACGCGATCCTGGCGGGCACGTTCACCGTGGCGGGGGAGGATGCCCAAACCATCGTCGATACCCTGCATGCGCTGAGCGCCATCACCAACCGGGAAATCGCCGCTTATGCCTCCGACCACGGCCTGATGATGGCTCAGGTGCGCAACGCCTACTATAAAGCCCTGGCGGCCGCCCTAAAGGCGGAAATCGCCGCCAGCCCCGCCGGGGAAGCGCAGTATCAGAACGCTCAGCAGATCCTGGCTCTCTTCCTGGAGGAAAGCGACGATGACGCCCAGGCGCGGCAGGATATGCGGGACGGCATGAGCCTGGCCGACAGCCTGGAGATCGCCCGGCAGTATCAGCTGCCCGCCGGGTTTGTGGAATTCCTGATCATGGACGAGGATTGGCACGACGACGACTGGAGAAACGACGAGGATTGGAAGAAAACGGCCCGGTGGCTGCAGAACGGCGACGATGAAAAGGAGCTGGCTGTGGGCAGCAAGGATACCCTGACCTCCACCCGGGTGGCGGATATGCAGGAGCGGCTGATTGCCCTGGGCTACCTGTCCGGCAAAGCGGACGGCATCTTCGGTCTGCGTACGCAAACGGCCCTGATCGAGTTCCAGCTGGCCAATGGCCTGCCCGCCAATGGTAAACTGACCGCCCAGACCAGCGCCCTGCTGGTCAGCGACGACGTGGTGGCCAGGGGGGATTACGGCACGGGCTTCTGGGATTCCATGGATTATGACGACCTGGATACCCCGGACTCGCCTGACACGCCGGATTGGGACACTCCCGATACGCCGGATAAAGACACCCCTGACACGCCTGACACGCCGGATCGGAACACCCCCGATATGCCGGATAAAGATACGCCTGACACGCCCGACACCCCGGAAAAGAAGAAAGTGACTGTCAAAGTGAAGGTGCAGCCGGATTCCCCCGACACCCCAGATTCTCCCGACAAGGACACCCCGGATACCCCCGAGCGGAAAACGACGCCCAAGCCTCAGCAGAAAAAGCAGGATTCTCCCGATTCGCCGGACAGCCCCGATACCCCGGATCAGCCCACGAAAAAGCCCAAGGTGACGGTGAAGCCCAAAGCGACGAAAAAACCCACCGTGACGAAAAAGCCCACGGTCACCAAAAAGCCCCAAGCTACCCCCAAGCCCCAGAAGCAGGATTCGCCGGATTCGCCGGATTCTCCCGACACCACGGATTGATCCCAGCGGTTGATGAAGCGCCCGGCGCGGCTGGCAACGGCTGCGCCGGGCAGAAAGGATGTGCGCGTCATGCGAAAAGCCACGATCGTTTGGACAGCGGCAGTTCTGCTGCTGTTGGGCGCTGCTGCCGCCCGGGGAGAGGAAGCGCTGTGCCGCTTGCCCCTTTTGCCGGCGGATCAAACGCCTGCGGCCCCCGCCGGGGCGGTGCTGCTGACGGCAGGGGGCCGGCCCCTGGCGTATGACGCCGCGGCGAACACCTACTATATCCCCGCAGGCGAGGATCAATCGCTGCCCGCCGAAATCACCCTCGACCTGCCGGCGGGTGGCCGGGGATGGATCACGGAGCGGGGCGAGGACGGCGCTTTCGACGTGTATGCGTTTGTGGATAACGGCTGGCAGATGAGCCACGCCGTCGCCACGGCGCTGCCGGTGCTGGCCATCGATACGGAAGCGGGTGACCTGCCATCGGATGAAACGGCGGGCGGTAGCCTGCGCCTGTTTGAAAGGGCGGCGGATGGCGCCTTGCGCGTGACCGCGTCGCCCCTGACGATCCGCCTGCGGGGAAATACCAGCAGGCGCTTCCCAAAGAAAAGCTACCGTGTTACAATGGTCAATGAGCGGGGGAAAAAGCAGAATGTATCTATTGCGGGGCTCCGATCTGACGACGATTGGATCCTGAATCCCCTGTACGCCGATTCCTCCAAGATCCGGGAGGCCGTCAGCTATTGGCTGTGGGAAACGATCAATAGCAGCGGGCAGGCGGCGGCCAGCTCCCGCCTGCGGTACGCCGAGGTGGTGCTCAACGGGGAATACTACGGCTTGTACGGCGTGCAGGAGCGGGTGGACCGCAAGCAGGTGGGGGCCGATCGACAGCAGGATATTCTGTACAAGGTAGCGGCCAACCGCCAGCCGGAGGTGGAGGAGCTGCTGGCCTGGGCGGGGGATGAACCCTGCCAGGGCATCGAACTGGCCTTCGCCGGCAGCCGGGTGCTGTCGCCCTGGGCCCCGGCGGCGGATTACATGGCGGCCCTGACAAGCGCGTCGTCCCCGGGAAACGCCCGCTTTGACCGGGCCAACGTGATCGATTACGGCCTGTGGTCCATGCTCACCCAGGCCCGGGATTGCCATTTCAAAAATCAATTCATCCACGGGCAATGGACGGCGGCGGGGTACATCCTGTATCACATGCCCTGGGATCTGAACCACACCCTGGGCGATCTGTGGGCCGGCAGCGCTGAAGCGGAAAATTATACGTCGTATGAAATGCTGCCCCTGGTGACGGATGATCTGTTCCAAGCGGTGTTTGACCAAAATGATCCCGCCTTTCGCCAGGCGCTGAAGGCGCGGTGGACGGCCCTACGGCATGGCGACGTGACGGAGGAAGCCATCCTGGGCTATGCCCGGGGGCTTTTCGAAGCCCTGTACCCCGCCATCGCCCGGGACAGCCTGCGCTGGCCCTCCTGCGGCATGGGGGAGGGCAACGCCGCCAACATCCGGGATATCGAGGATTATATCCGCCAGGCCCTGCCGCGCATCGACGCCTGGGTGGATGCATTGGAAACGGAGGAGGAGCGCCATGGCCAGGATTTGGATCGTTGAGGATGATCCCAAGATCGGCTTGCTGATCGAAATGACCGTGCAAAAGGCCGGGCATGAAACGCTGCGGTTTATCGACGCGGCGGAAATGGAGCACGCCCTAAAAAAGGAAGAAAAGCTGCCCGATCTGCTGCTGCTGGATCTGATGCTGCGGGCCAAAAACGGCTTTGCGGTGATGAAGGAATGGAAGGCGGAAAAGCGCACCGTTTCTATCCCCGTGATCATCATTTCCGCCCGTAGCGCCGAGCAGGATAAGGTGCGCGGCCTGGAATTGGGGGCGGAGGATTACATCACGAAGCCCTTTGGCGTCCGGGAACTGCAGGCCCGGGTGCAAACCGCCCTGCGCCGCCTGTCGCCGGAAAAGGAAAAAATCGCCCTGGGAGCGCTGGCGCTGCTGCCCGACACCCGGGAGGTGTACGCGGACGGCGAACGGGTGGATTTGACGGCCAAGGAATTCGAATTGCTGCTGTATATGGCGCGCCATGCCGGCGAAGCGGTGACCCGGGGCGATTTATTGCGCCATGTGTGGGGCTACGCCACGGAAAATGATCCTTCCCGCACGGTGGATTCCCACATAAAGACCTTGCGGCTGAAGCTGGGCGACACCGCCGAAGAGCCCCGGTTCATTCAAACCGTACGGGGCACGGGCTACCGGCTGATCGCGGGGGACAGGCCATGAAGCGCAGATTGCAGGCCATTTACTGGCGGGGCATCCTGATCGCCCTGGCCATGGCCATCGCTGCCATCGGGGTGATGGTGAAATTGAAGATCGACGATACCCGGGCCAATTTGAGCGCCTTGCTGCACGCCGCCTCGCTGTGGACGCTGGAATCCAACGCCGATCTGCAGCAGCTGGCCGATTCCATCGCCAGCGTGTCGCCCTCCACCCGGGTGACCTTTCTGATGGATACCGGCCTGATCCTGGCCGACAGCCGGGCGGGGGCCGACCGGGCCGCCAATCATTACGACGACCCGGAAATCGTGACCGCCCGGCAGGGGGAGGTGGGGCGGCATCTGCGCCTGTCCGGCACCGACGCCACGTACGTACTGTATATGGCCCGGCGGGTGGCCCCCCAATTGATCCTGCGGGTCAGCTACCCGGTGCTGGAGATCGCCAAGATCGTGACGGTATACGGGGTGGCGCTGCTTGTGCTGTTTTTTGTTTTGTATCAGCTGCAGCGCCGGGGCATCCCCCGTTTCGCCCGGGATCAGGTGCGGCAGATGGAGGACGTGCGGCGCCTGCTGGACGGGGAGGTGGACCAGGTCAGCGCCGTATTTCCTGAATTTCAGCCCGCCCTGAACGCCATCGCCTACCGGGTGGAGCGGCTGCGGGTGGATCAGGAGGAAATCAAGCGCACGCTGCAATTGCGCAGCGATTTCGTGGCCAATGCCAGCCATGAATTGCGCAGCCCGCTCACGTCGGTGAGGGGCTTTGCCGAAATGCTGGAGGACGGCCTGGCTGACACCCCGGAGGAAAGGGCCCTGTGCGTCAGCACCATCCGTGACGAGTGCGACCGGATGCTGGCGGTGATCGAGGACATTCTGCGCCTGAGCAAGGCCGAGCGGCCCGCCGGGCAGGCGGAGGCCATCGACGCTTTGCCAGTGGCTGGGGAGGTGTGCCGGGCCCTGACGCCCCAGGCGGCCGCCAAGCGCATGGCGCTGCGGGCGGAAGGACGGGCGAAGCTGCCGGTTCCGGAAAAGGATCTGTGGGAAATTGTATACAACCTGGTGGATAACGCCATCCGCTATGGCCGGGAGGGCGGGCATGTGGATGTGATCCTGGCCCCCGGCCGCATCGACGTGAAGGACGACGGCATCGGCATCGCGCCGGAGCATCAGGGCCATATTTTCGAGCAGTTTTACCGGGTGGATGATACCCGCGGCGCGGCCCCCGGCGGCACGGGGCTGGGCCTGTCCATCGTGCGGGCGCTGGTGGAGCGCAGCGGCGGCGCCATCCGGGTGGAAAGCGTGCCGGGGGTGGGCAGCCGGTTCATTTTGACCTGGGAAGGGGGAGATCAATCGTGAAGCGGATCGCGTGCCTTCTTTGCCTGATCGCCCTGTTGACCGCGCCTTTTTCCGCCCTCGGGGAGGATTGGGCCCGGCACGATGTCGCCTGCAAAGAAAACCGCCTGGGCTGCCGGCTGCTGCAAATGGTGATGATGGGCAGCTTCGACGCCTTTTCCGAAGATGATTGGCTGACGCTGCGGGTGCTGTCGGCGGCGTATCCCCAGCTGTGCGCCGTGGAGGAGGCGGATTTCATCCATTTTATGGCGGAGTTCGGCATCGACGATAAAACGCTTCGCGCCCGTTATTACGCCGCCCTGGGCAATTGCCTGTGGGCCGATATCCTGACGGAAAGCACGGCGTCGGGCCGGCTGTCCGCCGCCCAGCGGGTGCTGCTTTTGTTCCTCAACCCGGCGGGGGAGGAGGACGCGGCCTATCAGATGGCCGCCATCCGGGCGGATATGACCGACGAGCTGTTATCATTGCTCGCCGCCGAATCCGGCGCGCCGGAGGGGTATGTGCGTTTTTTGATCGATACGGCATCGGCGGAGTGATCATAGCCTTGCATTGATTCATGGAACCGGAGAAAAAGGCCGGTTCTTTTTTCGCTGTTTTTTGCATCCTGCTTCGACGCCCAGACCGCCCCCGCGCCTCTATACTGAATGCCGGAGGGCAGGGCGATGCGGGTCAATGGCGAAGCGTTTTTTCTGATCAATTTCTGGATGGATTTCCTATCGCTGCTGCTGACGGCGTGCCTGGGCAAAGCCCGGTTTTTCCCGGGCCGGGCGGCGGTGGCATCGGCCCTGGGCGGGGCCTACGCCCTAACGGCCTGGGGCGCGCTGCCTATGCTTCGGAGGCTGCCGGTGCTGGCTGCCGCTGCGCTGATGATGGGCGGCGTCACGTTCGGGCGACGGGCGGCCCTGCTGTGCCCCCTGCTGCTGGCGGCTGGTATGTTTCTGACCGGCTTGTGCGATGTTTTGCTGGCCCGGCACGTGCCGCCGGGAGGCGCCATGCTGCTGTGCGGCGGGTGCGTGCTGGTGTTGACCCGGCTGCCCCGGCATGGCACGCCGCACCGGCGGGATCTTGCGCTGCGGGTGATCTATCGGGGTCAAGCCGTTACCCTGCCCGCCCTGCGGGACAGCGGCAACCTGCTGACCGATTGGGCCACCGGGCTGCCGGTGATTGTGGCGCCGGCCCGGGCCGTAAAGCCCCTGCTGCCGGAGGGGGTCGACCCCGGCGATCCGGCCACCCTGGCCCCCGGCTTCCGGCTGATGGGGCTGCGCACCGCGGCGGGGGAGGGAACGGTGATGTGCTTTCACCCGGACCGGGTGGTGCTGGCGGGGCGGGAGGCAGACGCCATCCTGGCCCTGAGCAATCGGCCCCTGCCCCGGGCGCTGGTGCCCGATGGATTCTTTTCTCAGGAGGAGGGATGCACGCATGCAGGCTTTTGATATGCGGAAATGGATGCTGCTGTTTTTTACCCGGCTGCGCACGGGGGAGTGCCATTACATCGGCGGGGCCGATCCCCTGCCCCAGCCCCTGAAATATGAGGAGGAACTGCAATTGGTATCCCGGCTGCGGCATGACGACGGCACGGTGCGGTCCATCCTGATCGAAAGGAACCTGCGGCTGGTGGTGTTCATCGCCCGGAAATTCGAAAATACCGACGTGGGGATGGAGGATCTGATTTCCATCGGCACCATCGGCCTGATCAAAGCGGTGAATACCTTTAACCCGGAGAAGAAGATCAAGCTGGCCACCTACGCCAGCCGCTGCATCGAAAACGAGGTGCTGATGTATCTGCGCCACACCAGCAAATTGAAATACGAGGTATCGCTGGATGAGCCCCTGCGCACCGATTGGGATGGGAACGAATTGCTGCTGTCCGACGTGCTGGGTACGGAAAGCGACCTGGTGTCCCGGGGCATTGAAGAGGATACCGAAAAGCAGATGCTGGTCAATGCCCTATCCCACCTGACGATGCGGGAGCAGCGCATCATGAAGCTGCGTTTCGGCCTGGGCGGCGGCCCGGAAATGACGCAAAAGGAGGTGGCTGACGTGCTGGGTATCAGCCAATCCTACATTTCCCGGCTGGAAAAGCGCATCCTCAGCCGGCTGCAGACGGAAATGCTGAAAGCGTCGTCGTGAAAAAAGGAAAGCGTCAAAACGCTTTTTTCAGTATAAATAGTGCGGGATCCTGCCCGTCATCCAGTGAATTGCACCCCATTTGTTAGACAAGTATGGTATACTACTAACAAGTGGGGTGATTTATAATGTCAAAGGGACAGGCAAACAAGAGGTACACACCAGAATTCAAGCAAATGGTAGTTGAAAGAATGCAGAAAGAAGGACTCAGTTACAAAGAAACAGCACGACAGTTTGAAGTATCAAGTGACACGCGAGTGGCAGCGTGGGAACGGCTTTATCTGGAAGAAGGCCCAGATGGATTCCAGATTGAGCGCCGCGGGCGAAAAAGCACAGGCCGTCCGCCCAAGCAGCCAAAGCCAGAGATTGAGAAAGATCTCATAGCGGAAGTCCAACGATTGAGAGCGGAGAATGCATACCTAAAAAAATTGAATGCCTTGGTTTTAGAAG
>JAFUXH010000026.1 GCA_017470945.1 Clostridia bacterium | reverse complement strand
TATCACCGCTCCTGTTCCGGCTTTTTCTTTTCAGCCTGCTGAGTGGGGTGATCCAGATTCAGCTTTGCGTCCAGTTCAGCCAGTCGCGCGCTTTTGGCACGCAGTTCTTCCTCTTGCGGGAACGGCTTGCCCAATTCAGCCTTGGCAGTGGCCATCTGCTGATTGAGATCATTCAGTTTATTTTCAACATTCTGCTGTCTGCGGGGAATGCTGGCCAGCGCATTGTCGATCCTGGTGATATTACCGCGAGGATCAGTGCCCAGCTCCACCTGATGGGACATAGCTCCTTTCAGGGTCATCATGTACATTTGCATCATGGGATTGTACATAAGGCTCATGGAGAAACCGCGATAATCACCGATGGCGTGATCGTTTTCGTTCTTCACGTTTTTACAAGCGGCCAGGATGGCTTCACCGGCATCCTTGGCTTCGGTGTAGGCTTTTCCACCAACCGTCATGCCGATGAAGTCTTTTTCCGGCAGCGGGTGAGCAGCAACTGTTGCCTGATCCTGCTCAAAGCCCCGGATACACGTCGTTGACGCTCAGCGCGGCGCGCAGCGTCAGCACGCCGTTTTCCCACGCAAAGGGCCATGCTTCCGCCTGAACGGCGCTGCGTTCCTTCAAGGCTTCCGCCTCCGCGCGGTTCAGGGCGTCGGGGGAGCCCATTTCCTCCCACAGCTTCAGGGGGTTTCCGTGGGTTTCGTCGATGCGCCGGACAGTCACGCTTTCCGGCTTTTGGGGGCATGCCAGATGAATGACCGCTTCCTCCGGCGGCAGGGCCAGCTGCTTCATTTTCTGCCGGAACAGGATCACGTGGGTTTCGCCCGGCCCCTCAAAAGCGGCGGCGCCGATCTCCCCATCCAGGGCATCAGCTCCCAGGTCGATGCGCGTGTCCGGCGCGTCGGAAAGCAATTTCATGGCGTGGTAAACCGGCTTGGGGATGCCATTTTGGGTCAGCATGCCAAAGCCGCCGTGGAATTCCTGGGGGAAGGGATGCAATTCCTCGAATATATCGCTGAAGCACCAGATGGAGGAGCCCGTTACGTGATCCGAAACGGCCAGCGCCATTTTCACATCGTATGCCGCCACCTTGCGGGTATCGTTGGTATAGGCGGAGAAAATGGCGTTTTCATTCCATTCGGTGTAGAACACCGGCAGATCGCCTGCCTGCGCGCGCACCCGGGCGGCGTTTTTGCGGAACAGGTCGTCCGGGATATCGGTGGTTTCGGATTTGTCCGGCGTCACGGCGCGATAGCCCGCCAGGAAGGTTTTTTCTTTCACCGCGCGAAGCGTTTCCTCGGCCTTGCGCATGCGCTCCTGCCAGGAATCGAAGCCCCCGGCCTGGCCTTCCTCGTCGCCCTGATCCTCCACGCCGCCCAAAGGATCGCCGGCGTACTGATGGGTGGTGATGAAATCCACGGGCACGCTGTTTTTCCGGCAGAAGGCCAGGAAGCTTTCGATCCATTTGCTGCCGCTGGTGGCGGGGCCGCCCACCGGGATTTCGCCGTCGATCTCCTTGATGGCCCGGGCGGTTTCCGCGTACAGGCGGAAATATTCATCCCGGCTGCCGTTCCAGAAAACGTAGGGCAGGTCCGGCTCGTTCCACACCTCAAAATACCAGGTGCGGATCTCCTCGATGCCGTAGCGGTGGATCAGGAACCGAAGAAAGGCCTGCAAATAATCCCGCCAGGCGGCGTAATCCTTGGGCGGCACGATGTTGGGCTTGTAAAAGAAGCCGCCCTGGAGCGGCCGCCCCTCCTCCCGAAGCGCCAATTTGCCGGGCATAAAGGATAATTCCACCAGCGGCTTCATGCCGGCTTCCAGCACGTTATCGTAGGCCAGGCCGATGTTATTGAAATTATATTCCGTAAACGCTTCCGCGCCGGGCACGTTCATCTGCATGGACAGGTCGTTGCAGGTGCGCATGTCGTCGCAGAAAATGCCGTGAAAGCGCACCCGCTGAATGCCCAGGGTGTCGTGGATGAATTGCAATTGGCGCGTATAATCCGTCCGCAGGGCCAGCAGCGCGTGGCCGGATCCTACGCAGAACTGCCAATGCTTTTTGTGGGGGATGCGGGGAAGCCCGCCGCTGATCGTGATTTCCATGGGGATTCCTCCTTTATTACAGGCCCAGGTTGGCGTGGAACGCGTCCAGGAGAGACTGCTGGTAGGCGCCTTCGTAGGCGCCCTTCACAAAGCGCCCCAGCCCTTCCTCCAGGAAGCGCCGCCAGCTTTCCTCCTCCCGGTTCACCAGGATGGGATAATACAGCGCCCGGTTGCTCAGGGCGGCCTGCTCGTCCCCCGGCGCGTCGCCGCACATGAGGATGGCGTCGTAGCCCTTTTCTTTTAGTTTTCCGATGCAAAAGGATTTGCTGCCCATCTCCTGGGTGCAGAGCAGATCCACGTGCTCAAGCAGGTGGAAGCGCCGCCATTCATCCCGGACGGCCTCCGGATTGGCGCTGGATACCACCACCACGTCGGCCTGCCCGTGGGCCGCGGCCAGGGCTTCCCGCGCAAAGGCAAAGGGCTTTACTTCCTGGGGCGGAAGCGCCTCGATGGCCCGGTTTACCTGTTGGCTCCAGCACAGGGCCTTTTCAAAGATCGGGTGCTCCGATGTTTTTTGGGCCACGGCATCGTTGGAAAGCTCCGGAGCGTCCTGGGCCCAGGCTGTCAGCAGGTCAATGCCGTCGATGGGGGTATACTGGGCGTTGATTTCCCGCAGCGCCATGGCCAGGCCCTTGAAGCGGTTGATGCCCCGGGCGCCGGAATACAGATTGATGACGTTCCAGCGCTCCAGGATCGGTTTCTCCCATGGCTGCAGGCCCCATTCCGCCACCATGCAGGGGCCGAAGCAGCGGATATGCTTGATGTTCATGGTATCCATGGCGCAGCCATCGGAATCCACGCAGACCGCCAGGCGCTTGATCCTTTTGAAATCCTCCAAAGCAGACATAAGGGTTCCTCCTTTACAGTAACCCATTCCCACATTCCATTTTGTATCACGGGGAACAAAGTATTTTCTTGCCTTAAAACTTGAATCCCGCATCGCTTTTCTCGGAAGGGGGTCTGGGGGAAACCGCTCTTTGGGCTCCAAAGAGCGGTTTCCCCCAGAGATACCTGAATCCTAACCCTTTACAGCCGGGTATCCCAGCGGCCGCAGAATACGGTTTCATCCGCTGTGC
This sequence comes from Clostridia bacterium, assembly GCA_017470945.1. Taxonomy (GTDB): domain Bacteria; phylum Bacillota; class Clostridia; order Christensenellales; family Aristaeellaceae; genus RUG563. The sequence goes on along the minus strand of JAFUXH010000026.1, from coordinate 9,697 downwards.
CGCGGAAGGGGCTTTTGCCGGTGATCTTTTCCACGGCCGCCCGCACGTTTTCCCGGTTGGGGCCGTAGGCGTTGATGAAGGTGTGGATGTTGGCGCAATCCACCAGGTGGTTGGTATAGTTGAGGCTGACCCCCACGGTGGGCACCTCCTCGGTGAACCAGGGCATTTCCATGCTGTGACCGCTGCTCCAGGACAGGCGCTCCACGTTCCGCTGGGCGTAGCCCTTCACGTAGATGAACACGAACACCACGTCGTATTTCTTTTTGAAATCCTCCCGGCGGCCCATCTGCATCATTTTGACGAAGTTCATGGGATGAGGGCCGTTTTCGATTTCCAGGTCATAAAAGCTTTTGCACTGGGTGACGAAGAAGCCGACGCGCTCCAATTCCTCGGTGATCAGCGCGCGCATGCCGTCGCCCTGATAGGCCTTGCTATTGGGTGTGCTTTGCACGTAGATCAGCAGGGCGTTTTTCTTTTTTGCGGGGTCGATGGGCAGCAGCTGCTGGGTATCCTTGACCAGGGTCACGCCCGCGTCCGCCGCCTGCACGGCAAACTGCCGGTGGGCGCCGCATCCGATGGCGTCCAGCCCCTCTTTGTCGGGATAGCGCACGGCGTCGTCGTATAATTTCAAACGGGCCTTCAGCCCCAGCACCCGCAGCAGCGCGTCATGGAGCCGTTCCTCAGTGACGATCCCGCTTTCATAGCCCGCCGTCAAATAGCCCAGATCCTCTTCAAAATCATTGGCGAACAGGAACATATCGCACCCCGCGGCGATGCACCGGGGCACGGCTTCGCTGCGCTTCATCACGCCGGACATGCCAATCATGTGGGAGGCGTCGGAAATGATCAGGCCGTTGAAGCCCATCTGGTCCCGCAAAAGGTCCTGCAGCAGCTCCGGGGCCAGGGAGGCGGGCAGGATCTCCTCGTTCCGGATGCCCGGGCGCAGCTTCCGGCTCATGTGGGGCAGGGAAATTTGCCCGGTCATGATGGTTTCCAGGCCCTCGTCGATCATGGTCTGATACACCCGGCCGTAGCTTGCCAGCCATTCCTCCACGCCCGCTTCGTTGTGGGCGGGGGAAATGTGGGGGTCCAGTTCGTCCCAGCCGTCGCCAGGGAAATGCTTGCAGGTGCAGGCCATATGCGGCGCGGCGTCCTTGATGCCCCGGATATAGGCCCGGACGCATGATATGACCCTGTCGGGATCGCTGGAAAAGGCGCGGGTATTCACGATGGTGTTGCGCCAGTTTTTATATACGTCCGCCACCGGGTTGAACATCCAGTTGACCCCGATGGCCGCCGCTTCCTTGCCCGCCGCGTAGCCCATGTGATAGGCGGTTTCCTCGCCCGGAGACGCGCCCGCTTCCGCCGCGGTGGCCACGAAGGTGCCCTCCTTGGGCAGCACGCCGTTGCCCCCGTCGTCGCAGTTGCCGGCGATGAACACGGGGATGCGGCTGTACTGCTGGAACAGGCGGTTTTGCCGCCACACGCTTTCCTTGTCGCCGCCCTGCCAGCGCATGCCGCCGGGCCGGGCGGTCGTCATCAGGGCCTTGATTTGGTCCTCGTCCACGCCGGGCACGGCCTTGAGCAGCACGAACAGCTGGCTCAGCTTTTCCTTCAGCGTCATGGAGGATAGGGTATCCTCCACCCATTGGATTTCCTCGTCCTTGAGATAAAAGGGCTTGGCCTTCAAATCCACCATGGCGTTTTTCTCCTCACTTGACGATATCGATCAGTTCCCGGGTGCTGCGCATATGCCAATCAGTAGCGCAGATATTCCTTGCCGCAGAAGGGATCGACGGGGCTGCGGCCCTTGAATTCGCTCCGGCCTATGAGCTTCTCCACCACGGTGTCGATCATCAGGTCGTGGTTGGAATAAGCGTTGACGTAGGTTTTCACCATAGGCACGTCCAGCAGGTGATAGGGGTTTTGCAGGGAGATGAACAGGGTGGGCACCACCTCCACGAACCAGGGGATGTTGTTGCCCGCGCCGTAGGGGGCGTGCCAGTTGAGACGAGCGGTGGTTTTGTTGGAGGCGTTTTCCACGTTGCCGATGTAAATCACCAGGTCGTATTTGCTGCGGAATTCCTCCACCGTTTCAAACCGCATGGGCTTGGAAAAGTCAAAGACCTCTTCCTGGTAGGGGATCATTTCAAAGCCCTCTTTTTCCATGTCGGCAATGAAGCGCTGGGCCACCCGCTGCTCGCTGGGGCACTTGCCCAGGACCTCAAACAGCACCCGGTGGTGCTTCTTCGGGTCGAGGGGCAAAAGCTGCTGGGTGTCCTTCACCAGGGTTACCGCCTTGTCGGCGCAATCCTTGGCCCAGGCCCTGTGCTGATCGCAGGCGATCACGGCCATATCCTCTTTCTTCGGGGCCAGGGTGCCATTCTTTTGCTTTTCATGCAGCTTCAGCGCGGCCTTGGCCGCCAGGATGCGGGTCACGGCCTCATCCAGCCGCTTTTCGGACAGGATGCCGTTTTCGTATCCCTGCCGCATATACCCCAGGTCCTCTTCGTAGTCCTTATTGAACAGAAGCATGTCGCAGCCCGCTTCGATGCAATAGGGAACGGACCTGCGCCGGTCCATGGCGCACAGGAAGCCCACCATGGGGCTGGCATCGGAAATGATCATGCCGTTAAAGCCCAGCTGCTCCCGAAGCAGGTTCTGCAGCAGCTCGGGGGACAGGGTGGCGGGCATCAGCTTGTCGGGGTGGTGGGGATTGAATTTCTTCTGATAGGCGGGCATGGCGATGTGGCCCACCATCACGGTCAAAGCGCCTTGATCGATCAGCGTTTGGTAAATATCGCCGTAGGTTTTGTCCCATTCCTCGCAGGAAAGGGAATTGACGCTGGTCAGGATGTGCTGGTCGCATTCGTCCACCCCGTCGCCGGGGAAATGCTTGATGGATACGGCGCTGCCGCACTCCTTCGCGCCTTTCATGTAGGCCAGGCCGCACTGCTTCACCATTTCAGGGTCGCTGCCGTAGGTGCGCACGTTGGTGATGGGGTTGTGGTAGTTCCTGTCGATATCCACCACCGGGGCAAAGGCGTAATTGCAGCCCACGGCCTGGCCCTCGGCGCAGGCGATTTTACCCAGGCGGTAGGCCTGCTCCGGGTCGCCGGTGGCCGCGACCTGCATTTGCTTGCCGAACGCCGTGCCCTCCTCCACGATGCCGTCGCCGCCCGCCTCCAGGTTGGCCGCCAGGAACAGGGGGATCTTGGTGTGGTTCTGCAAATAGGAATAGGCGCTGAACAGCTCCTCCTTTTTGCCGGTGCGGAACATGACGCCGCCGGGGCCGCGGTTCAGCAATTCGCACTGCAGGTAGCCTTCGTTGGCGGAATAGCCGATGGGGAAAAACAATTGCTGCAGCTTTTCGTCGGTAGTCATGGCCGCTTTGGTTTCTTCCACCCAGCGGATATCTTCGTCATTCAGGAAAAAGGGGTTGCCCTTCAGGTCGATCATGGTGGTTTCCTCCTCGCTTATGCTTTCAGGGTGAAGAGCCTCCGGGTGCCTTCCTGCACCAATTGGGGGTTGAAACCCCGGAAAAACAGGAATTGCAGATCGTTCAGGCTCATGGTCATAAATTCGGCGTCGTTCCCTTCGATCATCCCATAAGCGGCGGGCAGATCATCCTTCAAAATCGCCAGCGCCTCCGGGTCGTCCTTCATTTCGTCCAGGCGGCTGCTCATGGTATATTTCAGCCGATAATCCCGGTTGGGGCGGTAGGTTTTTTCAAACACGCCCGCCGTCAGTTCGATCGTTTCATCCGTTCCGGGCAGGATCGCTTCCGCCGTGCCGCCAAAGGGCACCTCCAGGCGAACGGTCAGGGTGCCGTCCTGGTTGATTTTCCAAGAAGAGGCGTACACCCCCTGGATGGAATCGTAGGCGCAGGAGATTTCGCCCGCCCGCCAGGTGGGCTGCGGCGCGAAGCGCACCCGGGAAAAGCCGGGGGCCAGGGGCTGGATGCCCGCCAGGTCCCGGAACACATATTCCATCACGGAACCATAGGAATAATGGTTCAGGGAATTCATGCCGGTGCCGGAAATCGTGCCGTCGTCCAGCACGCTGTTCCACCGCTCCCAAATGGTGGTGGCCCCCAGGTTCACGCAGTGCAGCCAGCCGGGGAAGCCCTCCTGGAAAAGGAAATACGCCGCCAGGTCCGGCATGCCGTTTTCAGCCAGCACCCGGCACATCATGGTGGCCCCCACAAAGCCGCCCTTGATTTTAAAGCAATCCTTCTGGAAGCGCTTGGTCAGGCCTGCCATCAGGCGGTCTTTATCGACGTACACACCGAAATTCAGGCACAGGAGGTACGCCGTCTGGGTGTCCACGCACAGCCGCCCATTGGGGCTGAAGTATTCCCGCAGGATGGCGGCTTTGATTTCCCCGGCCAGCTTGCCGTATTTTTCCGCGTCCTCCGTTTTTCCCCGGACGCGGGCGGCCCGCTCCACCTTGCGGGCGGAGGCGTAATAATACATGCTGGCCACGAAGAAATCGTCGGTGCCGCCCTTCATGCTTTGAGGCGTCACGCCGTCCTGGGCCAGCCAGTCGCCGAAGTGGAAGCCGAAATCCCATAGCCGCCGGCCGCCGTTCTGCTCGTCCTGCCGGAAAATCCACGCCAGCCAATCCCGCATCAGGGGATACTGATCGGCCAGATCAAGGGGATCGCCGTAAAAATCATAGAGGGTCATGGGCAGGAAGGTGGCCACGTCGCCCCACACGCTGGAGCCGCTGGGCATGCCGCCGAAGTTGGGCAGGTAATTGGCCACGGCGCCGTCGTGCTGGATTTGATCGATCCGCAGATCGGCAAGGAATTTGCGGTAGAAGGCCCGGGTGTCCATCTGGAAGCAGGCCGTGGGGGAAAACACCTGGGCGTCCCCCGTCCAGCCCAGGCGCTCGTCCCGCTGGGGGCAGTCGGTGGGCATATCCAGGAAATTGCTGCGCTGGCCCCAGAAGGCGTTTTGCGAGAGGCGGTTCAGTTTTTCATGGCCGCTGTGGAAACGAATGGCCGTATCCAGATCGGAATAGACCACCCGGCCCGTGAAATCCTCCTTCCGGATGTCCCCGGGCCAGCCCGTGACCCGCACGTAGCGGAAGCCGAAGAAGGTAAAGTGCGCCCGTACGGTTTCCCTGCGCCCGTCGGACACATAAATCATCCGCGCCTGGGCGGTGCGGTAATTGCCGTTGTAGAAATTGCCGTTCTGCAGGATCTCGCCGTGATCCAGCGTGACGCGCGTGCCGGCGGGAAAATCGGCCGCGTATTCCAGATAGCCCGCGAAGTTCTGCCCCATATCCAGCACGGTTTCCCCGGCGGGGGTGCGGATAACGTCCCGCACGGGCAAAGCGTCCTTCACGATCACGGGCAGGCTGTAGCGGTCCGTCAATTTCTTTTCCGGCATCAGGCAAACGGCCTTTGCCGGGTTTTCCTTGCCCTGCCACAGCAGGCGGTTCAGGCACTCGCCGTCGTAAAGATCGGTGTACTCAAAATCGCTGCCCCGGTAGCGCCAACTCTCGTCCGTGCCGATTACCCGTTCCGTGCCGTCCGAAAGCGCAACGCGCAATTCGGCAATGACCTGGAAGCGATCCCCGAAGATTTCCTTTCCGCCCTCATAGCCCAGGCGGCCCTTGTACCAGCCGTTGCCGGTAAGGATTTCGATCCTGTTTTCGCCCCGTTTCAGGAGCCCGGTCACGTCGTAGGTCTGGATTTGCACCTGCTCGTTATAATCGTTGCAGAAGGGAGCCAGCAGCTCGTGCCCGGCCTTCTCCCCGTTGAGGTATGCCTCATAAAGGCCCAGACCGGTCACATACAGCCGGGCGGAAACGATTGTCTGATCCAGGGAAAAATCGTGGAAAAACAGCGGATGGAAGCGATCCTCCGCCTGGGGGCCGATCCATTTCGCCTGCCAGGGCTCGTCCATTTTGCCGGTTTCCAGCCAGGTGCTTCCCGTCGCCTGATCGCCGTTATCCCCAACGACGTCGACGCGCACCGCGTAACGGGTGCGGGGCTGGAGCGCCAGCGGCAGGCTTTCGCCGATGGAGGATAGCCGGGGGCCTTCCTTTTCATACAGCACGCGGGTGCATGCGGGGTCGGAACATACGGTGATTTTTTCGTGGACCGGCTGCTTGGCGGCGGTATCTTTTACCTTCCAGGATACCGACACGTGGGGCAGGGAGAAGCCCAGGGGCTCCCGGATGCCGTTTACGCGGAGTTCGGTAATCTTCATAGCGCGTTCCTTTCAAAAAGGCGGGCGCGGCGTATACGCCATCGCCCGTCTATTGGTGGATTTTCTTGCTTGCAATTTACGCCTTGGCCGGCTGATGCGTCGCAAACAGCTTGCCAAACAGCTTTTTGATATTCTTGCCCTGGCCGGCCACGAAGTTGACCAGGAACACGAACAGGCCCATCATGGCGGTGGAAATGGCGCCGCCCAGCTCGGCCTTGAACACGGTGGTCAGGCCGGTCTTCATCATGCAGATGGCCAGGGAGCCCATGATGATGCCGATGGTATCGCCGCAGAACGCGCCGATATACAGGCCCACGAACACCGGCAGGATGTTGGAGAACAGTTCGCCCACCGTGCTAAGGCTGGAGAAGCTGGCGTCGTGCTTGCCGATGGAGGCCCAGATGATGGTGGCAAAGCCGAAGATCAGGCCGCTGTACACGTAGGAGAGGATCACGTTTTTGTTTTCATTGACGCCGATGTTCACCGCCGCCTGCTGGTTTTTGGCCAGCAGCAGGCTTTGCTTGCCGGTGGTGGCGATGTAATTGTACACCGCGTACACGATCACCGCCCCGGCGAAGGGGATGAGCACCGTGGGATAGGCGGACAGCTGCTTGATGAATTTGACGGACACCAGGTTCACGCCGCCGCCGCCGAAGATCAGCGGGGTGATGGATTCATACAGCAGCGCCATGCCGATGGTGGCGATCATGATGGGCAGGCGGCCGTAGACGTAAACCAGCGCCACGCCCACGCTGAGCAGCACGCACATTCCCATGGCGATCAGGCAGAACAAAAGCCAGCTGCCGGTGCCGGCGTCCCGGGCGATGCTGCCCGCCACGATGGCGGAAACCAGCATGATGGAGCCGCCGGAAAAGTCAAACCGTCCGTTCTTGAACTGAAGGCCGATGCCCATGGCGCAGGCCACCGATACGGCCACGTTGGGGATCATCACCTTCCACATGGCCATGTTTTCCAGGAACTTTTTGCCCTCAGCATTGCAAAGGATCTTCATGACCACGAACATGATCACGGGCAGCATCAGCGTTCCTGCGATGCGCTTGAGGATGTCGAGCGCTTTTTTCATGGAAATTGCCTCCAATATCAGCGGTGTTTCGTACAGTCGATGCGAGGTCCCCCTCCGGGAGGGGCGTCCTCCCGGAGGATGGGGGAAAGGGGGATATTACTTCATGTAGCCTTCCACGACGAACGCCTGGCAGAAAGCGGTCAGGTCGGCATAGCTGGCGTCGGGGTTCACGCTGGTGAAGTAGCCCTTCATATCGTCCCAGCTGGCCTGGGCCAGGGCGAGGCGGTCGGCGTCGCTGGTGGCGCCCATGGGGGAATTGTTGACGACGGCGTCAAACTTTTCGGTGCTGTTGATCACCATGATGCCGGAATCCAGCCGCTCGATGCCGGGATAATCCTTGTACATGGCGCCGGAGATGGCGGCGTCGATCAGGGCCATGGGCCAGATGATGCTTTCAAAGGAGGAGGTGGTCAGACGGACGATGGTCTTGTCGTCGCCGCAGTCGGCCATCAGGTCGGGGTCGTTGTCAAAGCCGCCGGTGATGATCTGCAGATCGTCCTTGCAGATGCCCATGGCCTTGGCTTCCACCACGGTGGGATAGACGAAGGTGGTGCCGGCGCAGAAGCCCACGATGCAGTCCAGATCGTCGTTGCCGTCCTCGAAGAAGTAGTTGGTCTCCAGGGGGGTGAAGTTCAGCACGGTGGCGTCGCCCACGATCTCGACGGGCTCGGCAGCGGTCTCGTTGTACTTTTCAATATAGGCGCGGAAGGCGGCGTCGGCCACGGTGTGCTTGGGATAGGCGTACACGGGGAAGACGCAGGTGGAAACCTTCTTGTAGCCGCGGGCGATGACTTCCTCGGCATAGGCTTCGCCCAGCGAAACGCCGCTGATGTAGTTATCGCCCATCAGGCCCAGGAAATGATCCTTTTCCAGCACGCCCGCGCTGGTGGCGCCTTCGTTGAACACGGCGTCAAAGTCGGAGAAGAAGCCGACCACATACAGGTCCGGGTATTCTTCCATGATGTTGATCAGGCCGCCGTCCTGGGTGGCGATCAGGCCCACCACGTCGGAGGTGTAGGCGTTCTTCACGTTCTTCAGGTTGCCGGCGGGATCGTTGAAGCCGTCGGCGTACACGATTTCCACGGTGTAGCCAAGCTCTTTGGCCATCATGTTCAGATAGGCGACATAGAATTCATACTGGGCGCCGCTGTTCAGGTTGGACAGGTACAGGATCTTGCCCTTTCCTTCGGCGGAAGCGGGCATGGCAGCAATGCCAAGCAGCATGATGAGGGTCAGAACGACAGCAATCAGCTTTTTCATGGGATTTCCTCCTTGTTTTTTATCTTGACAGGCGTTTTGCCTGCGCAGGATCGCTTCAATTACCGGGGCAGCACGCCGTTCTTCTGGCGGCAGGTGATCAGCACCACGATCAGGAAGATGGCGGCCTTGATCAGGAAGGTGAGGCGGGTGGGCACGCCGATGATGGGCAGGCCCACGGCCAAGAGGGAATAGGTGAGGGAACCGATGATGGCGCAGGACACGCGGGATTTCATGCCGCCCTTTAAGGGCATGCCGCCCAGGATTAGGGACACCATCACGTTCATTTCAAAGCCGGTGCCGGTGGAGTCCGACGCCGCGCCGGTGTAGCCCATCTGGAACAGGGAGGCCGTCACCAGGCACACCGCCAGGAAAACGTAGGGGATCACCCGGTACAGGATGATGTTCACGCCGCTCTGGGAGGTGGCGGTCTGGTTGGCGCCGATGGCCCGGGCATACTTGCCGAACTTGGTAAAGTAGAAGAAGTAACCGATCACCGCCGTCTCAATGGCCAGCACCAGCACCATGAACCAGGGCTGACGGAACAGCGTCAGGTCGATGGCGGGGTGGGTCAGGCTGATGTTGCGGGTGCCCAGGTTGGAATAGATGATGGTGCTGATGCCGGAGAGCACCATCATGAACACCACCGAGGAAATGACTGAGTACATGTGCAGCAGCTCGCCCGCGGAGCCGTTGACGATGCCGATGATCACGGCGATTCCCAGGCAGGCCAGGATGGCGATGAGCAGGCTGCCCGTGGCGTTGCCGATGAGCACAAGCAATGTGCTGTACAGGCCGATCTGCTTGCCGATGCTCACGTCCATGTTGCCCAGGGAGTAGATGAACACCGCGCCCACCGCCATCAGGGCGGTTACGATCACGTCGCCGATCAGGGTGGACAGCTTGCTGGCGCTCCAGATGCTTTCGCCCTTGATGCCGGTGGCGATGGTGAAGAACACCACGCAGAACACAAGACCGCCCACGGAGGCCACGGAGGAGCCGTGCTTTTTCAGCCATTGCTGCAGGGTTTGCTTTTCTTTTTCTTGTGCAATCGCAGTCATAGGGGCCTCCTTAAATCATGTACTCGATCAGGTCGGTCTGCTTCAGGTCGGGATTGCGCTCCACCTGGTGGGTT
>JAFUXH010000007.1 GCA_017470945.1 Clostridia bacterium | reverse complement strand
GCCGTTTTTTAGTCCCGCCGGGCAAGCTCGGCAGGGGAAAGCGGATCATTCTGTTGCTTCTGAAAAGGCTCACGGCATCCTGCTTTGCGCCGGCCGAGCCGCCAGGGCTGCGAAGCGCCGGCCGCGGGATCCGTTTTTTGATCCGGGCGTGGGCAGGATATTTGAACGGAAACGGCGAATGCTAAAAGTAACCAATAAAAGGAGGAATTTCTCATGGCTGACCGCATCGTGCTCAATCCCATTTCCTATCATGGCCACGGGGCCATCGAAAACATCGTGCCCGAATTGACCAACCGGGGCTATACAAAGGCCTTCGTCGCCACCGACCCCGACCTGCTCAAGTTCGGCGTTACCAAGAAAGTGACCGACCTGCTGGATAAAGCGGGCTTCGCTTATGAAGTATACAGCGACATCAAGCCCAATCCCACCATCGAAAACGTGCAGACCGGCGTGGCCGCTTTTAAGAAAGCGGAAGCCGACTGCATCGTGGCCGTGGGCGGCGGCAGCGCCATGGATACTTCCAAGGCCATCGGCATCATCATCAACAATCCCGAGTTCGCCGACGTGCGGTCCCTGGAGGGCGTGGCCCCCACGAAAAAGCACGCCGTGTTCACCATCGCCGTGCCCACCACCGCCGGCACCGCCGCCGAGGTGACCATCAACTACGTGATCACCGACGTGGAAAAGAAGCGTAAGTTCGTCTGCGTGGACGTGAACGACATCCCCGAAATCGCCGTGGTCGATCCCGACATGATGGCCACCATGCCCAAGGGCCTCACCGCCGCCACCGGCATGGACGCCCTGACCCACGCCATTGAGGGCTACATCACCAAAGGCCACTGCGCCATCAGCGATATGTTCCACCTGGAAGCCATCAAGCTGATCAGCCACAACCTGCGCCAGGCCGTGCAGAATGATCCCGACGGCCGCGAAGGCATGGCCCTGGGCCAGTACATCGCGGGCATGGGCTTCAGCAACGTGGGCCTGGGCATTGTGCACAGCATGGCCCATGGCCTGAGCGCTCTCTATGACACCCCCCACGGCGTGGCCTGCGCCATCCTGCTGCCCTGCGGCCTGGAATATAACGCCCCTGTCGCCGGCAAGCGCTACCGGGCCATCGGCAAGGCCATGGGCGTGGACGGCATTGACGCCATGGACGACGAAGCCGCGGCCAACGCCACCATCGCCGCCGTGAAGCAGCTCTCCGCCGACGTGGGCATCCCCGCCGACCTGAAAGGCATCCTGAAGGATGAGGACGTGGATTTCCTGTCCGACAGCGCCTATGCCGACGCCTGCCGCCCCGGCAATCCCCGGGATACCAGTGTGGAAGAAATCAAAGCCCTGTATCGCAGCATGATGTAACCGCTTTCCCGCCGCACAGGTATGGCGGGAAAAAAGCCATTCAATAGCATAAAAAATCGGCGGATGGAGCAACGCAAACGCGCAGTTCCATCCGCCGACTTGTATTTCGCCCTACCGCCTGGCCTGGGCGTACAGCTTCAGCAGCGTTTCCATGGTGGCTTCGCAGGAGGCGGGATCGTTTTGGTAGCGCTGGCCCGTTTCGACGCTGCGATAGAAATCGGCGATGCAGGCCTTGTGGCCCGCCCCCCAATAGGACCGGCCGAGGATCGGATCGGTGACGCAGGGGATCTCCCGCCTTTTTCCCGCCTGGATCACCATCATCAGGTCGCCCTCCAGGCGGATAACGGCCTGATCAAAATGCAGCTCGATCATCACCGGCGCGTCCTGGCTGTATGCGTTCGATGCGTACATCAGGGCCGGAACGCCGCCCCGATTCAGGTATATTTCCGCCGTATCCTCCACCTGAATGGCCCCACGCAGGCGGCGGTTGCTCAGGGCGGCTTCCGCCTGATCCGGCGCGCCTAAAAAGCCGATGATCAAATCCAGGGTGTGAACGGCCTGGTTGATCAGCGCGCCGCCGCCCTCGGTGGCCCATTTGCCCTTCCAATCCGCCGCCGCGTAATACGCCGCCGTGCGATTCCAGGTGACGAAGGCCCGGATGCCCCGCAGGGGCCCGTAGGTATTTTCCTTCAAAAAGCCCAGGCAGGCCCGGACATGCGGATGATACCGGTTCTGGAAGCACACGCCCACCGGCGCCCGCGCCGCCGCCCGCTTCACCTGCTCCCAGCCGGCGGCGTCGATGGCCGGGGGCTTTTCCGTGAACACCGCAACGCCGCGCCTGGCCGCCTCCGCCGCCATGACGGGGTGCAGATGGTGGGGCGTGCACAGATGCACGGCGTCCAGCTTTTCCGCATCCAGCATCTTTCGATAATCGGCATAGGCCGCACAGCCATACCGCCCCGCCCGCTCCGGCAAAAGATCCGCGCAGGCCGCCAATTCCGTATTTTCCAATTCGCTAAGCACCTGGGCATGCACGGCGGAAATGCCGCCGCAGCCGATGATCCCTACGCGAAACATGCTTGCACCCCCCTCAGGGCTTTTGCGTCCACACAGCTTTTTCCTGGGCAATCAGGCACAGCTCCGCCGCCTTGAAGGCGTGGGCCTGGGTCATGGCGTTTTCCGTGCGGTTCAGGCAATCCAGGATCAATTGACCGAAGAAGGGAAAGCCCGTCACGCCGCTGGCGTTATAATACTTTTCGCCCTTTCCGTTCACCAGGAACACGTGGTTGCCATCCACCGTGTCGGCGGCCAGGTTGATGTATTTGCGGATTTCGATGAAGCCCTCGGTGCCCAGGATGAAGGTGCGCCCGTCGCCCCAGGTGCGCAGGCCGTCCGGGTTGAACCAATCCACCCGGAAATAGTTGGTGCTGCCGTTTTTGCCCGTCAGGGCGCAGTCGCCGAAATCCTCCAGCTCGGGGTATTCGGGATGGGCGTAGTTGCCTACGCGGCTGATCTGCACCGCGGCGTCCTCCTCCCCCGCGAAGTGCAGGTACTGCTCGATTTGATGGCTGCCGATATCGCACAGGATGCCGCCGTATTTTTCCCGCTGGAAAAACCATTCGGGCCGCCCCGCCGCCCCCAGGCGGTGGGGGCCGAAGCCGGTGACGCTGATCACCCTGCCGATCTCCCCGGCGTCGATCATGTAGCCCGCCAGGATAGCGCCCTCCACGTGGAGCCGCTCGGAATAATACACCATGTATTTCCGGCCCGTTTCCCGAACCGTTTGCTTGGCGTCGTTCAGCTGCGCCAAGGTGGTGAAGGGGGCCTTATCGCTAAAATAATCCTTGCCCGCCCGCATGACCCGAACGCCCAAGGGCCCGCGCTCGCTGGTCACGTTGGATGACGCCACCAGCTGCGTATCCTTATCCTCCAGCACCTGCTCCAGGCTCTGGGCGGGCCGGGCCTGGGGATAGGCCTTCAAAAATCGTTCCACCTTGCTCGGGTCGGGATCGTACACATACTTCAGCGTGCCGCCGGCTTCGGTGAGGCCGTTGCACATGCCGTAAATGTGGCCGTGGTCGATGTGGGCCGCCGAAAACACGAATTCGCCGGGCTTTACCACGGGCCGGGGCTTGCCCTGAGGGGCATAGTTCATGCCGTCCGCAACATTCATCTTATGGTTCCTCCTTTTCTCCCAGGTCGCTGCCGAAGGTCAGCTTGCCTTCCAATTCCAGCACGGAGGCAGTCTTTTCGTAAAAATGCGGCACGCCGGCCCGGATACCGTCCACCGTGTAGAAGGGGTCGCTCTTTTCCAGGGGCAATTCCGCCGGCTGATGGGTAGCGCCGGCTTTGTAGATGGCGGTGATCAATTCCAGGGTGCGGCGCCCATCCTCGCCGGAGATGGCGGGCTGAATACCGGTTTCAATGGCCGTCAGCACGTTATCCAGCTGGCCCGCGTGATGCTCGTAGCGCAGCGGCGGCAGGGAAGCCAGAAAATCCGCCGCCTGCCGGTCAAAGGCTGGGTCCGGGGTTTTCAGCGGGAAGCCGTTGGGCATGGGCTGGGAGCAGAAGCAATCGTACGGCGCGGACACGCGGGCCTTTTCACACTGGAACACCAGCTTTTGATCCTCGCCGTGGTGCACCACCGAGGCGGTCACCGTGGCCAGCGCGCCGGGATATTCCAGGATGGACACCGACAGATCCTCCACCTCGGCGTTGTCATGGCCGGTATTGGCCAGAACGCTGGTGATCCGTTGGGGCAGGCCCATCATCCAGCCCAGCATATCGATGTGGTGCACGGCGTGGTTCAGTGTGCAGCCGCCGCCCTCCTTTTCCCAGGTGCCCCGCCACCACAGATCGTAATAGCAGTGATCCCGCCACCAGAAGGAATCGATCTGCGCATGGCGCACCTTGCCGGCCATGCCGCTGTCCAGCAGGGCCTTGAGATCCCGGATGGGCTTGCGGAAGCGGTTCTGGGCGATAATGGAAAGCAGCTTCCCGCTTTCATCCCGGGCCTTCAGCATGGCGTCGCACTCCTCCAGGGAGGCGGCCATGGGTTTTTCGCACACCACGTTTTTGCCGCTGCGCAGGGCGTTGACGCTGATCTGCGCGTGGCAATAGGGCGGGGTGCACACATCCACCAGGTCGATATCCTGCCGGGGCAGGATGTGCTCGTGATTTTCATATGTATCGCAGGAAAGGCCGAATTCCTCCATGAATTTGCGGGCCTTGCCGGGAATGATATCCACCAGCGCCACGACCCGGCAGCGATCCGCCCCGATCTTTTGATAAGCCTCCATGTGCGCGTGGGCGATGCCGCCCGTTCCGACGATTGCCACCCGGATCAAATGAACCGCCTCCTTCTATTCCATTCTTTGCAGCCATGATAGCACAAATAATATTTACAGTAAATATGCGAAATTGCTTGTTTTATTGCAAAAGTTGTTATACAATGAGGGCGAGGTGAGGCACATGGCCACGCACAGCGTGTGGGACCGCAGCAACCAAATGCCGCCGGGCCGGGAATTTGAAGCCTACCATTTTGTGGATACCAACGCCCAGCCTGTATATTACCACAGCCATCCCCATTATGAAATCTATTTTTTTGTTCAGGGCCACAGCCGCATCATTGTGGAGGGCCTGGACATCCAGCCGGTCAAGGGCGACGTGCTGATTTTTCCCCCCGGCATCATGCACCGCAACATCCACGTGGACGCGGAGATCCCCTACGAGCGCTTCTACTATTTTGCCCGCCGGGAGTTTTTGCAGTCCGTCAGCGCGGCGGATTACGATATCCCCGGCACGCTGGAAAAAATGACCCGGAACGACCATTATTTTTATCACGTGGAAGAGCGGGAATTGGAAGAATTGATCGCCCTGACGGATTGGGTGATCGACGCCTCGGAGCGCACCCACCCCGCGGATAAGCTGATGAACCGCAACCGCTTCACCATCCTGCTGCTGGAAGCGCTGACCATGATGTCCAGCCGGGAGGTGACGCCCCAAAGCGATTACAGCAAGGGCATGAGCGACCTGATCCGCTACATCAACCTGCACGCCACGGAGCCCCTGTCCCTGGATGATCTGGCCGGGGCCTTTTACGCCAGCAAGTATGAGATCCTGCGGGAATTCAAAAAAAAACACCGGCATTTCCATCCATCAATACCTGATCATGCGCCGCATCCTCATCGCTCAGGAATTGATCCGGCAGGGCGTCAAGCCCAAGGACGCCAGCCTCCAGTGCGGCTTTTCCGATTATTCCAGCTTCTACCGGGCCTTCAAAATGCGGGTGGGCGTTTCGCCGGAACAGTATCGCGGCGCGCAAAATAAATAAGGCATAATATTCGTATGCTCAACAGCCTTCAAATTGAGGGCTGTTTTCTTATACTAAGTCAAACCTAAAATAATTCCAGGATTCGGGATGGATTTTTCGTTCTGGTTAAGCTGAACGAAGGGAGGCGTAGCAGCGCTACGTTGACCGGAGGGAAGCACAGCCAGAACGGAAAAGACGACCGAAGACGGAAGGATTTTAGGTTTGAATTAGTATTATACCTATTATATGGCAAAAATTCAACCATCCTTTCTGCAACTTTTGCAATAAAATTGGCAAGATTAAATATTTACAGCAATTTTTCTTCTCCCTATAATGGAATTAGAAATGAAAAACAGAAAACATCAAAACAGCAAGGAGGTGAGCAGATTGCAGAAAAATCATACGCTGGCCAGCCCGGTAGCTTACAAACGGCTGGGGCTGAAAAAAGGGATCAAAAAATACTGGATGCTGTACGCCATGATGATCCTTCCGCTGGCGCAGTATTTCATCTTCCGCTATTGCCCGCTGTGGGGCGTGCAGGTGGCGTTCAAGGATTACAATCTGTTCAAGGGCATTTCAGGCAGCAAATGGGCCGGCTTCAAATACTTCCAGGAAGCCTTTGCCACCCAGCAGTTCTGGGACGCCCTGAAAAACACCGTATGGCTCAACCTGCTGGACCTGATTTTCGGCTTCCCCATGCCCATCATCCTGGCGGTCATGCTCTATGAAATGCACGCTGTGAAGGTCAAGCGGGTGTATCAAACGCTGATGTACCTGCCGCACTTTTTGAGCTGGATCATCATCGGCGGTATCGTGTCCAAGATGTTCGGCACCCGGGGCATTGTCAACAACGTGATCCGCTCCATGGGCGGCTCCACCGTGGATTTCATGACGAATTCCGCCAACTGGGTGGTCATGTACGTGGCCACGGGCGTGTGGCAGGGCGCGGGCTGGGGCACCATCATTTACCTGGCCGCCATCTCCGGCGTCAATACCGAGCTTTACGAGGCCGCCGAGGTGGATGGCTGCGGCCGGTTCAAGCGCATCTGGCACATCACCCTGCCGGGCATCCTGCCCACCATCATCATCATGCTGATCCTGCAATTGGGCCGCATGGTCGGCATCGGCTTCGAGCGACCCTACGTTATGATGAACAACAACGTGCGCGACGTATCCGAGGTCATTTCCACCTTCGTATACACCCGCGGCATCCTGAACCAGCGCTATCCGCTGTCCACGGCGGTCGATCTGTTCGGCTCGGTGATCAACATGATCTTCCTGTTCACCGCCAACCGCATCACCCGGGCCTTGGGAGGGGAGGGTGGCTTATGGTAACCGCGAATCGACCCGTCAAGGCGGGCAAGGGCGTGAAGGGCCGCCGGTATCTGGGCTCGGAGATCCTGTTCATCACCATCCTGACCCTCTTCGTGCTGCTGTGCGTCATTCCCGTCGTCCATGTGATCGCCCTGTCCCTGTCCGACAGGCAGTCGGTGCTGAGCGGCCAGGTGTCCCTGTGGCCCAAGGGCTGGGATATCAACGCCTACCGCTCGGTGTTCAGCGACGCTTCCATGCAGCGCTCCATGATCTTTTCCATCATCCTGACCATCGTATACACGCTGATGGCGATGATATGCAGCATCCTGATCGCTTACCCCCTGAGCCGCAGCTACCTGCCGGGCAAGCGCTTCCTGATGGTGCTCATCCTGATCCCCATGTACTTCACCGGCGGCACCATTCCCAATTACCTGTGGATCAAGGATCTGCACCTCATCGACAGCCCCTGGTCCCTGGTGCTGCCCATCCTGACCTCCACCTATAACATCATCATCATGCGCAATTTCTTCTCCTCCATTTCCCCGTCCCTGGAGGAAAGCGCCCGGCTGGACGGCTGCAACGATTTCCAGATCCTGTTCCGCATCGTGCTGCCCCTGTCGACGGCTTCCCTGGCCACCGTGGCCCTGTTCTACGCCGTGGCCCGCTGGAATTCCTACGCCGACGTGCGGTATTACATCAACAACCAGGCGTATTTCACCCTGCAAATGAAGCTGTACCAGGTGGTGTTCAATTCGACCGACACCTCGGTGGCCGCGGTGGAGGGCGGGGCAAACGCCGTGCTGCCCGACACCATCCGCTCCGCCGCCATCGTTTTTTCCACCGTGCCCATCCTGATCGTTTATCCCTTCCTGCAAAAATACTTCGTGCAGGGCGTGATGATCGGGGCGGTCAAGGAATGATCAAAGGCCGGAAGGCTTCTGATAGAACGTTCAAACCAAAAAAGGAGGAAACCCCCATGAAGAAACTGTTGGCCCTGTTCCTGATCGCGTGTATGCTGGTTCCCCTGCTGGCCTCGGCGCACGCGGAAAGCGACGTGTACCGCTTTGACAAGCCCCTGACCCTCAAGGTTTCCGTGTTCGACCGCGGCACCCCCGGCAATTCCCCCGCCGATGATAACTATTACACCAAGTGGATCCAGGAAAACTTCGGCGATCCCCGCAACATCAAGATCGAATGGGTGGTCATTCCCCGCTCCGAGGAGGAAAGCAAGCTGGCGACCCTGATCACCTCCGCCGATACCGCGCCCGACGTGTGCTTCACCTACAACGGCGCCATCGTATCCAACTACGTGTCCCAGGGGGGCGTGCGGGAAATCAGCGATCTGGTCGACCAGTACGGCCCCACCATGAAGGCGTTCCTGGGCCAGGAAGTGCTGGACGCCGGCGTGTTTGAAGGCGGCCTGTACGCCGTTCCCGCCCGCCGCGTGGTGGTTGCCACCCAGGGCATGTTCATCCGCGAGGACTGGATCGAAAAGCTGGGCATGCAGATGCCCAAAACCCGGGATGAATTCCTGGACGTGCTGCGCGCCTTCCGGGATAAGAATCCCGGCAACGTGCCCGGCGGCTGCATCCCCTTCGCCATGAGCAGCAACCTGACCAGCGAAACCGTCGGCCCCCTGATGCTCTCCTTCATCAAGGACGTGAATGACTTCCGCACCCTGGCCACCAAGCCCCAGGAGCTGTGGGATGGCTACGAAGATTTCTGCGTGTTCCTGAACACGCTGTACAACGAAGGCCTGATCTCCCCCGATTTCGCCACCGATACCAGCGGCGAAGCGTCGAACCAGGCCATCACCTCCGGCCAGGCCGGCGGCTACGGCTCCAACTATGACCATCCCATCCGCGTGACCCCCGGCCTGCTGGCCGGCCTGCAGGCCCAGGAGCCGGAAGCCAAATTGAGCGTGCTGAACTGCTTCGAATCCGTCACCGATCCCACCAAGTTCTACCATCTGGCCTATGACCGGGACGGCCTGCTGAACTTCATCCCCGTGTGGTCCGACGACGATCACGCCATGGCCGCCATCATGTACCTGGATTGGCTGTGCGAATACAACACCATCTTCAACCTGCAAAACGGCGTGGAAGGCATCACCTATGAGCTGAACGAGGATGGCATCCCCGTGCTGATCCCCGGCGTGGAAGGCGATATGAAGTTCAACTCCATGCAGAACCTGGATTACACCCTGCTGGTCAACGGCCAGTGGCTGGATACCGATGAAAAGACCATGAAGGCCCAGGCGCTGAGCTATCAGGGCTATGCCGAGGAATACGCCGCCATGTACGAGGTGGGCAACCAGGATCTGATCCCCCAGAGCTTCAAGATCCGCGCCACATTGCCGGCCGAAGCCCAGTATAACACCACCCTGAAGGATTTCCACCGGGAGATCCTGGTGCGCTGCGCCATGTGCAAGCCCGAGGAAGTGCACGATCTGTTCCAGCAGCTCAAGCAGGAATACCTGAATCGCGGCGGCCAGGCCGTGATGGACGAACGCACCGCTGCCTGGGATATCGAGCATCCCGCGCAGTAATCCGCGAAGCACCCCGCCAGGATGCGAGAACCATAGAGAAGGGAGGACGCGCAGCGCTGCGCGTCCTCCTGACTTGTTTTCGGGCTGAAAGGAATTTCTATATCATCGAACGGTCAGCGGAAAGATCATTGAAACGAAGAAGCAGGAGGCTGAGAAAATGGACGACAGGGAGAAAAAGATCCGTTTGGGCATCATCGGCATCGGCAATATGGGCAGCGGCCACGTCTGCCGGGTGAAAGACGGCGAATGCCCCGATTTTGTGCTGACCGCCGTGGCGGATATCAACCCGGCCCGCAAAGCGTGGGCCGCCCAGCGACTGGGGGAAGACGTCGCGTTTTTCGACACCGCCCAGGCCATGCTGGACAGCGGCCTGATCGACGCGTGCATCGTATCGACGCCCCATTACGCCCACCCCGAATTGGCTATGGCGTGCATGCGGCGCTCCCTTCACGTGATGGTGGAAAAGCCCGCCGGGGTTTACACCAGGCAGGTGCGGGAAATGAACGAAACGGCCGATCGGCATCCCGAGGTGGTGTTCGGCCTGATGTTCAACCAGCGCACCAACTGCGTGTACCGCAAGATGCGGGAATTGGTGCAATCCGGAAAATACGGGCGCATCCGCCGCACCAACTGGATCATTACGGATTGGTACCGGCCCCAATGCTATTATGATTCCGGCGATTGGCGGGCCACCTGGGCGGGCGAGGGCGGCGGCGTGCTGCTGAACCAGTGCCCCCACCAGCTGGACCTGTGGCAGTGGATCTGCGGCTTGCCCGTCAGGGTGGACGCCCACATGAAATTCGGCCAATGGCACGATATCGAGGTGGAGGACGACGTGACCGCCTACGTGGAATATGAAAACGGCGCGACCGGCGTGTTCGTAACCACCACCGG
>JAFUXH010000025.1 GCA_017470945.1 Clostridia bacterium | reverse complement strand
TTGGCTTGATCAGCTGTGCCAGATCCCTCCACTCCATTCCGCCTTTGGCTCCATTTCGGTCGGGATGACAGCGTTTTGACTTGTCATTTATTGCAATTTTTCATTGAGCTCAGTATCAATCACATTCTTGATTTATGCCTTGCACCGAACGATGGTTTTTTGCCCTTGGTGCAGGATCACGCCGTCCCCATCGTTCAGGCGGATCACCTGAACGTGATGCCAGGCCTCGTATGCCGCGCAGGTTTCCTCGAATCGGTCAAACCGCTGCAAATACCGGCTGTAATGGGGCAGCACCTCGTCAGCCGCAGCGCCCCAAGATCGGTCCTCCCCTCCCCGTTCATTTCGGGGGAATACGCGTTGACCAGCGCCAGCATTGTTGCCCTTCCCCCTTTCATGTATTGATTCTATCACATGCAAACGAAAAAGAAAACCCCCCGGATGAAATCCGACGGGCCAGATATCGACAAACCCCAGGGATGCATCGAAGGGACCGTAGTCCCTTCAATTTCATTCCGCAGGCGGCGACATGCGCGTCGCCGAGGAGCAACCGGAGGTTGCTTCCGCTATCAATTCCTGGCCGTAAAATGAGCGTTCCCGGGCAAACCTGCCCGGGAATGCCATTTTACAAGGAATTGATGTTCCCATGGAAAGGCTGTTTACAGGCTTTCCATGGCAGAGCATCGATTTTGTCGATGCTCTGACCCGCCGGATGAAATCCGACGGGCAATGATTGGTTGCATTACATGTTCAGGTTATCGATGATCCGAAGCGTCACGGTCAGGTCGATATACTCGCCGTCGCCGCACTGGCTCAGGTCGATGCTGTACTGATCGATCTGGCTGGCCAGGGCTTCGTCCCGGTACACCTTCACGGCCAGCTGCGCGCCTTCCTGATAGCCGGACAGCTTCTTGGTCAGGTCGGTGTAAGAGGAAATGATATCGCCGTCCACTTCCACGATGATATCGCCCACCTGGATGCCGCCTTCGGCAGCGGGGGAATTTTCCTCCACAGCCTTGACCACGGCGCCCTGGGGCAGCACGTTATTGGTGCCGGAGAAGGAGGACACAGTCACGCCCAGCCGGGGCTTTCCTTCCAGGGAGGAAGTGATGTTATTGCCGGAGGACTGGCCGCCGGAGGCGGTGGAGCTGTTGCCGTCGTAATCCTTGAGCACCTGCTCGATCAGGGGCTTGGCCACGTTGATGGGGATGCACATGCCGATGTTATCGATGCTGGCAGAGAAGAAACCGTTGGAAGAATACTTCCGGGCGGGGATGCCCTGCAATTGGCCCAGGGTGTTGAACAGGCCGCCGCCGGAGTTGCCGGAGTTGATGGCGGCGTCCACCTGGATCATGGTGTTGCTGATGGTGGTGCGGCGGCCATACCGGTCGGTGGTGGAATCCTTCACTTCACGGTCGATGGCGGAAACCACGCCCACGGTCAGGGTGCGAGCGAAATCCTCGCCCAGGGGGTTGCCGATCACGATGGCCCATTCGCCCACCTGCAGTTGATCACTGTCGCCCAGCGCCACGGCCTTCAGGTCCAGCCCGGGCACCTGCAGCACGGCGATATCCAGGTCGGCGTCGTAACCCACCACGTTGGCTTCGTGTTCGCTTTCATCCAGGGCGGTGGTCACGGTGACGCGGGTAGCGCCCTCCACCACGTGATAGTTGGTGAGCACGTGGCCGTAGTTGCTGATCACCACGCCGCTGCCGGTGCCGGCCAGGGATTCCCGGGGCTCCGTCTGACGGCGGCCGTAGCCGTAACCGTATCCGTAGTAGGAATTGGTGGTGGTGTAGTTATTCACGCCCACCACGCTGTTGCGCACGTTGTTGGCCACCTCGATAAAGGGGCTGGTCACCTGGGATGCGTCGGTGGTGGTGTTCACGATGGCGTCGATTTCCTCATTGGAAATGCCGTTGGTGGCGGCGCCGGCGTTGATCAGGGTGGTGGCGATCATCACCACGGCCAGCAGCACAGCCAGCAAACCAAAGTACATAGAAGAATGCTTTCTCATATCGTTTCCCTCCTTCAAGCGAATGAATCGCTGATCCATCATGTTCCCTTTTCCGGGTACAGCCTTATTCTAAAATGCAATTTTTACTAAATTTTGAACAGCAAATGAACATTCGCTTTCTTTTGTAAGATTCGCTGTCGGATAAGGAAACAGCGCCGTCACACCCCGGTCAGATCGAAGGGCGGGGTGTAGCTGCTTTCGGCCGATTCCTTCTCCTGGGTATAGCCAGTCAGGCCCAGCGCCTCAAAATGATCCAGCACCCGCCGGTATTCCTGATCGGTGATGCGCCGATCCAGCCCCTTGATCTGGCAGAAGGGCGAGGGCGTGTACTGTCGCATCAGCGACACCGGGGTGCCCTTTGGCAGGCATTCCGCCACGAAGTCCAGCACCCGGCGGCTGTCCCCCGTGCAGCCCGGCAAAATGAGATGCCGCACGATGGTGCCCTTTTGCAGCATGCCCTCGCCGTCGTATACCGGCGCGCCGGTCTGGGCACACATTTCCTGAATGGCCTGGGCGGCTACGTCGAAATAATCCGCCGCCCCGGCGCACAATTGGGCGATGCGGGGAGATACGTGCTTGCAGTCCGGCAGGTATACGTCCACCGCGCCTTTCAAAAGCCGCAGCGTTTCCACCGTTTCATAGCCCCCGCTGTTCCACACGATGGGCAGGGCGGGGCGGTATTTTTCAAGGGCGTTCAGGATGGCGGGCACGAAGGGCGTGCCGGTGACCAGGTTGATATTGTGCGCGCCTTGATCCTCCAGCATCCTGAAAATATCCGCCAACCGATCCACGGTAATGTCTTTGCCATGGCCCAAATGGCTGATATCGTAATTCTGGCAATACACGCAGCCCAAGGTGCAGCCGGAAAAGAACACCGTGCCGCTGCCCCGAACGCCGGAGATGCAGGGCTCCTCCCAGAAATGCAGGGCCGCCCGGGCCACCCGCGGCTGCTCCCCCATGCCGCAGTAGCCGGTGCGCACCGAGCGATCCACCCCGCAATGCCGGGGGCATAAATTACATTTTCCCATGATGATTCCTATCTGTTTCCATATTGTTTGATGCGCAGGCCGTGCGAAGCCCTTCACCGCAATGTCTTTCTTCCCGCCCGACCCGAAGGGGCGGGAAAGGGGACGCCAAGTTTTTTACCTAAGCAGCACGGGCAAGCGAAGCGCAGGCCGTGCGAAGCAACTCATCAGTGTTCCGGTTTGCGCATGCGCTCGCGGCGGCGGCGGGAGGGCTGATGCTTCGTCATGGGTGCATCGCCCCGGATGGCGAACAGCTGGTCGCGCAGCTTGGCGGCCTTTTCGAAATCCAGGGCAGAGGCGGCGGTGAGCATCTGATCCTCCAACTGCTTGATCCATTCGGCCTTTTCGTCGTCGTCCACCTGGTTGGGAATCTCCGCGCTGGCCTTGTCGGTGATTTCCAGCAGGGCCCGCACGGCGGTTTTTACCGATTCGGGGGTGATGCCATTGGCCTGGTTGTAGGCCTCCTGCAAGGCGCGGCGGCGGTTGGTTTCGCCGATGGCGGCCATCATGGAATCGGTGGGCGCGTCGGCGTACATGATCACCCGGCCCTCGGCGTTGCGGGCGGCGCGGCCGATGGTCTGGATCAGGCTGGTTTCAGAGCGCAGGAAGCCCTCCTTGTCGGCGTCCAAAATGGCCACCAGGGAAACCTCCGGCAAATCCAGGCCCTCGCGCAGCAGGTTAATGCCCACCAGCACGTCGAATTCCCCCATGCGCAGCTCCCGGATCAGCTTGGTGCGTTCCAGCGTCACGATGTCGGAATGCAGATACCGCACCCGGATGCCCAATTCATCCAGATAATCGGTCAGGCTTTCCGCCATTTTCTTGGTCAGGGTGGTCACCAGCACCCGCTCGTGCTTTTCCACCACCTGGTTGATCTCCCCCACCAGATCGTCCACCTGGCCGGTGGCGGGCCGCACGATGATCCTGGGGTCCAGCAATCCGGTGGGGCGAATGATCTGCTCCACGATCTGGCTGGCCTGCTCCCGCTCGTATGGCGCGGGGGTGGCCGACACGTAGATGACCTGATGGATCCTTTCCTTGAATTCATCGAAGGTCAAGGGGCGGTTATCGAAGGCGGAGGGCAGGCGGAAGCCGTAATCCACCAGCATGTTTTTCCGCGCCCGGTCACCGGCGTACATGGCCCGGATTTGCGGCACGGTCACATGGCTCTCGTCGATCATCAGCAGGAAATCGCCGGGGAAGTAATCCAGCAGGCTGTAGGGCGGTTCCCCCGGCTGACGGCCATCGAAATACCGGCTGTAATTCTCGATGCCGCTGCAGAATCCGATCTCCCGCAGCATTTCAATGTCGTACCGGGTGCGCTGGGTGATGCGCTGGGCCTCCAGCAGCTTGCCCTCGCTTTCAAATTCCGCCGCCCGAAGCAGCATATCCCGCTCGATGCGGGCAATGTTTTCCTCCCGGTTCTCCACGCTGGTGGCGTAATGGGTGGCCGGGAAAATGGCGGCGTGCTGCACCGTGTGCAGCCTATGGCCGGCCCCCACCGAAAAAACGCTGATCCGATCGATCTCGTCACCGAAAAACTCCACCCGGATACCGTTTTCCTTCTGTCCGGCGGGGATGATCTCCACCGTATCGCCCCGAACGCGGAAATTTCCGCGGTCAAATCCCACATCGTTGCGCTCGTACTGAATATCCACCAGGTGGCGCAGCAGCGCCTGGGTTTCCATCTGCATACCGGGCCGCAGGGAAATCATCTGCCCCTCATACTCGCTGGGATCGCCCATGGAATAAATGCAGCTTACCGAGGCGACAATAATCACGTCTTTGCGCTCCTTCAGCGCGGCGGTGGCGCTGTGGCGCAGGCGGTCGATTTCCTCGTTGACAGAGGCATCCTTTTCGATATAGGTGTCGGAGGAAGGGATATATGCCTCCGGCTGGTAGTAATCATAATAGGAAACAAAGTATTCCACCGCGCTGTCGGGAAAAAACGCCTTGAATTCGGCGCACAATTGGGCCGCCAGGGTTTTGTTGTGGGCGATCACCAGGGTGGGCTTCTGTATCTTTTCGATCACCGACGCCATGGTGAAGGTTTTGCCCGATCCCGTCACGCCCAGCAGCACCTGGGCGGGCATGCCCTCCCGGACCCCGCGGGCCAGCGCCTCGATGGCCTGGGGCTGATCCCCCCGCGCCTGATAGGGCGCTTTCAAAACAAATTGGTTCATAATCCCTCCTGGGCCAAGCAGGCCGCGGTTTTTGCACGCGTTCGTATTTCCGCTTCATTTTACCATATGCCCCACCCTTTGCCAATACAAAAATATTGGCTGGCAGAAAACGATCGATTGGGAAATCCGGGCGTGCTATACTGAAAAAATCTTGCTGGAAGCGGCTTTTCGGTCCTTGATCGCGCCTTATCTTTTTTTCGGCCGGGGACACAATGACTGCGAAATGAAAAATTTCGCGGAGGTGTGGTCCCATGCCACAATACAGAATGATCCAATCCCCCCGATTGTCCGGGGAAACGGTGGTAAGCACATCAAAAAACGCGGTGCTGCCCATCCTGGCGGCGGCGCTGCTGACCCGGGAGGAGGTGCTGATCCGCCAAACACCCCAATTGACCGACGTTGCGCACATGCTGGAGATCCTGCGCGCCTGCGGTGCAGAGGCATATCTGCAGGACCGAACCGCCCGCGTCCGTGCCGTGGCCGTTGGCAGCCCCCAGGATCACGCGCTCCTGCGCACCATGCGCGCGTCCGTGCTGGCGCTGGGGCCCCTTCTGGCCCGCAACGGGGCCTGCGAACTGAGCATGCCCGGCGGCTGCGCCATCGGCCAAAGGCCCATCGATCTGCACCTGAAGGGCCTGCAGAAATTAGGCGCCAAGGTGGAGCAGGACGGCGGCACCGTGCTGGTCAGCGGCTGCCTGCGGGGGGCCAATATCTACCTGGATTTTCCCAGCGTCGGCGCCACGGAAAACCTGCTGATGGCCGCCACCCTGGCAAAGGGCGTCACCCGCATCGAAAACGCCGCCAAGGAGCCGGAA
>JAFUXH010000002.1 GCA_017470945.1 Clostridia bacterium | reverse complement strand
GGCGGCATGGGCATCGGCTATAAGGTGATCTGGGACGAAGTGCCCATGAACGCCGACCCCCTGGGCCCGGAAGCCAAGTGCGTGTTCGGCGTCGGCCCCCTGACCGCCTCCGGCGTGCCCTGCTCTGGCCGCATGAACATCACCCTGCTTTCCTGCTGGAGCCTGGGCTATTCCATCGTGGACGCGCATATGGGCGGCCACATCGCCCACGCCTTCAAATATGCCGGCTACGACGCCATGATCGTGGAAGGCCAGAGCGACAAGCCCGTTTACATCCGCATCGAGGATGAAACCGTATCCATTGAAGACGCGTCCCACATCTGGGGCAAAGGCACCTTCGAGGCCAACGCCACCCTTGCCAAGGAAAACGGCCCGGAATTCGACGTGGCCACCATCGGCCCCGCCGGTGAAAACCTGGTGCCCATGTCCAACATCATCACATCCTTCGGCAACAGCGGCGGCGCGGGCATCGGCGCCTTGCTGGGCAGCAAGAAGTGCAAAGGTATCGCCGTGCGCGGCACCGGCGCCGTGAAGATCGCCCGGCCCATGGAAGTGCGCCTGCTTTCCAATTACATGATCAAGGATCTGGTGGGCGGCAACAACAACCACACCGTTCCCTGCCACGCCCAGAGCTGGAGCGAATACGTAGCCACCAACAACCGTTGGCAGGGCGCCCCCGGCATCACCTGGGATAAGGCTTCGAAGGGCCCCATCGATATGGGTGAGCAGCCCAGCGGCGTGATCAACGTGGCCGCCCTGCGCTGCAACAAGGGCGTGTTCGACTTTGGCGAAGTGGCCGAGAAATACACCGTCAAGCAGGGCGGCTGCTCCTCCTGCCCGGTGCGCTGCTACACCGAGTACGACATGGATCCCCTGGCGGATTACGACCTGCCCACCCACGTATCCAACACCTGCATGCCCATCATCAAGATGCTGGAGTGGTACCCCAACCATAAGGACGCCGAGGGCAATGCCGTGGCCTCCACCCATGACTTCGTGGACGCGGGCGACGCCAAGATGATCCTGGGCGGCGCCGGCTCCCGCGCGGCGGACGATTACGGCGTGTGGTGCAACTACGGCAACCTGTACGAAGATTTCAACATGGCCTACACCACCGGCGTCCTCAAGGACGTGATGGATCGGGAGAACCCCGGCGAGTGGGATCAAATCCCCTGGGACCTGATGGAATCCGGCGATCCCCGGTGGGTGGTGGAATGCTATCGCCGCATCGCCATGCGGGAAGGCATCTTCTCCGACATCGGCCTGGGCACCTACCGGCTCTACCAGAAGTGGGGCATGGACGACGCCGAAAAGAACATCGCCGGCAAGAATTTCTACGACTTCGTCAACGGCAAGAACTTCAACATCGGCCACAACGGCTTCCCCCGCCATCACGGCCCCGAAAACTGCTGGCAGGCCGGCACGCTGTACTCCATGATGTACAACCGTGACTGCATGATCCACCACCTGATCAACTTCTGCTCCTCCGGCGCGCCTTACAACGAGATCACCAAGCCCGTGCTGGAGCACTTCTTCGGCGAAGGCTGCACCGACGCCCAGAAGAAATATACCCCCATCAACGAAAACAAGATCAAACTGGCCAAGTGGGCCTTCATCGGCAAGCAGTGGCACGATTCCGCCACCCTGTGCAACTGGATGTACCCCATGACCATCGCCACCAGCAAGAAGCGCAATTACATCGGCGACCTCGACCTGGACGCCAAGTATATGACCGCCGTGCTGGGCGAGGAATACACCCGGGAGGACCAGGAGCGGGATTCCGAGCGTATTTCCCAGCTGCTGCGCGTGATGACCGCCGTCAGCTTCAAGCTGAACCTGGGCAGCACCAACCTGCGCAAGGATCACGACCGGGTGTCCGATTGGGTGTTCGATAAGGAGCCCGATTTCAAGCCCTTCGAGGAAGGCACCGTGAAGCTGGACCGGGAGGACTGGGAAAAGTCCCTGGATATGTGGTATGAGGCCATGGGCTGGAACAAGGAAACCGGCATCCCCACCCGCGCCACCCTGGAGAAATTCGGCCTGAACGACTGCGCCGATAAATTGGAGGAGCTGGGCCTGATCTGATCCGCCGTCCATTTGTAACAAAACTGTAAACATGATCTCCTGCGCGGGTCCTCCGTGCAGGAGATTTGTAAAAAACGGAGAATGATTTTGACAGAAATCACATCTTCGGTGATTTCGTGCCCATGAATCAAAAGAAAGGAAGGATGCGCGCATGGCACTGTTTGGACGGCGTAAGCCGGGCTTTTCCAAGGAAGTGGAGCTGAAGCCCAGCGAGATCCCCGGCGAATTCAGCGACGCGCTGGATCCCGCCATGAATAGAGAACTGGATAACCCCAAGCTGGAGAAGCAAGAGCTGCAGCAGCAGGCGGCCCAGGTGATCGCCCAGGCCGCCGGGGAGGAAGAAAAGCCCGAGCTGCTCAGCTACCTGCAATCCCTGCCGGAGGTGGAGGACCCCTTCCCGCCCTCTCCCCCGGAGGAGGAAGCGCCCCCGGAGCCAGAAAAAACCAAGGCCCAATTGCTGGCCGATTTCATCCGGGAGCGGTGCAAATCCGCCCTGATCACCCCCCGGCAGCTGATTGCCCAAGAGGAAGAGGATCTTGACGCCCTGCTGGCCGATATGGCGGCCGATCCCACCTGCGCCGATATCCTGACCGTGAAGGGGCAAAAGGACGTATACTATTACTCCGAAGAGCTGATGGCCCATAATTACGCCAAGATCGCCATGCTGACCCTGGAAAAGGACGACGCGCGCACCGTGGCGGAAATGGTGCGCTTCAACTGCAAGGCCTTCCCCACCCCCACGCCGGTGTATTACTTCGCCCGGCAGCCCTTCTTCCTGGATCAAAACCAAATGGCCCTGGTGATCGCCCAGATGAAGGATGATCCCCAGTACCAGGATATCCGGGAGTGCGAAGCCGCCATCAACGGCGAAAAATACCTGTATTCCATCGACCTGATGAGCGAAAAATACGCCAAGGCCCTGGCCAATGGCGCCGAATCCCACGAGGCAGACGAGTAATACTAAGTCAAAGCTAAAATAATTCCAGGATTCGGGATGGATTTTTTGTCCTGGCAAAGCTGAACGGAGGAAGGCGTAGCAGCGTTCCGTTGACCGGAGTAGCGCCGAACATAGTGAGGCTGAGGGCGAGCAATCCTTGGATTGCCGCCCGAAACCCGCGCTTCCGCGTTGCGGTGTAGCGCGGGGCGTCCAAAGCAAAGCCAGGGCGGAAAAGACGCCCGAATACGGAATGATTTTAGATTTGAATTAGTATAAAAAAGTTCATAACAAAAGGGGCTGTTGCCGTCGTGCAGCAGCCCCTCTTTTCGTGGAAGGGTCGACCAGGATCCATCCCCGTTTTATGTTCCTATCGTAAGGTAAACGTCCATTTGATCAATGCCGCCATCCCGCACCGCCCGGGCGATTGGATCGGGCAGGGCGGGATACTCCGCGCCGTTGACCACGTAGCGATCCACCCCGTAGCGGCCGGGGATCAGGCTGCCCTGGCCGGTGATATGGTAGCGCACCAGGCACTGGCCCAGCAGCGTCGCCTCCACCAGGCCGTCCCGGGGGATCAGCCGGGTGGGGATCATGGGGGCCAGGGCCAATTGCAGCCGCCCCTCCCGCCAGGCAAAGGGGGCGGGGCCGAACATCATTTCCTGCCACATGGACAGGAATTCCACCGTGCTGCCGGACAGCCGGGCCACGAACCCCCGGCCATGGAAGGCGGGGTTGGGGTTGGCGCTGCTGGCCAGGAACGATACATTTTCATACACTGACCGGCCGTACACCGCCGGATCCATAAAGGGCACGGCGGCGGTATCCAGCGCCTGCTCGTATTCCTCATACAGGCCGGACCGCAGCAATTCCAGCAGATATTTGTATTCCATGTGCAGCCAAATCGATTCGTTTTCCAGCCAGCCGGGGGTGAACGCCTTGCAGCGGCCCGCCTCGTAGGTCAAATCCTTCAGGCTTTCGTTGACCTTGTACATGCGCAGCTTGCCATCGTACAGGCCGCTGGCCTTCACCCGGGCCGCCATGGCCCGTTTTTCTTCCTTCGGAACGTCCAATTTCAGCCACCGAACCGGCCCCTCCAGGAACAGGGGCAGGGGCCGGCCTTCCCCGTCGGGGAACATGAAGTAGGTGGGGCAAATGCCGTTGCCGATCTCCACCGCCCTGCGCAGGCCATCATCCACCGCGCGCTCCATGGCGCTCAGCAGCGCAACGGCTTCCCGGGCATCGATGGGCGCTTTGGGTCCCGCCACGCCGTCAGCGGTCTTTTCCCGGTATGCTTCCAGCGCTTCCGTCCTGCCCTGCCAGGCGAGGGCGGGCAGGGCCCGCAGCAATTCGGCCATTTCCTCGTACAGGGCGATGGCGCCGCCCCGCTCCTTCAGCGCGTCGATGGTAAAGCGCAGCAGCCGTTTCAATTCGCAGCTTTCCGCCACGGAGGAGCCAAACAGCCCCGGCAGGCCGTTCAGCGCGTCGTACCAGCCGGGCTTGCCGCCCTCCATCTGCACGCCGATGCCCAGGGGGTCCAGCGCGGCGTATTTGACGGCGCACAGCAGCGCCATTTTTTCGATCAGCGTGCTGTAAGCCGTTTTCCCCCGGCCGTGATCCTCCCGCATCCACTTGCCGCCGGATGCCGCCTTGCGCTCCATATCCAGATAGTGCACCTGCCGCACGCCGGTGGGCGTTTCCGCCCGGCGCTTTTCATAGGGCAGGATCAGCGCCCGGGTTTCGTACCAGGGATAATCCGCCGCCCCGAACAGCAGGCTTTCCTTCCGCTCCGGCCACACGGCCAGATAGCTTTCGATCAGGTCCAGGCTATAGGTCCAATGGTCGCTCCAATAGCCCTCGCTGAAGGTGGCGTTGGGCTCGGCCTTCGCGTGGGACAGCACTTCGTTCACAAAGCCCGCCGCGTCCACGTCGGTCAAATGCCAGCGCTGGGCCGCCAGGGCCAATTGGCCGGGGGTAATATTCCCTTGCAGCAGCGCTTCCGCCTGAGGCCGATCCGCTTCCGCCACGTGCCGTAAGGCGGCAGCGGCGTCCTGCGCGCGGAAGGTCATCCGGTCGATCACCAGGGGGTTGTAGCCATCGGACTGCAGGAGGCTGAAGAACATGCGGATGTTGGCGTCCCCCACCCAGGGGTGGAACAGCACGTCGCACCGCCTGTTCTGGCACACATCCCGGAAATTGCCGTTGCCCTGGCTGAAATATTCCGGGCTCATGACGAAGTAATTGTATTCCCGCTCCATATCCCCGTGCTTACGGGAATACAGATAGAAGATGTTCTGCTCATCCCCCTGCTGAAAGCGGATGGGCTCGCCGCCCCGCAGCAGGTTATCCAGGTAGCTTTGCCGGCTGTAGGCGTCAAAAACGGGATCGGCGGTTTTCCCACCGATGACCGCCGTCAGCCGGGCCGCCAGTTGGGCCGCCTCCGCCCGTTTACGGCCAAACCAGGCTTCATTGAGCGCTTCCCCGCCCACAAAACGCGCAAGCGCCTCCTGATCGCCCGCCCCGCCGTACAGCTCGTTCAGCGTCAGGGCCTCCCCGGGCCGCAGCGCGGCGGATACTTGGTATAACGCGCAGGGGAACAGGTTGGACGTCGTTTGTCCCTCCCGCCGGGCGGTCAGATCCCCCTCCCGCAGGAAAGCCACGGGGGACGTCAGGGAGGTATCCTGGTCAAACACCACCTCCGGATCCACGATGGGGGGCAGGCGGGCGCCGTCGCCCGTCAGGCCCAGGGCGAAATTTCCCTCCTGGATGGTGTGCACCGTGGCGGTATCCGCCATGCTGTAGCGCACCCGGTAATAGGGGCAATTGTCATATGCCCCGTCCAGCTCCACCTGCATCCAGGCCTTGGCCAACTGGGCCATATTTTTCAGCGCGTCCTGCCCCACGCCGGCGCACACCACCGCCGGCATGCCATCAATCGCCGTCAGCTTCCGCGTTTCATGGGTCAGGTTGGTGATCTTCACCTGCCGCGCCAGGGCCCCCACCGGGCAGCCCGGCGCCACGAAATACACCACGTCCACCGCGAAAACGCCGTTATCCCAATGCAGGGCCAATTCGTTGGGCCGGATCTCCATCCGCCCAGAATCATCGGCAAAAGCTTCCGCGACGCGAATATCCTCCCCGTCGTCATACCGCAAAAACGTGCGGAAGCCCTTGTATTTCGTATTTTGGTACGCCACGTGGGCCGGGGAAAATTCCATGATGGCGTGGTCTTTATCCTGCACGCCGAAGCTGGCCACCGCCTGGCCCCGGTTGCAATAATAGCACCACACGGGGATGCCCCACTCCCCGGCGATGCCGGGCAGGAAGCTGGAAAACGTGGGCTGCGCGGCAAAGCGCGCCATCGTGAAGCAATCCTGACTCATTGATCCATCCCGCCTTTCAATTCAATATCCACCCGGGGGCAGGCCGCCTTCAGCAGCGCCTGCCGGGGCACGCGGCCCGCCGGGTACGCCCGGCCGTCCATAGAAACGCCGCCGACGCGCCACGGCTGCGGGGCGTTTTCCCCGGGCCGATGATACACCACCTGAATTTCCCTTCCCGCGAAGAAGCAGCGAATGGCGGCTTCGCCCCGCGCGTCGAACTGCTTGGCCGTCAAATGCGGGGCAAAGGTCAAATCATCCCCCTCTCCCCGCACGCCGAAGGCCATGGTGATCAGGCACAGCATCAGCCAGCTGCCCGCCCCGGTCAGGTAGGGATACATGCCCCGGCCCCGGGGATCAAAGTATTCCGGGATGCCGGGATACACGCGGCTGATTTCCACCCGCATGCTTTGGCGGATCAGGGCGTTCAGCACGTTCGATCCCGCTTCGGTGCGGCCATTTTTCAGCAGCGCATAGGCATACATCACCGCCATGTGGCTGAACACCGCGCCGTTTTCCTTGTGCCCCCAGGCAAAGCCGAATTGACGGCCCAGGGGCGGGATATCGCCGCCGAAATCGGTGTTCAGGCAATAGCCGCCCCGCGCTTCGTCGAACAGATAAGCGTCCGCCGCCCGGATGATCGCGTCGGTCTGCGCTTCATCCGCCGTGCCGGACATGAGGGCGAACACCTGGCCCGTCAGCATCATGCGCACGCCGTCGGGCCGTTTGCCCTCCACCCGTTGGCCGTCGTTGTCGTAGTAGCTGTTCATCCAGCCGCATCCATCCTGATCCCGCAAAAACTCCTGTTTGCGCAGATGCTCCGTCAGCCAGTCGGCCATGCCCCGCAGGGCCTGCGCGGCGTCCGTCAGGGGCACGGGCCGATCCTGCTGATCCTCGCAGGCGGCCTCGTACTGCCGCCGGGCGGCGTTGCGGCTGTCCGGCGTTTCGTAAACGGCGGGGTCGCTCAGCAGCAGGCGGGCAAAATCGCCGCCCAGGGAGATTTGGCTTTCCCCCGCTTCCCGCAATTGATCGCACAGCGCCGCCAGCGCCCGCAGGTTGCCGGCGTAGGCCGCGGTGAAGGCCACGCTTTCGCCCCGATCCGCCGCCATATCCAAGGCGTCGTTCCAATCGGCCCCCCGCAGGCGGATGCAGCCGTGCTGCCCGGCGTCGAAAAACGCCGTCACATTCTGCACCAGCAAATGCTCCAGCACCGTGCTTTCCACGATGTTTCCCCCGCTGTGCAGCCGGGTGGAGGGCGGCGCTTCCTCGACCACCGTTTCGCCCCGCATTTTGCGCTTGTCCCAGAACCAGGGCTGCTTTTCCAGCAGCACCCGCTCGTCGCCGCTTTGGCGGATGTATTCCTGCAGCGTGACCAGGGGCCAGTAGCCGTGATCCATCCAAACCCGCACGATGTTGTTGCGATCGGCCAGGAATTCCCCGGGCCGGCTGCCGATGATGGTGGCGTTGGTGCCGTCCCGCCGCACCCCGGCGAAATACCGCACCAGATCCCGCCGCACCGCCCCGGGCGAACGCAGGATCAGCGCCAGGGAATCCTGCCACAGATCCCGCCAGCCCCGGCCGCCCCGGCCGTAATCGTGGTGGGGCAGGAAGCTGCAGCCGCAGATGCGCCGCAATTCCGGCTGGATGGCCACCCACCGCAGCCAGCGGTCCACCTCCTCATCGCCGGTATGGAACGCCGCCGCGCCGATGGATTGCCAATGGGCCTTCGTGCGCTGCAGGGCCGCGTCAAAGGCCGCAGGGGCCAGGTATTCGCTGCCCTCCGCGTTGATGCCCAGGGCGATATACCAGCTTTTGCTTTCCCCCGGGGCCAGGGTGACCGGCCCAAATTGCAGCGCCGCCACCATTTCATAGCCCGCCGCCGTATCGCCGGGCCCCATCCAGGCGGCTCCCTGCTGAACCAGGGCCTGGGGCCAATCATAGCTGCCGCAGCCCACGTAATCCTGCACCGGGCCCAGGAACCGGATCGGGGCATTCCCCCGATCGTCCCGGCCCAGCACGGTGTACGCCGTGTTCCCGGGCCGGTGGCCCCGCTCGTCGAAAGTCATCGTGGGGGCCAGGCGCACGCCCTCCGCCGTCACCGTCAGGCGGTTCAGCAGGCTGGTCACGTGGCGGTGATCCCGGATGTTATCGGCGCTGCGGCCATACAGGGGAATGGCGGCGGTGGGGGTAAAGGACAGCGGCGCGCCGCCGGTATTTTCCACGGTGACGCGCATCAATTCCACCGTTTTGTCGTCGCTGGGCACGAAGGAAAGCACCCGGGCCCGGCAGCCCAGCGCCGGGCTTTCCCGCACAAGCTCGTGCCACAGCAGGCCGCCGTACACCGTGGCCCGCTCCGTTTCTTCATATAATTGGGCCTGCTGGGCGGCGCTGACGCCGGCCACGCTCCACAGCCCTTTGTCCGGCAGCGCCAGGAAAAAATTCCGGCTGGCCCGGCTTTCGTGCAGCGTTTCCACGCTGGCAGGGGCCAGCAGGAATGTATTCTGCCCCGTTTTGCAGTCGCCCGCCAGGCGGGGGGTCACGCTGCTCATCATGCCGGCGGCATTCACCAGGGGAAACACCATGTCCCCCGCGCGCTGGGCCCCGTACAGGGCAAAATCGCCCTGGTCGTTCAGGTACGTCAAGCGGATCATGCTTCTCACGCTCCCGCGTTTTTTCTTCATTATAACAGACCCCGCCCCCAAATGGAAGAGCGGCGGCGCATCTTTCCAACGCCGCCCACAAATCGTCACACATTTCTACATTTTGTGGCAAAAAAACGACAAATACCACCACATTCTGTTAAAAATAGGAAAAGAAAAAAATATAAAAAAATCTGTTTACTTTTTTTAGCGATTGTGCTACAATGATTACACGCTCGGAGGAGAAAATTTGAGTTTATGGCCAAAATGGCCCCAAGCTCAAAGATTTTGTTCTTTCCCGGTAAAACGTTTTAGGAGGCCGAGCGCCCCCCTGCCGTCTCTTCACAGCGAGGATACGCTGTTTGAGAAAAATGCGGCACCGCCGCAAAATAAAAAGGAGGAACCCCATTATGAAGAAGGTTCTCGCTCTGGTAATGGCGATCATGATGGTACTGGGCTGCGTCAGCTTCGCCAGCGCCGAAGACGCCAAGATCAAACTGGTCGTTTGGTCCTTCACCAACGAATTGCAGGGCATGATCGAACAGTACTATCTGCCCAGCCATCCCGAACTGGACATCGAATTCCAGATCTATCCCACCGATGGCAACGCCTACACCACCAAGGTGGATAACCTGCTGGGCGCCAACGCCACCAGCGAAGAAGCTCCCGACATCTTCACCCTGGAAGCTGCCTTCGTGAAGCACTATGTGGAAATGGATTGGACCGGCGACCTGAAGACCATCGGCTTCACCGATGAAGAACTGGCCACCGCTTTCCCCGTGATGGCTCAGATCGGCCAGAACGCTGCCGGCGTCCAGAAGGGCCTGAGCTGGCAGTCCACCCCCGGCGTTCTGATGTATCGCGCTTCCCTGGCTGAAAAGTACCTGGGCATCACTTCCCCCGAAGAATTCCAGGAAAAGGTCAAGGATTGGGATACCTTCCTGGAGACCGCCGAAGAACTGAAAGAAAAATCTGAAGGCGCCTGCAAGATGGTCATCGGCTCCGGCGACATCTGGAACGCCTATCAGTATCAGCGCAGCGAAGGCTGGGTCGTGGATGGCAAGCTGGTCATCGACGACGAACTGCTGGACTTCGAAGAACTGGTTAAGACCCTGGAGCAGGACGACCTGACCCACAAGGGCGGCGCTTGGGCCGAAACCTGGTTTGCCGGTATGCGCGGCGAAGTGGAAACCCTGTGCTACTTCCTGCCCACCTGGGGCCTGCATTACACCCTGAAGCCCAACTGCGTGGCTGGCTGGGATGCTGAGAACCCCGATTCCGAAGAGAACATCAAGAACGCTACCGAAAACGGCACCTACGGCGACTGGCGCCTGGTGGATGGCCCTGTGGCTTACAGCTGGGGCGGCACCTGGATGGGCATCAACGCTGCCAAGGCCGAGACTGCTGACGACGCCAAGAAGGCCGCCATGCACGACCTGATCTACAACTTCTCCCTGAACGAAGACTGGCTGGTGCAGTATGCCAAGGATTCCGGCGACTTCGTGGGCAGCGCTACCGCTGTGCAGAAGATCCTGGACGAGGGCGGCACTCCCAACCCCTTCCTGGGCGGCCAGGACCATTACGCCATCTTCGCCAGCGCTGCTGCTCTGGCCAACGGCTCTCTGATGAGCGAATATGACGACACCATCAACAGCCTGTGGAGCGACTATGTGACCACTCCTTACACCAAGGGTGAAAAGGATCTGGACACCTGCCTGGAAGAATTCAAGGCTGCTGTGGCTGCTTCCATCACCACCATCACCGTGGAATAATTCCTAACCCGGTCTAACTGGTTACTGAAAAGTAACCTCGCGGGGCTGTCTTCGTGCCTGACGGCGGGGGGCAGCCCCGCAATTCATTTCTCCGCGCATCCCTGAAAGGCCGAACGGGCGAATAACGCGCAAAGGTAGGGGCGGATATCATCCGCCCGACGTGACGGCACATGTCCTGCTGGCAGGATGCCCATGGCACGGGCGGATGATATCCGCCCCTACGATCATGCCGGGCGCGAACGCTGCTTCGGGAATTTCAAAGGGACGAAAATAAGCGGAGCCCACAAATCTTGAAAAGGGGTGGATATATGCAAACGCAGACCGCGGCCAAAACGAAGCATAAGTCCATTAGCTACAGCAAGTATGGCTACTTCTTCATTGCGCCGTTCTTCATCACCTTCCTGATCTTCGGCCTCTATCCCATCATCTTCACCTTCCGCACCTCCATTACCGACGCGGTTGGCTGGGAAAAGGTGCTGAACAACAACATCATCGGCTTTGAAAACTTCCGTCAATTGTTCGATCCCAGCAGCCTGGTGTACAGCAAATTCTGGGGCGCGCTGGGGAACACCATGATCATCTGGTTCTTCAACTTCGTGCCCCAGCTGGGCCTGGCCCTGATCCTGGCCTCCTGGTTCACCGACAGCCGCATCCACCTGAAGCTGCAGGGCTTCTTCAAGGTGACGATCTTCATGCCCAACATCATCACCGCCGCTACCATCGGTATGCTGTTCATGAGCTTCTTCGCCTTCCCCATCGGCCCGGTGAATACCTTCGTGCAGACCTCCGGTATTTCCAACATGCCCATCGAATATTTCCGTTCGGTGGCCTGGAGCCGCGGCCTGATCTCCTTCATCCAGTGGTGGATGTGGTGCGGCAACACCATGATCGTCATGATCGCCGGTATCAGCGGCATCAACCCCAGCCTGTTTGAAGCGGCGCTGGTGGATGGCTGCACCAGCCGGCAGATCTTCTGGAAGATCACGCTGCCCCTCATCAAGCCCATCCTGGTGTACAACCTGACCACCTCCCTGGTGGGCGGCCTGACCATGTTCGATATCCCGCACATGATGACCCAGGGCAACCCCAACGAAACCACCAACACCGTGGCCCGCTTCATCTACATGCAGGGCTTCACCGGTTCCCGCAACTTCAATATGGCGTCCGCCGCGTCGGTCGTGCTGTTCGGCATCATCATCATCGGTTCTCTGCTGATCCGGTATCTGCTGAATGATCATGATCCCAAGCCGGCCAAGGCTGCGAAGGGGGGCAAGTAAGATGAAAACGAACCGTAAAATCATCTTCCTGGTATTCATGGTGATCACCATTGTGGCCATGTTCCTGCCCATCGCTTCCTTCAATGATAATTCCGCCGCCTCCATGGCTGCCGATATCGAAAAGCAGCAGGGCAAGGTGGACAGCGCCCAGACCCAGCTGGACCGCTGGATCGCAGGCGGCAAAAAGAGCGAAGAAGACATTCAGAAGCAGCGCGACAAGGTCGCCAAGGAACAGGAAAAGCTGGACGCCCTGGTGGCCCAGCAGGCTGCCGCCAGTTCGGAGAGCGGCAGCGGCCTGAGCTATTCCCTGCTCCCCGGCAAATTGCCCGCCGAGCTGGAAATTGACATGACCGTGGTCAACCAGTACAAGACCTACATTTGGAATTTTGACGCGTACTATGTCTGCATCTGGGCGGCCTTCGCCTGCATCGTGCTGGCCTGCGCGCTGGTGTTCCTAGCGGGCAACAAGCTGACCAGCAAGCTGTACACCATTTCCTCCTTCCTGCATCTGATCGGCATCGTGCTGCTGTGCTACACCGTGCTGCGGCTGACCGCCTTCCCCATCAAGCTGCCCTACGGCAACGCCACCCTCAATCAGCCGGTGTGCGTGGCGCTGATCCTGTGCCCCATCATCGCCTTCGTCGCCCACATTTCCGGCGTGCAGAACAGCAAGCGCAGCATGATCTACGTGTTCTGCTCCTTCCTGAGCGTGCTGGCCATCGTGCCCTTCTGGATCATGATCGTCAACGCCACCCGCTCCAGCCAGGCCATTCAGCAGGGCGTCAGCCTGATCCCCGGCACCTACCTGAAATACAACTGGAACGTGCTGTCCTCCAAGAACTTCAACGTGGGCGTGGGCTTCAAAAACAGCGCCATCATCGCCTTCTCCTCCACGATCCTGAGCGTGTATTTCTCCGCTATGACGGCCTACGGCTTCAAGGTGTATGATTTCAAGGGGAACAAATTCCTCTATGCCGTGGTCATGGCCATCATCATGATCCCCGGCCAGGTCACCGGCACCGGCTTCTTCATGTTCATGTATCAGTTGGGGTTGGTGGATAACCGCCTGGCCCTGATCATCCCCTCCATCGCCGCCGCCAGCACCGTGTTCTTCTTCCGGCAGTACCTGGAGGCCAATTTGCAGATCAGCCTGGTGGAGGCCGCCCGTATCGACGGCTGCGGTGAATTCCGCACCTTCAACAGCATCATCCTGCCCATCATGGTGCCCGCCATGGCCACCATGGGCATCATGGCCATGATCGGCAGCTGGAATAACTACCTGACGCCCTTGATGCTGTTCACCAAGCCCGACCTGAAGACCTTGCCCATGATGGTGCAGGAGCTGCGCGGCGATATCTACCGCACCGAGTACGGCTCCATCTACCTGGGCCTGGCCATGACGGCCCTGCCGCTGATCATCGTGTATTTCGCCTTCAGCAAATACATCATCGCCGGAGTGGCCCTGGGCGGCGTGAAGGAATAATCCCGCCCCCGAACCGATCCCATATCATCTTCATGCGGATGCGCCCAAAAAGCGGACGCGTCCGCATCTTTGCGAAAAAAGGAGCTAACATATGGACATCAAAAACCTGATCGCCCAAATGACGCTGGAAGAAAAGGCCAGCCTGCTGTCCGGAGGCGATTTCTGGCACACCAAAGCCGTCGAGCGGCTGGGCATCCCCGCCGTCATGGTCAGCGACGGCCCCCACGGCCTGCGCAAGCAGGATCAGGAAGGCGACCACCTGGGCATCAACGACAGCATCAAGGCCGTCTGCTTCCCCGCCGCCTGCGCCACCGCCGCCTCCTTTGACAAGGATATGATCCGCACGATGGGCGAGGCCATCGGCGACAGCTGCCAGCACGAGCAGCTGGCCGTGGTGCTGGGCCCGGCGGTCAACATCAAGCGCTCCCCCCTGTGCGGGCGGAATTTCGAATACTTCTCCGAGGATCCCTACCTGGCCGGGCAAATGGCCGCCGCCTATATCAACGGCGTGCAGAGCCGCAACGTGGGCACCAGCATCAAGCACTTCGCCGCCAACAGCCAGGAACACCGGCGGATGAGCTCCTCCTCCGATGCAGACGAGCGCACCCTGCGGGAAATCTACTTCCCCGCCTTCGAAACCGCCGTCAAGCAGGCCCAGCCCTGGACGGTGATGTGCTCCTACAACCGGCTGAACGGCGTGTTCGCCAGCGAAAACCCCTGGCTGCTCACCGACGTTCTGCGCAAGGAATGGGGCTTCGAAGGATACGTCATGTCGGACTGGGGCGCGGTCAGCGACCGGGTGGCCGGCGTGGCCGCCGGGCTGGACCTGGAAATGCCCGCGTCCGGCGGGCACAACGACCGGAAGATCGTGGAAGCGGTGCGCGCCGGGAAATTGGATGAAAAGCTGGTGGGTCAGGCCTGCGAGCGGATCCTGAATATTTCGTTCCGCTACCTGGAAAACGCCAAGCCCGAAACCCCCTGGGATCAGGAGGCCCAGCACGCCCTGAGCGCCCAGATCGCCGCGGAGTGCATGGTGCTTCTCAAGAACGACGATCAGATCCTGCCCCTGAACAAGACGGACGCGGTGGCCTTCATCGGTGAATTTGCCGATAAGCCCCGGTTCCAGGGCGGCGGCAGCAGCCACATCAACGCCTTCAAAATCACCAGCGCCCTGCAGGCGGCCCAGGGCCTGCCCATCACCTACGCCCCGGGCTATAGCACCGATGGCGATTCCGCCAGCGACGAGCAGATCGCCCAGGCGGTGGCCATCGCCCGGCAGGCCAAGGTGGCCGTGGTGTTCGCCGGCCTGCCGGATGCCTACGAATCCGAGGGCTACGACCGCACCCATATGCGCCTGCCCGACAGCCACAACAAGCTGATTTCCGCCGTGGCCGCCGCCAACCCCAACACCGTGGTGGTGCTGCACAACGGCTCCCCCGTGGAAATGCCCTGGATCGACCAGGTCAAGGGCGTGCTGGAAGCCTATCTGGGCGGCCAGGCCGTGGGCCAGGCCACCGTGCAGGTGCTTTACGGCGACGTGAATCCATCCGGCCATCTGGCGGAATCCTTCCCCCGGAAGCTGAGCGACAACCCCTCCTCCCTGTATTACGGCGGCGAAGGCAACCGCACCGAATACCGCGAGGGCGTGTTCGTGGGCTATCGCTACTACGATAAAAAAGAAATGGACGTGCTCTTCCCCTTCGGCCA
Organism: Clostridia bacterium; assembly: GCA_017470945.1. Taxonomy (GTDB): domain Bacteria; phylum Bacillota; class Clostridia; order Christensenellales; family Aristaeellaceae; genus RUG563. The sequence continues at coordinate 3,166 of JAFUXH010000002.1, read as the reverse complement.
CGGCCTGTCCTACACCAGCTTCGCCTTCAGCAACCTGCGCCTGAGCCAGGGCGGCATGAAGGATACTGAAAAGCAAACGGTCACCGTGACGGTGAAAAACACTGGCAGCCGCCCGGGGAAGGCCGTGGCCCAGCTGTACGTCGGCGCCGTGGGCGGCGATATCATCCGCCCGGTGCGGGAATTGAAGGGCTTTGAAAAGGTCGCCCTGGCCCCCGGCGAGGAAAAGGACGTGACCTTCACCCTGGATCGCCGCTCCTTCGCCGTCTGGAACAGCGAAATCCACGATTGGTACGTGGCCGGCGGGCAATACGTCATCGAAGTGGGCGATTCCTCCCGGCATCTGCCGCTGCGCACCGAAATCACCGTCAGCGGCACCGTCGAATTGCCCCGGCATTACGACGTTAACAGCATCTTCCTGGATATCATGAACGATCCCAAGGCCATGAAGGTGCTGCAGCCCTACATGGCCAACGCCATGGGCGGCCTGAGCGCCCAGGACGAGGCACAATCCGACGCGGCGCAGGAAGCCATTTCCGCCGAAATGGGCCTGGCCATGATGAAATACATGCCCCTGCGCGGCATGCTCAGCTTCAACGGCGAGAAGATCACCCCTGACACGATCGACGCATTGATCAAGGCCATGAACGAAGAATAATCAGGAGGGAGATTTATGAAATTCGGCTATTTTGACGATGCGGCCCGGGAGTATGTGATTCAAACCCCCCGCACCCCCTACCCCTGGATCAATTACCTGGGCTGTGAAAACTTCTTCGGCATCATCAGCAACACCGCCGGCGGCTATTGCTTCTATCGGGACGCGAGGCTGCGGCGCATCACCCGCTACCGCTACAACAACATGCCGGTGGACGACGGCGGCCGCTATTTCTACATCAAGGATGGCGACCAGGTGTGGAACCCCGGCTGGAAGCCCACCAAAACCGAACTGGATGAGTATTCCTGCCGCCACGGCATGGGCTACACCATCATCACCGGCAAAAAGAACGGCCTGCGGGCGGAGCAGCTGAGCTTCGTGCCCCTGGGCCTCAATGCCGAGGTGCACCAGATCACCCTGACCAACAGCAGCGATCAGCCCAAGGATGTGATCCTGACCAGCTTTGTGGAATTCTGCCTGTGGAACGCCCAGGATGATATGCTGAACTTCCAGCGCAATTTCTCCACCGGCGAGGTGGAGGTGGAGGGCAGCGTGGTCTACCACAAGACCGAGTACCGCGAGCGCCGCAACCACTATTCCTTCTACGCCGTGAACGCACCTGTGGACGGCTTTGACACCGATATGGAAACCTTCCTGGGCCTGTACAACGGCTTTGACGCGCCGCAAAGCGTTATGACCGGCAAAATGGGCAATTCCGTCGCCTCCGGCTGGCAGCCCATGGCGGCCCACCAAATCAAGGTTCACCTGGAAAAAGGCGAAAGCAAGCGCTTCAATTTCGTGCTGGGCTATGTGGAGGTACCCAACGAAGAAAAGTTCATCGCCCCCGGCGTGATCAACAAGGCCCCGGCCCAGGCCCTGATCGACCAATTGACCACCGACGATCAGATCGAGAAGGCCTTCGCCGCCCTGCGCCGCCACTGGGACAAGCTGCTTTCTAACTACACCCTCACCACCCCCGATGAAAAGCTGAGCCGCATGGTGAACATCTGGAACCCCTACCAGTGCATGGTCACCTTCAATATGAGCCGTTCCACCTCCATGTTCGAAAGCGGCATCGGCCGGGGCATGGGCTTCCGGGATTCCTCCCAGGATCTGCTGGGCTTCGTGCACCAGATCCCCGAGCGCGCCCGGGAACGTATCCTGGATATCGCCGCCACCCAGTTCCGGGACGGCGGGTGCTATCACCAGTTCCAGCCCCTGACCAAGAAGGGCAACAACGATATCGGCGGCGGCTTCAACGACGACCCCCTGTGGCTAATCGCCGGCACGGCGGCCTACATCAAGGAAACGGGCGATTTCGCCATCCTGGATGAAAAGACCCCCTACGATACCAACCCCGACGATTGGGGCACATTGCTGGAGCATCTGGAGGTCAGCTTCTACCACGTGGTCAACAACCGGGGGCCCCACGGCCTGCCCCTGATCGGCCGGGCCGATTGGAACGACTGCCTGAACCTGAATTGCTTCTCCGATACCCCCGACGAGAGTTTCCAGACCTTCTCCAACCCCGATGCGCCCGACGACCGGGTGGCCGAATCGGTGCTGATCGCCGGCATGTTCGTGGCCATCGGGCCCGAGCTGGTGGCCATTGAGCGCCGCCTGGGCCGCGCCGACGCCGCCGATCAGGCCCAGCGGGCCATCGACGAGATGGAGCAGGCCATCCTGACCGCCGGCTGGGACGGGGAATGGTTCGTCCGCGCCTACGACGCCCTGGGCCACAAGGTGGGCAGCCACGAGTGCGAGGACGGCAAGATCTTCATCGAATCCCAGGGCTACTGCATCATGGGCGGCGTGGGCGTGAAGGATGGCAAAGCCGAGCAGGCGCTTGCCAGCGTGGAAAAGTACCTGGAAACCGAGCATGGCATCGTGCTGCTGCAGCCCGCCTACAAGGAATATCACCTTGAATTGGGCGAGGTTTCCTCCTATCCCCCGGGATACAAGGAAAACGCCGGCATCTTCTGCCACAACAACCCCTGGATCATCGCGGCGGAAACCGTGGTGGGCCACGGCGACCGGGCCTTCCAGGTCTACGCCCGCACCGCTCCCGCCTATATCGAAGATATCAGCGAGATCCATCGGACCGAGCCCTATGTGTACAGCCAGATGATCGCCGGCAAGAACGCCCCCAGCTTCGGCGAGGGCAAGAACAGCTGGCTCACCGGCACCGCCGCCTGGACCTTCCTGAGCATCTCCCAGGCCATCCTGGGCGTGGTCCCCACGCTGGACGGTCTGAAGGTGGATCCCTGCATCCCCTCCACGCTGAAGGGCTTTACCGTCTCTCGCCGCTACCGGGGCGCCACCTACGAGATCACGGTGGAAAATCCCGACGGCGCCCAGTACGGCGTCAAGTCCGTCACGGTAGACGGCGCGGCCCAGTCCGGCAACGTGATCGCCCCCGCCCCCGCGGGTAGCACCGTGACGGTCACGGTGGTCCTGGGCTGATCGCATTCCTCGATAGGCAATAAACTCCTGCGCCGCGTGCGGCGCAGGAGT
>JAFUXH010000024.1 GCA_017470945.1 Clostridia bacterium | reverse complement strand
TCCACCAGCCCCCGGCTGTTCCGGCGGGAGAAGCGGGAAAAATCCTTGACCACCAGGATATCCAACTGGTGCGCCATTAGCTGCTGCCGCATGGCCTGATACCCCGGCCGCTGCTCAAAAGTGTAGCCCGATTTATCCCGATCCTCAAAAAACGTGAGTTCGCTGTCCGGAAACCTGGTCTTGACAAAATCCTTGATGATCGCCTTTTGATTCTCGATGGACGTATTATCCCGATCCAGTTCCTCATCCACCGAAATGCGGGTATATCCGGCGATGGAGAATCGCTCAATCAATTATTTCTCCTCCTTCTTTCGTTATTATAGATAATATTGTATCATAAGTTTTCAGGGATTGCAACATCAAAGTGCCATTTCATAGGATTTCATTTTTTTCTTCTTTTCAGCGGCGATGCTGTTTTCTTCGATCTTCTTTCGGTTGTACATGAGCAAATCCCCGGTCAGCTGCTCTAAGTCTTCATGCCCCGAATAAAACACGGAGACCAAATATTTCTTCTGTTTGTATTCCCGATATAGCGGCTTAAGCTGATCCTGAATGACAGGATTCTCCTGATCCGCATGATCCAGCCAGATACAAACCATCTTTTTCTTATTTAAAACTTCTATTATCATAGATTCCCTCCCTTCCTCATTTTTCCATGCCGATCCTGTATCTATTCTTTTCCAAACGAATATCAAAGGGAGCTGCCAAAACTGACAGCCCCCGAATGACAACGATTATTTTATTGTTCCCCCTGCTATGCTGCTTTCTCCAGCAACTTTTCTTGATTCTGTTTTATTCATGTCATTTCTCGTTAGAAAAGGGCGTTTCCTCCAGATCATGAAAAACTTCCGTTGCAAAATAGTTTTCATACTAAATCGAATCTAAAAGACTGTCTGGATTCGGCGTGAATTTTTCGTCTTGGCTAAGCTGAACGAAGGGAGGCGTAGCAGCGCTACGTTGACCGGAGTGAAGCAACGCCAGGGCGAAAAAGGCACCCGAAGATGACAGGATTTTAGGTTTGATTTAGTATAAAAACAAAAATCGCACTATATGCGTTTGAACATACAGCGCGGATTTCACTATGATTTTACATAAGTCTCTCTGCGATAACTTTATATAATTCCCTCTGCTTTGCAAAAAAAGTCTGCGTTTGAGCGGAAGATCGGCACCGCCGGAATAGATTGCACCACATAAGGGGTTGGAATACTTGTCAGTTGGGATACCAATTGATAAAACACCGAATAAGCCAGCCGGGTGGGATAGTGATAGATGCTGGAGGTTAAGGTTCCGTTCTGGAAAAATGGAAGCAATTCCGGAAACGCATCCACACCGATTGTCATCATTTTTCCAGAAAAGCCCATTTCTGATACGGCCTGGCACATACACAAGGTTTCGCGCGTCGAAACGGAGAAGATGCCCGTCAGCGTATCCAAGTTCTTTAACATTGAAGCTATTGTGCCGCGCAGTTTTTTCAAATCATGGTACTCATGAATTTCCAGAACGGAAATATTTGCGCAGTACTCCCGCAGTTTCTGTGAAAAATCCATTGCCCGTCGGCGATGAAGCTCGTTTTCATACGATCCGCCCAGCAAAAGGACTTGACCAGGAACGCTTGTATGTGTGGATGCCAAAATGTCCGCTGCCAGGCCCCCCGTGCTCACAGAAAAACGTGTATCGTTTAACGTGTTCCCCGCGTTGATGAAGGAAACAGGAATACCCCGCTGCGCAAAGCGACGCATGATGTCATCAAAACGCGCGTCACGATTCAATACCGTAATGATTCCTTGGATTTTATCTGAAGCGGATAATTGCTCCAACACATCGCAAAAATCGCTGGAATGCGGGTGAATGAACATTTTCTGATAACCGACTTGAAAAACGGCCAATTCTTTATAAGCATATTCGATGCCCTGCCAAACATATTGATAAAAATACTTGTTGTGATCAATCGGTTCAGGCAGAACCACGGCAATAGAAACGGGCGGCCTGCGAAGCGCGGAGGCGGCAGGATTCACCGTATAACCAATTTTCTCCGCTTCTTCCAGAACGCGGCGCTGTGTTTCTGGCTTATACCCGCCCTTGTTATTCAAAGCCCGCTGAACGGTTCCCACAGACAGGTTCAGCCGCTCTGCGAGGTCTTTTAAAGTTGGCTGCGTTTTTTCCATTTTTCTGTCATCTCCGCATTGAAATCTTAAAAAACTATCTCATTCTGTATCGTGCGCTTCTCTCTTGCTGAACGATGTACATCAGCTTAGGCCCTATATATTGAAACATCTTGGCAAATGCTTTGCAATAGTAGTTTTCCGGTCCTCGATCTCCTTCGATCCAGTCTCTTGGACAGCCGCCACGGCACAGGGCGAAATAGGGGCAAGTGCCGCAGGAGGCAGGTTTACGCGCGGAACGCTGGAGGAAAGAACGCATTTTCTCCGAATGCATCAGATTTCTGAAAGATTCCTGTACGCTTCCCAAACGCCATTCATCCAGCGCATAGAAGTCACACGGATAGACGCTGCCATCCGCTTCCACCACGAAATAACCTCCGCATTGTCCACAGGATGCGCAGGTGCTGGGGGGCATCCCCAGGGCAAGATGCACAAGATCATCAAAAAAGCGAATGCTGGTATATTGGCCATTTTGCCAATCCAGGAACCATTCATCGAATGTTCCGCTCAAAAATTGCCCGTAATCCTCCGGCGTAAGGGACCATTTCATGCTTCCACGAGATTTATCCAGGGGGTCCAGGCATGGAATAAACTGAAGAAAGCCGGTATTCAACGCTTTCAAGGAACGGTAAGTTCTCTTGGGCGCTTTCGCGGTGCGGCTGTTGACAACGCATAAAATATTGGTTTCCACGTTGGAACGCAGAAGCATCTCAAGATTCCGCTTCACCCGTTGGTATGTGCCTTCCCCGTGGGCATCGCGGCGGAAAGCATCATGGGACGCCGCGTCCCCATCCATCGAAATCCCTGTTAAAAACCGATGGCTCGCCAGAAACGCTGCCCATTCTTCGTTTAATTGCAGACCGTTGGTTTGAATCCCCCACTGAACGGCTACGTCTCCCGGATTCCGTTCCTCCGCCATGCGCACAAACTTCCGGAAGAAATCCAGTCCCGCCAGGGTAGGTTCCCCGCCCTGAAAAGAAAAAGAAATGGTGCCCCGCTTTTCTACGCTTGAAAACGCGTTGTGAATCAACGATTCAGCAGTTTCCAAGGTCATCATTCCAGCGTTCTTTTCTGTTCGATGCTCAGCTTCATCCGCATAAAAGCAATAGGCGCAGCGCATATTGCATAAGCCAGACGCCGGTTTGATCAACAGCGATACATGTTTCATCCCAATCCCTCAAAATTTCATGATTGCGTTCCCATACAATGATGCCACAAACAGCGGAAAAATGCAATTACCAAATATCTTGTGAAAAAGAGCAGGCCACCGCGGCGGCCTGCTCTTCATGATGATGTTTTAGTGTGATACTGCGGACCAGCCGGATCGATCAGCGCAGCTGATAACGGTTGTAAGCATCCTGCTTGAGCTTGAGCACGTCGCCGATGCCCAGCTTTTCAATGTTTTTGGTGAACGCATCGAAATTATCCAGGGATTCCTGACCCAGGATGAATTTCATGGTCATTTCGTTCACGTAGGTTTCAATTTCATTCATCCTATCGGCAATGAAGGTGCTTTCCTCAGCGGTCTGAGAAATATTGGGAACCAGCAGGGAACTATCGCATTCATTCCAAACGGGCTGAGAGGCCTTCTGGTTATCCAGCATCAGGGTGATCTGCTTGAAGTACATGGCGGTTTTCACCATAGCGTCGTTGGCCGCGGACAGGGCATACTGGGACAGCGCCTGGGTGGTGGTCAGGCCCTTATCGTTATGCAGCACGGCGTCGGTGAACACAGCCTGGTCGCCTTCCATGGTGTAGCTTTCGCCCAGGATGCCAAAGTTGGAATCGATCACGCCCTGGGGGCTGTAGAAGTAGTCGCGGAATTTGATGGCCGCTTCCAACTTCTTGGGATCCTGCGCGCAGGAGGAGGTGATGGCCACGCCCACGCCGGTGACCACTTTATTGTATTCGTTGATGGTGGCGTAAGCGGGGGTTTCCCCATCCACAGAAGGCCAAGGCATGGCGACGATGTTGAAATCCTCATCCATCATGTTGCTCCAGGTGCCCATGCCGCCATTCAGGGTGTAAATGGTGCAGCCCACCTGATTGTTGACCATCTTCGAGGTCAGGGACGTGGCATCGTTCATCATGTATTCGGGGTCGATCAGGCCTTCTTCATACCACTGGCGCATAGTTTCCAGATAATCCTTGTAGCCAGCTTCGGCGGGACCGTATTTCACCGCATCGCCATCCATGAAGAAGCCCTTGAGCACACCGAACATACCGGCAAAGCCTTCGATGTTACAGTTGGCGTCTTTGGTGGAGGAGAAGGGAATTTCATCCTTTTCGCCGTTGCCGTTGGGATCGCCGTCCCGGAAGGCCACCAGCACGTCGTGCAGTTCATCCTTGGTGGTGGGCATCTGAAGGTCCAGCTTGTCCAGCCAATCCTGGCGGATCTGGAAGCCAGTCACCTTGAACCACTGACCGCCGCCGGATTCTTCATCAATACGCAGCATGGGGAACATATAGAAAGTGCCGTCGTCCAGCACGCTCTGCTTGCGAACATCGGGATACTTTTCCATGTAAGCCATGAAGTTAGGGGCCCATTTTTCCAGGTATTCATTCAGGGGCAGGATGTAGCCATCGTCAATGTACTTGGCGGGGCCGCCGGGCACGTTGGCCCAGTTGTAATAAATCATATCGGGCAGCTGGGTGGAGTTGAGCAGCAGGTTAAAGCGCTCTTTCTGCTGGCCGGCGGCTGGATGTTGGAAGTCGACGGTGATGCCGGTTTTGTCCATGATCACCTGATAGGAGCCCACCTCGGCCACGCTGTTTTTGGTGGCAGACCATTTTACGTCCGTTTCCATGAAGCAGGTCAGGGTAATGGGTTCATCCACCAGCGGCAGCGTTTCCGCGAAGCTGGCACTGACGCCCATGAGGAGCATCGCCGCAAGCAGCAGGGACAGGAATCTTTTCATGAGAAGAACCTCCTTTATTTCAGCGCTAAAGCGCCGTAGTTCAGAATTGTATGCGTCATCCTTTAACCGAACCCACCATCACGCCGGTGACAAAGTATTTTTGCACGAAGGGATAAACGCACATGATGGGCAGGGTAGCTACCACGATGGTGGCGTACTTGATGTTTTCCGCGATCATTTCCTGGTCATTGGCCCCCAGGTCGTTGCCCATGGCGCTGGTGTCATTGGAAATCAGGATTTCCCGCAGCACCAGCTGCAAGGGGTATTTGCTGCGATCATTCAGGAAAATGGCGGCGTTGAACCAGGAATTCCAATGGGATACGCCATAGAACAGGATCATCACCGCGATCACCGCCTTGGACAGGGGCAGGATGATCCGGGTGAGCACCACAAAGTCATTGGCCCCGTCCAGCTTGGCGCTTTCCTCCAGGCTGACGGGAATAGCGGCGAAGGAGGTGCGCATGATCATCAGATTGTAGGTGCTCAGCAGGGTAGGCAGGATCAGCGCCCACAGGGAATCCAGCAGATTCAACCGCTGCACCGTGATGTAAAAGGGAATCAGCCCGCCGCTGAACAGCATGGTGACCACCACAAAGAAATTCAAAAAACGTTTGAGAAAGTATCCATCCCGGGACAGCACATACGCAGCCAGCGAAGTGATAAACACGTTCAGCGCCGTGCCGACGAACACGATGAACAGGGTGTTGCCGTAGCCGGTCAGGATGGACCGATTTTGAATCACCATTTTATACGCCGCCGATGTAAAGCCCAGGGGATGCCACAAAATGCCCCGGGCCTTCACCAGCTGCACCGGCTCACTAACGGAGGCGTAAATCACATAGAGCATGGGATAAACGGTGATGAAAGAAATGAGCAGCAGGAACAGGACGTTAAACACGGTAAACACTTTTTCACCGTTGGTTCGCTTCAAATGCATACGCTCACCTCCTCAGAACAAACTGGTTTCGTTCAGCTTGCGGCTGATGGTATTGGCTCCGACCAGAAGCACCGTGTTCACCACAGAATTGAACAGGCCCACTGCCGCGGAAAAACTGTAGGCATTGTCCAGAAGACCGCGCCGGTAAACATAGGTGGAAATCACGTCGGCCGTTTCCAGGGTGGCATCGTTATACAGCAGGATCACCTTTTCAAAGCCAACGTTCATGATCTGGCCCAGGCGCATGATCAGCATGATCACAATGGTGGGCACGATGCCGGGCAGAGTAACGTGCAGGGTTTGTTTCCAACGATTGGCCCCATCGATCACCGCTGCCTCATACAATTCCTGATCCACGGATGACAGGGCTGCCATGTACACGATGGAATTCCAGCCCATGTTCTGCCAGATACCGCTGGCCACGTGGATGGTGCGATAGTTGGCGGGGTTTAAAAGCAAGCTGCTTCTTTTTCCGCCCAAGGCCACGATGATGTCGTTGATCAGACCGTTCACCGAAGTGAAATTGATCACCAGGCTGCAAACCACCATCAGGGACACGAAATAAGGAAGATAGGTGACCGTCTGCACCACCCGCTTGAAGGGGCGGCAGCGAAGCTCGTTCATGAGCAGCGCCAGGATGATGGGCGCCGGAAAACCAAAGAGCAATTGCAGCAGGCTGAGCAGCAGGGTATTCCGCATCAAGCGGCCAAAGTACAGCCCGTTAAAGAAGCTGGAAAAATGCTTGAAGCCCACCCATTTGCTGCCCTCGATACCGCGGATGGGAATGTAATCCTTGAAAGCGATCTGCGCCCCATAGAGGGGAAGGTAATGGAAAATGATGAAATAGATAAATACCGGAACGAACATGAGGTAAATGCCCCAATGGCGCTGAAAATCCCGCTTCAGGAACTGCCAAAAGGAGCCGGCATGGGCTTTTCTCTCGGTGATCGTGGTCATGGATGCTCATCCTTCCTTTCTCCGGCGGGGAGAATATCCGCTTGCGGTTCATGGGCCAAGGCCATGAAAGCGCGCAGCCTGCGCCGCATATCCGCCCTGATTTCTTCGTATTCCGGCCGGTCGATCAAATTGACCCGCTCTCCAGGATCGTTTTTCAAATCATACAGCTTGTTTTCCACATACACCGCGGAATAGGGCTCCTCCATGTGGAATTCCGGGGCCCGCACGGCGTATTTATAATCCGCGGTACGTACTGTTCTTCCGGTTTCCGCTTCGCTGATCTGGGCGTACACGGCGTCAGGCCAGTTTTCCTTTTGTCCTTCCGCCAGGGGGATCAGGGAATGGCCCCGGTAATGGGCGGGCACCTGGGTTCCGGCCGTATCAAGGATGGTGGGCGGCATATCGATCAGGCTGACCAGCTCGCTGATTTTTCCTCTCCCCCGGAAGGGGCCGCCCCAGGCGATGAGCGGGATATGCAGGCAGGCATCCTCGCAGGATCGCTTGTATTCCGCGTTCCGGGTGCGGAAATGGCTGCCATGGTCGGCAGAGTAAAAGAATACGGTATTCTCTTTAAGCCCCAATTCCTCCAAAGTGTCCATCATTTTTCCCACGTTCTGATCCAGCAGATTGCACTGGCCCAAGTAATCCGGGAAATTCTCCCGCCAGTCTCCGGCCGTGCCCACCAGATCGGGAGGCACCTCATAATCGTCGAAGCGGCGCTTGCTGTTGTCCGGCCCTTCATACCGGTTATGATCATTCTGGTGATGGGGATCCAATTGGGATACAAACAAGAAGAAAGGCCGCTCCTCCCGGCGCTCAGCGTACTGATGCAAAAAATCAATGGCGTAAGCGTTGATGCAGTCCACTCGGTGGCCTACGAAATCATGGCGGTTCATATTGCCGTCAAAAACATATCCGTTATAGCCGTGGGACGTGACTTCCAACGCGTCCGCGGCCATCCAATATTGGTAACCGCCCCGGCGCTCCGCAGGTACGGCTTGATCCCGATAGGAAGCTTCTTCATTGCTGGCCAGGTGCCATTTGCCGATGTAGGCGGTCAGGTATCCCGCGTCATTCAGGCGGCGGGCCAGGGTATCCATATTTTCAGGCAGAATCCGATGATTTTTGTGGCAGTTCACTTCCGTGGCGTACATTCCGGATTGCAGGCAGGCCCGGGCGGGGCCGCATACCGGCTGGCAGGTAAAGGCGTTTTCAAACAGCGTGCCTTCCTTTGCCAGTTCATCCAGCACAGGGGTGACAGGCAGCTTTTGCCCGTAGCAGCCCATGGTATCCCAGCGCTGCTGATCGGAAAAATAGAAAATGATGTTGGGAACGGCCATGCATTTTCACCTTCTCACAGAAACAACGATTCCTTTGTTTTTACCCTCGCAATGAAAACCATCTCCGTTATACACGAAAGTTTTTTCATTGTCAATAGAAATAACGTTATTTTTATAAATTTTGTCTTAAAATTTTCTGAATTAAACAAATTTTCCCTGAATTTGATCAAAAATGCCGCATATTTTCTTCAATTGTCTCTTGAAATTAAAATAACGTTATGCTAATATCTTTATGGAGGAGGGCCTGCTATATGAACATTACCGAATACCGCGCCTTGGCCCATGAGGGATCAGATTGGTCAGAAGCCTTTCAGACAGCGGTCCGTACATTAACGGAACAAGGGGGCGGAGAATTGCTTGTTCCCCCAGGAAGGTACTTCACCGGGCCTATCCGCTTGGAAAGCCATATCACCCTGCGCATTCAGAACGGCGCTCAATTGGTCTTTCACGCGGACGAAAGCAAATTCCCTCTGGTGACCATGCAGGATCGAGGAAAAACCGCGCAGGTACATCAGGCTTGCATTTACGCCTGCGGAGCGGAAAATATCACCGTGACTGGCGATGGCATCCTGGATGGCCAGGGCAGCTATTGGTGGCAGCGGTTCAAGAAAGGAGCGCTTTCTTATCCCCGCCCCCGGCTGATATGCTTCGATCATTGCAGGCATATCAAAATAGAAGGCGTCGCCCTGCTCAATTCCCCCTCCTGGACGGTGCATCCCCTCTGCTGCCAGGACGTGACCATTCAGGGCATCACCATTCACAATCCCTGGGATTCCCCCAATACGGACGGCATCAACCCAGACAGCTGCCAGGATGTCAAAATTACCGACTGCACCGTGGATGTGGGCGATGACTGCATTACCCTGAAAGCGGGCACAGAACTTTCCGATAACCCGCCGCCCTGTGAGCGGATCATCATTACCGGCTGCCATTTGCTGCATGGTCACGGCGGCATCGTGCTGGGCAGCGAAACCAGCGGCAGCATCCGAAACATCGTGGTCAGCAATTGCATCTTTCATGAAACCGACCGGGGCATCCGCTTAAAAACGCGGCGGGGACGGGGCGGCACAGTGGAAGGCTTGCAGGTATTCAATCTTATCATGGATCAAGTGATGTGTCCCTTCGTATTCAATATGTATTATTTCTGCGGGCCCGGAGGGAAAGCGGATCACGTACGCAGCAAGCTGCCCATGCCCGTGGATGAAACCACCCCCGCCCTTCGGGACGTATCCATTTCCGGGGTATCCGTAAAGCGGTGCTCCGCCTGCGCAGGGTTTTTCTATGGGCTCAGCGAACAACCGGTGGAAGGAATCACCCTCCGGGACATCCGGGTAGAAATGGACAAGGACGCCCCGGGCGATACCCCCGCCATGATGGATGATTGCCCCAGGATGGCGGGAGAAGGCTTCTTCCTGCGCAACGCAACAAATGTACGCTTCGTCAATACAGCTGTGTTTCATCTTCAGGGGGCTTTGCTCAACGCTGATGAATCGGTCAGTTATCAAATGGAATAAGCACGTTGTCATTGGTGCATCAAAGGAGGCCGTTTTGTGGGAAAGAAAAATGTACTCTTGATTTGCACGGATCACTGGTTTGCGTCCCTCATGGGATGCGCGGGGCATCCCACGGTGATGACGCCCACGCTGGATCAGCTCGCGGCGGATGGGATTCGTTTTACCCAATGCCTGAGCACCTGCCCGGTGTGTATTCCGGCCCGGCGCAGCCTGATGACGGGTATGTTTCCCGCTTCCCATGGGGATCGAGTGTATTCCGACAGGATGCCGATGCCAAACGTGACCACCCTGGCCCAGGCGTTTCGGAACGCGGGGTACCAGGCATATGCGGTGGGAAAGCTGCATGTATATCCGCAACGGAACAGGATCGGCTTTGACGATGTGACGCTGATGGAAGAAGGCCGGTATGAACTGGGCGCGGTGGATGATTACCAAATCTATTTGGGCGAACAGGGCTATGCGGGAGAAGAATTCCTGCACGGAATGGGAAACAACAATTATTTGACCCGCCCCTGGCATTTGGAGGATCGGCATCATCCCACCGTTTGGGCCACCCGGGAAATGATGCGCCAGATCAAGCGCAGGGACCCTACCCGCCCCGCTTTCTTCTATCTATCGTATAATTTCCCCCATCCGCCCCTGGTGCCCCTTCAGTCCTTCTGGGATATGTACACGGATGATGAAATTGATTTGCCGGAAGCCGCGGATAACTGGTGCGATGATTCGGTCATTCAGTGCCTGCTGCGGGAGCAGGCGGTCAGCTATTCGCAGAAGGAAATCATTCGGGCCAAACGGGCGTTTTACGCCCAGTGTACCCTGATCGATTATCAAATCCGCATGCTGATCGGCACCCTGCGGGAATGCGGTCTGCTGAAAGACACGGTGATTGCCTTTACCAGCGATCATGGGGATATGTTATTTTCCCATGGCATGGTTGCCAAGCGCACCTTCTACCAAGGCTCCGCCAACGTGCCGCTGATCCTTTCTGGCGAGCCGTTGAATTCCTGGCGCGGAACAGTCACGAATAAGATCGCCTGCCTGGAGGATGTGATGCCCACTTTGCTTTCTTTGTGTGGGATTGATATGCCCGACACGGTGGAAGGAATCAACCTCTTGTCCCAGGAGCGGGATATGCTGTACGGCGAGATCGGCGAAGGAAGAAAAGCCACCCGCATGGCCACGGATGGCCGCTATAAGCTCATTTATTATCCCTGCGGAAACACATTCCAAATGTTTGATCTTAAAACGGACAGTAAAGAACAGAAAAACCTTTTCGATCAGCCTGCCTGTCGAGATATCCAGGAAAAGCTGACCGCTTATCTGATCGACCATCTGCATGGCGACGACTTACAATGGGTGCGGGATGGAAAGCTTTGCGGCTTTGATGCCGGGGAATATCAGGCTTCGCCGGATTATGGCTTGTATAATCAGCGCGGTCTGCATTGGCCGCCCCCCAACGGTTATCAAAACAACGGAAAAACATAAGCAAGCCCTGCTGCCGGAAACGTATGCTCCGGCAGTTTTTTTTGCGGCAAATATCAAAACGGTGATGACAATGAATCGAATGATATTCCGGATCGTTAGCTTGGGCGCATCGGCGATACCTTTCTATGTTGGATCGTTCATGCTTCACGAGTGAACACCCGCATGCCGCACATGGTCTTAAAGCGCCATTCGCAGACCGCGCCTTTGGAATAATGATGAAGGAGTTCCTGGAGTGGAACGCGATTCGTCAACAACAATACGAGAAATCGATACCCGACCTGACGGAGAAGACGACGATAAACCGCACTGCATCTTGAAAATGCAAACTATTTGAAGTATAATAGTAAGCGATTACTAACAGCCCGCTTAACAGTACTCCATGGTGAATGGCTGTGCAGTGGGCTTTCATTTTGACCATTGGTTAGCAATTTCTAACAAAAGGAAGATTAACCTTGTTGATGAAAGCAACGGAGGAGAAGTGGCTGAGAAAACTATATGGTAAGGAATACAATGATTACTGCAAGCGAGTCAATCGTTGCTGGCCCTGGCCGCGGAAAGAGGAACGGATATGAAGCGCAGTGTATACGAATTTCATCCGCGCCAAAGCGCTCTGCCGGGGTGGTACCGTCTGTGGCTTTCGTTTTGTGCGGCATAAAACTGACGCCGGAAACGGCTGGGAGTGGGGTGAAAGCATTTGAAATATGTTGGCGTTTACTGGACGCTCTTTGCACCGATGATGAAAAAGAGCATTACAAAGCGGTTTGATAAGGAATTGGCTGATCAGGCGATCCGGCGGGGCAAGGCAGAATATCGGCGCCTTCTCTTCCGCGCAGATGATCTTGGCCCCGGCAACCCTATGGCAATGAACGCATACTTTGCCTATGTCTTTGCGGCGGCCTGGCTCGGTAGCGGGAAGAAGATCACGCCTGATGAAATGGCGTTGGTGATGACCGACGTGCTGGAAAGCAAACTGCTCCGTACAATCTTCGGCATGACCGACCTGAACAGGACGCCGAAGAAGTGGGAGCAGGACATGCGAAAGTATGAGACGTGGTACAAGGCCCACGACAAGGATTATCCAGTCAACTGGGTCGTGAACTTCGATGAAGCGCTGCATCAGGATGGCAGCTTCTATTACTTCACCCGCTGCCCGATTTGTGAATTCTGTGAGCGAGAAGGGATATCTGAGCTGATGCCCGCTCTGTGTTCAACTGACGAGGTGATGTTCCGGCTCCAGCACGGAAAGCTGCATAGGGAGCATACCATTGCGAATGGCGACGGGATCTGCGACTACTGGGTTGTGGGCGACAAGGTAAAGGAGATACGCTGAGCATGAAAACCGCAAAGGAAATCATGAAAGCCAAGCTATTCATCAAGGACGAAATGGACAAGCAGTTCCCAAACAGCGATGAACTGTGGCGAAAAGCGGAGGAGAAGCTGGGCGAGATAATGGAGAAGTGCCCTGACCTGCCCAAAGGTGTTCATATGCACACCGACAACTACATCTTTCCCTCTGCCGCGATCTACCTGACGCTCAAAGAGGTGACCAGCCAGGAGAAGGCCTATGCTGTTATTGAAGATGCTTCTATAGGCTATTCAACGGCAGCGGGCAAGAAGATAGCAAAAATGCTGAAGCTGCCGGGCATGAAAAGTCTGTTCATCAAAATCTGGAACCCTCTGACAAAGAAGATGTTCGGGCCTAACAGCGGATTTAAAAATGTGTTCTATCCGAAGAAAAAGGGCGAATATAGAATGGATATTGTCGCTTGCCCGTACAACAAGTATTTCACAGAACTTGGCTGACCTGAACTGACCAAGATATTTTGTGCAAACGACAATCGCTGCTACGGAAACATCCCAGGAATTGAATTCAAAAGGACTGGAACGCTTGGCACCGGCGCGGATCGCTGCGACTTCTATCTGAGAAAGGTATAAAAAAACGACGGAATGGATGGGAGGCGTGAACAATGCCAGCACAGCCAACTGAGAAAGAGGTCCAGAAATATACAGCGATGTACCAGATGGAATTGGAGGCGCTGCACCTATCTGACCCAGAGAAGAAGGAAGAACAATAACAACGTCTATCCCACGATGAATGTGGTTTTCATCTACGCCGTGATCACCATGTGCCTGGAGCTGCGTTCCTTCGGCCTTTCCAATGAGGAGATTATGTCATTCATCGACGCCGCTTTCAGGAAGCGCAGGGCGTTCTTTGACGGGCTCATCCGGCTGATCAACCTTCTTCCGAACAGTTTCCAGATCGCCAAAAAGTGGAACGAAGGCGACCATGCCAAGCGGGTGGAAGACCACAGCATCCGTTCTTCATGCCGTTTGCAGGGCTGGGCAAGGATCGTGATATGCTCGTCTGACAATTCCTGCTGACCAATCTTCACAAAGGCAATTGATGTGCGCATACGGCGACAGGGAATAATCCCTGTCGCCGTTTGTCTGCTGAGAGTTCAGATTATTATTCAGGCTGCGTCTGATCCTGTCTCACCGTATTCAGATACTTTTTCGCATTGCCATTGAGGAATCGGTCATCCATACAAACACGCAGTTTTCGTTCATATCATAAAACGCGGTATAGAAATCCATGTTCATTCCCCTTTCGTGCTTCCAATCCGGTTTGACGCTCATTTCGTACCGAATCTGTCCGCCGTATCCATCAGCGCGAGGCAAAATTGCTCCATCGGTGTCAATGCCATCAGGGACGGGTCACCCTCGCGAATCCGCAGCGTTCTTCTAATTTCTTTGGGAATGACCACCCGGCCCAATTCGTCTATTCTTCTCACAATTCCCGTCGCTCGCACTTCCATGCGCCTCCTTGATGCTTTTCAGCCATAGCTTTTCCATGGAAAGACGATTTATGCGATTGGGCAGGGCGGGAAGATTTGGAAAGAAAGGAAAACAAATTGCGGGCAGTTCCCGCGTATCATCCCGCAGGATGAGCAGTTGCCTTCCGCCGAACGAAATTGCAGAAATAACCGCCCATCTGCCAGGCAAGGCCATAATGCCGGTGCACAAACGGCCGGCGGCGGATTTTCCGTGGATCATGTCAATATGCGCTTGATTCTTTTCAACAGGCCGGTTGATTGACTCGTCCGTCAGCGGCGGTCTTTTCCGTATACTTCCCACTCCGTCAGGGCGGGGAAGGCGGAGGGATCGTCGCTTTTCTGCATGCTTTCCAGGCGCATCCAGCGCACGATATGGCGGCCCAGGGGGATGCGCTGACGATCGCCGGTTTTGCGCAGAGAAAAGGAAACGTCGGCGCCGTCGTACAGCACGACACGGCCTGCCACCCAATAGGCGTCATGGGGAAAATCCGCCCGCAGGGTCAAGGCCATTTCGTCCACCTCCACCTCGCGGCCAAAATCCAGGCGGCACCAGGCATCCTCCCTGGCGCCGATACCCCAGCTTTGAAAGGGCCATTCGCCGTGGCTGGTGTTCAGGCGCATCCCGTCGATCACGTTCCGGGCGCAAAAGCACGCCTCGTTCCGCGTTTCCACATTGGCGGTGCAATGGGGATAAAAATCCGTGTCGCCCCGCAGATCGGCAGGATTCAGCGCCAGGTTCCGGCGGGATAAGATCTCCTCCTCCCCCATCGCACGGGCACGGATCACATGGCGCCGCGCTTCAAACGTTCCCGGCGCGTAGGCCAGCCGGTGCTCCCCGGCGGGGACGAGCCAGGTCATGGTTTTCTCAGGCAAATACACTTCGCCCGCCATCAGCGCCTGATCCATCTGCGCCCGCATATGCTCGCTGCCGGAAAGGACGATCCGATCCCCCGGCTGATATGCCCGATCCACGCACAGCATGGCTTCCGTTTCATGGGACGCGCCGGCGATGATTTGCCCATCGCCCGTTATCACTTGAATGTTGATCATATCCACCTCACAGCCACAGCATGGGGTCCGTGCCGTTCAATTTGACCAGGGCCTCCATCAAAAAGTAATCGCCGTACACGATGTTGGTGTGCCGTCCCGCTCCGTCGTCGTGATAGCTGGCGGTGCAGTGGGTCAGCACGCCCAGGCGTTCTCCCGTCCAATCGCAGCAATGATCCAGCAATCCGTCCACCAGCCGCAGCGCGGCAGTGCGGTAAGCGGCGTCGCCCGTCGCCTTTTCCAGCTCCATCAGGCCGCAGGCGGCGATGGCTCCGGCGATATTGTCGATGCGTTCCTCCGTATCCGGCTGGCAAAAATCGCAGTCCGTCAGGCCGTCGGGCCGAATATGGGCCATGAAATTGGCGGCGATTTTCCGGGCGGCGTCCAGGTACTCCGGCTTTTTCGTATTCAGATACGCCAACGTGAACCCATACAGGCCCCAGGCCTGGCCCCGGCTCCACTGGGTACCCAGGGCATAGCCCTGGCCCGGATGCTCCTTGACCCGCGCCCCGGTTTCGGGATCGAATTCGATGATATGGCTCACCGACCCATCCGGCCGCAGGAATTCCCGGAGCGCGGTATGGGCGTGCAGATCGGCCGCGTGGGCGAAGCGGGGATCGCCCGTTTGGCGGGAAGCCCAATAGAGCAGCGACAGATTCATCATGCAGTCAATGATGGCAAAGCCCGCCTGGGAGGGCTGATTCCACGCCCGGATATAGCCGACGGGATTGAACCTGCCCATCAGCAAGCTGGCCGCGTGAAGGGTATCCTGGGCGGCCTGGGCATCCCCCGTCAGTTTGTGATCCGCCCCGCAGGAAAGCAGATACATAAAGCCCACGTCATGATTCAGATGGGAAAAGACCCGGAATTCCTCCGTCAGCAGCGTTTCCACCCGGCGCGCCTCGATGAGGCACCAATCCGCCCTGTTCGCGGCGTAGATCTGCCACAGAATGGCGGGGTAAAAGCCCCCGGTCCACCAGCCGTTGCCGTCGTAGGGCGAGGGGATCCAGGCGCTCTTTTCGCTTTTATAGGGGATCATGCCCTCCTTCGCCGCCTTTTCGGCCCCGCGGCGGTATTTCTCCGCGACTTTTTGGAAGGCCTCCTCATAACGATTCCGCAATGCTCAATACCTCCTGTGGCACAGATTCAACAACGCAATCCCCCGCGTCTGAAAACACGGCGCAGATCAGCACGCTTTCCCCCGCCGGCAGGCGGGAGCGCAGCATGGGGATCACCGTGCGGGGGTGCATCAGATTGGTGTTGGGCTCGGCGTGGATCACCTCGCCCGTTTCATAGCCCTTCAGGGCGAAAATGGCGCTGGTGCCGTACTGCCCATGGGCCGTCGCCCGATCCGGGCCTTGGGTCAGGGCGGAAGCGATCCTGTCGCAGGGGCGCGCACCAGCCCAATCTTTCTTCACGGCGAACGCCCCTTCGGCGATTTCTATCTCAAAATCCGCCTGGATCACGTGCCGGCGCACGTGCCACATGCCCACGGGCACGATCACCGTATCGATTCGCACCCCCTCCAGGGGCCGCCAAACGAAGGACACCCGCTCGTCGGTCAATTGAAACGCATCGCAGCCGCTTCTTTCATGCCACAGGCACTTGCCCGCCCGCTTCACCGCCAACATGGAATCGTAAGCCCCTTTTTGCAGGGTGGTGGCCTCCTTGACGGCGGAAAAGGCGAACTGGGTGGAATAAGCGAATTTTTCGTATTTTTCGTCCTCGTGGGTGTGCTCCCAGGCGTGGTTGCCCGCGGTGTAGGCCACCACCTGACGGTTCTCCCGATCCCGGGTCAGCAGCAAACGCACCTGCTGATCCAGGAATTTTTCCGGGGGCGTATAAGGCGCTTCCTCCGCCCGCCAGAAGGGGTGATCCTCCGGCAGGGCCAGGGCGAAAAAGGCCTTCATGCCCCAATAGGGGGAGCCGGGGGCGTTATACCCCTCCGCCACGCAAAGGTTGGGATAGCCATAGCCCACCGTCAGGGCCCCGCCCCGGTCAAAAATGGGCATGCCCAGCCACCAGCGCAGATTGCGCAGCAAAAAGCCCTTCATTTCGCCCCAGGCGATGTCCTCCGCCTCAACTCCGGCAAAGGCCATGGCCGCGAAAAAGCTGCCCTGGCAAAAGCGATAGGTCAGGCTGCGCCCGTAGGGCAGGGCCCGCCCCTCCCGATCGAACCAGCAGGCAAACCGGGGCGCGATCAGCCGCGCCCGTTCCACAAACCGGCGGCAGCGCTCCGCGTCCCTGTCTGCCATAGCGGCGGCGTACACCAGGCTGTAAAAATGAAAGCCCCAGATCGTGTAATAATCCCGCTTGGTAGGCGCGTCAAAATACCAGCCGTCGCCCACGTAATGGCTTTCCATCAGGTCCAGGTCTTCCTTCAGCCGCTCCACATCCACCGGGCGGCCCACCTTGAGAAAACCGATGTTCACCAGGATGCGGAAGAAACGCCAGTTGTTTTTCGGCATATCGTGCAGGTTGATCTGATTCAGCCAGCGATACAGCCGGTCCTGCTCCGGGGCGGTCAATTCGTCATAAAACCGGTCCGGCGCGAAGCACAGCCCCGTGCCCATGACCGCCATTTCCACCATCCGCTGGTCGTAATCCCCGATATCGCCCCAATACTCCGGGTGGTCGGGATCGGTACCGTGAATGATGCCCTCCCGCCACAGGGGCCAGAATTCCTCCGCCTCCTCGCAGCGGCCCGCCAGCATGGGCACCAGCGCCCACAGCACCCGGGAAAAGCCCTCCATGCCCGCCACATCCTCGGGATAGTGGGCCGAGCCCTCCCCCACGATCATCCGGGCCCTGCCCGGCGTCAGGCAGGCGACCAGGGGACGGATCATCTGCACCGCCGCCCGGGCCATATCCCGGCGGGTACGCAGGGGATTCTTCCGCACCTCGTTCAAGCCAATCGCTCCTTTATCGATTCCGTTCAGTCACGGTAAATTTTGCGTCAAAGGCCCCGCTTGCCGGGGCTTGCGCGATCAGCCGCCACAGGCTGCCGGGGAAATTCCGGGCCATGCGGGCGTCCTCCACCGGGATCTCCTCCACGGAAAATGTTAGCCCCGGCGGGCACTGCACCCGGATATCGCCCGATGCAAACCCCTCCGCCGAAATGTCCGGTTCCTTCCGCAGCATGAACACCCAGGCGGCCACGGCAGGCGTTTCCAGGGCGATCCGGTCCCGCAGGAAAAAACCGTCCTTCTTCAGCGTCATTTCCCGGCGCAGCGATTTCACCCCGGCGTCTTTCCCGTAAGCGCCGGCCAGATCGAGGGCCAGCCCATCCGGCAGGCACTCCACTTCCCTGGCCGCGTGCTCCCGGCCCGGCTGCTGTTCCCTGCCGCCGATGAGGGGCAGGTTATGATAGGCCCCCCGCACGTTCCACAGCGTGTAGCGCTCGTCGGAAAAGGTTTTGGCGGTGTAATTCATGTTTCCCGCGTCCACGATGACCGGCTGCTGATCGGCGTACAGCATGAAGGAGCCCACGTCGTTGTGGTTGTGGCTTTCGCCGTTGTGGCCGCCCTTGCAGCACAGGGTCAAGGCGCCCCGGCGCACCAGGCGCAATTGCAGATCGGGCAGCCACACGTCTTGCCGCGGTTCGCCTGCCGCAGCCTCCCCTTCGGGGTGGAACAGGAGGTTCAATACCCTGCTGAAATGGGGCACGTCGTTCAATGGATCGCACAGCCTTCCCCGTAGGCGATTGCCCATGGCTGCCAGCGCCGCGTCCCCCAGGCGTTCCCCGGCGTATTGCAGCCGTTCGCCGGACAAATAGGGCTGGGCGTCGCAATCGGCAAAATTCACAAACCACCCGCCGCCGATTTCCGCTTTCAGGGGAAAAGTCATGATATTGCGAATTTTTTCTTCCCCCCAGAAGGTCATGCTTCCGCCCGTCGCCTGCTCCAAGCGCTCCAGGCAGTCCAGCAGCGCGCCACCGGCCATGTTCCAGTATCCCGCGCCTTCGTCGCAGCCACCGTCCGGGGGCACCACGTCCAGCCAGCGGTCCAGCATCCGGCAGGCCCGGTCCAGCAGCGCCGCCAGGTCGTCCCGATCATCGCGCCACACGCAGGCGCACAGCATCACGTTGGATATGATCCAGGGCGTCCAATTGCACAAATCCTTCCGGCGAACGCCCATCCACCAGAAATCATCCGTTTCCATGAAGGGCGTCAGGATGCGGCGGGCCACCTCCCGCTCCATCCGGCGGCAGATTTCCGGCGTTACCGCGTCCAGCCGGGATCGCAGCAGATGCCGCACCAGGGACAGGATCATGCCCGTCTGGGCGGAGAACAGATCGATGTACGGCTTTTCCGTGTCCGGCAAAGGGTAATCCCGGGCCGCGGGCGCGCCGGGGATGGGATTGACGTTGTGGGCGCTGATGACCCAGCTGCTTTCCTCGCAAATGCACCAGATGCCGTCGATCACATCGTCCAAGGGGGCTTCCGCATCCACGCAGCACAGCAGCGCGGCGGCGCACAGCTTTCGCCGCCGAAGGAAATACGGCCCTTCATCCGCCGCCCGGCTGCCGGTTCGCACAAACGCCAGGAAATCCGTGGCTTTTCGCATGGGATAGGGCTGGGCCGCGTAGGCCTTCGCCATCTCCCGGATCTCCCGGGCATGCTTTTCGGGCACGCGCGCCCAGGCCGCCCGGTCGTCCGCCGGCGGGAACGGGATCGCCCTGCCGGGGATCAGCAGTTCCCGAAGGGAATGCCGGTCCAGGTATTCAGAAAACATATTTCCTCCCCTGCCGATCAAAAGCCTCTCCACGGAAGAAAGGCTCAGATTTTCAAAACCCCGGGATGCATGAAGGGGCCGCAGCCCCTTCATGTTGTTCCCAGGCATCGACTTTTTGTCGATACCCTTAGCCCTTCAGGCCGCTGGTGGCGATGCCTTCGATGAAATACCGCTGCAGGGCCAGGAACACGATGGACACGGGCAGCAAAGACACCACCGACGCCGCCATGATCAAATGATAATCGCTGGAATTTTCCTGGATGAACCGGCGCAGACCGATCTGAATGGTTTTGTTTTCCTCCCGGGTCAGATAGATCATGGGACCCATATAGTCGTTCCAGGTGCCCACGAAGGTGAAGATCACCAGCGTGGCGATGGCGGCGGTGGACAGGGGCAGCATGATGCGGGCCCAGATCCCGTATTCGCTCAGGCCGTCGATGCGGGCGGCCTCGCACAGCTCGTTGGGGATATTCTGATAGAACTGCCGCATCAGGAACACGCCGAAGGCGGAGAAGGCCTGCAGCACCATGATGGCCAGCAGCCGATCATACAGCCCGAAGGAGCGCATCAGGATGAACTGGGGCAGCATGTAAGCCTGCCAGGGCACCGCGATGGTGCTGATATACGCCATAAACAGCACGTTGCGCCCCTTGAAGCGCAGCTTGGCGAAGGCGTAAGCGGCGAAGGAGGATGTGAGCGTCTGGATGAAGGTGACGCAAATGGCGATGATGGCGGTATTCTTGAAATACGTCAGCATGGGCACCTTGCTCCAGATCAGGCTGTAATTCTCCCAGTGGAAGGTTTCGGGAATCCACTTCATGGGGAAGGTGAATACCTCCCGGTCCAGCTTGAGGGAAGCCGAGATCATCCACACGAAGGGGATCAGGGTAAATGCGGAGAGGGCGATCAGAACGATATACAGCACGATCTTGCCGATAGGAAATTTCTTTTCCCCGCCGATCTGCCGGACGTTTGTTGCCTGAGACATGGTTTCGGCCTCCTTCCTCAATTATTGGAATATTTGCTTTCCATGCTGAACTGGATGATGGTCACGATCAGCACGATCACCAGCAGCACCATGGCGATGGCGCTGGCGACACCGTAGTGGAAGTTATTGAACGCTTCCTGGAAGATGTAAATGACCAGCATCTTGGTGGCCCGGCCGGGGCCGCCGTTGGTCATGATGGCCACGGTATCATAGATTTTGAAGCAGCCGATGATCAGCATGATGGAGGCAAAGAAGGTGGTGGGCCGCAGCTGGGGCAGCGTGACGGACCAGAACTGCTGCCACTTATTGGCGCCGTCCACCGTGGCGGCCTCATACAATTCCCGGGGCACGCCCTGAAGGGCCGCCAGGTAAATCACCATATAATACCCCATGTTTCGCCACACGCTCACCAGCACGATGGCCCATAGGGCCATGGTACTGTCCGCCGTCCAGCTTTTGTTGAAGGTGCCGCCAAAGGCCATGAGCAGTTGATTGATGGGGCCGTTTTTCATCAGCATGAAATTCCAGCAAACGCAGATCGCCACCATGGACGCCACGTAAGGGAAGAACAGGATGGCCCGGAAGGCCACCGCGCCCTTCACCGCCTTGTTCAGCACCAGCGCCAGGGCAATGGCGCAGATCAGGGACAGGGGCACCGTCACCACGGTGTAAAACACCGTGTTTTTCAGCGAAATGCCCAGGTCCACTTTGTTGAAAAAGTAATCCAGGCCGCCGAAAAAGCCCAGCTCCGCCATCTTGCTGCTCACCTTGGCGGTGTTGAAGATGGAGGCATAGTTATCCAGCCCCACCCATTTCATGGTAGACAGGGAGCCGCCCTTCCATTCCGTAAAGGACATGGCCACGGACAGGAGCACAGGGATCAGGGTGAAGATCGCGAAGCCGAGAAAGTTCGGCGCGAGGAAGGAGTAAGCGATCAAAGTGTTTTTCTTTTCCAGCTTGCTCATTCGGTATTTTTTGTTTTTTTGCCCGGGGAGGGCAGGGGCTTGCTGCGTCATAGTGCCTCCTTCACGCGCCGCATGGCGGCTTGTTCAAAAAAAGCGGGAAGAGCGAGGCAAATCGCTCTTCCCGCCCTCAAGTTCGTTGGGAAAAACCGACGGCTTATTGAGCCAGCAGGTCGCCCACGCGCTCGTTCATGTTCTCGATGCCTTCTTCGATGGAGATTTCGCGGGTCATGATGGCGCTGTGTTCTTCACCGAGGATGTTGGAAATCTGAGAGGTATACTCCATGCCGGGGATTTCGATGGCCACGTAGGTGGGCAGCAGGGCGGCCTTGGAGCCTTCGTCAGTGGGGAAGCCTTCCAGCGCGCTCATTACGTCAGCCACGCCTTCGGACACCCAAGCGGGACGGTTGCCGGTGGCGGCGGTCACTTTGGAGCCTTCTTCACCGCACAGCCAGGCGATGTAATCCCAGGCCAGGTCCTTCTGCTCGCTCTTGCTGTTGATCATGGCGCCGGTCAGGTTGCCGAAGGTGGAACCGGCCTTCACGTCTTCCTTGGTGGGCATAGCGGCCAGGCCCCAGTTCTTCACGTTGTAGGTGCCGTTGGCGATGTTGGTGATCAGGGTGGCCACATACCAGTAGCCCATGGGCATCATGGCGATGTTGCCGTTGCCGAAAGCGCCGCTGTAATGCAGGCCGGCCGCGGTGATTTCGCTGTAGGGCATGCAGGCGCCGGCATCTTCCAGATCCTGGATCAGCTGATAGAAGTAAGCCAGATCGCTGTATTCGCCGTCAACCAGGGTGTTCACGCCGTCAGCCACGGTGTAGTTGACCGCGGTGGACAGCCAGGTGTGATAGTGGGTGCCGTAGATATCCTTGGTGGGATCGGCCACAGTCAGGGCCTTTTCCTTGTACTGTTCCCAGGTCATATCGTTGGTGGGATATTCCACATTGGCGGCGTCGAACAGATCCTTGTTGTAGAAGAGGATTTCGAAGTCGCTGCGGAAGGGCAGGGCGACCTGCTTGCCGTCGAAGTTATAGTTGGTTTCCATGCCCACAAAGCCGCTCAGGTCGTAATTGGAGGCGGCAATGTAGTCGTTCAGGTCGGTGCAGCTGTCGGTTTCATACCAGTTGAGCAGCGCGGGGATATCCTTCACCATGTAGATATCACTCTTGTCGTTGGTCAGCATGGTGGCCACCTTCTGGTCGTAATCCTGGCTGGACACGTCGATGTATTCGATGGTCACGCCGGGATGGGCGGCTTCGTAGGCTTCCTTCTGGGCGGTCAGGTAGCCGGTGGTGTTGGCATCCCAGGCCACGATGGTCAGGGTCTTGGTCTCATCGGCGGCAGCAAAGCTGGCCACGGACAGGAGCATCATCGCCGCGAGAACCAGAGCAATCAGTTTCTTCATGTAGGGTTCCTCCTTCAAATTTTTATCGAAAACGGACGCGCCGTTTTGATACGTTGGAAACATTTACAATCTGTGTTTCGTTCTGAACATTCCGTTTGCCTTACACAATCAATTATATCCCATTTTCGCCATGTGTCAAGCCCCGAATTGTATCAATTTCAAAAAATATTGTGTAAATTAGTGTAAATAAGTGATTTTATTTTCATTTTTCTCTTGCATCCCGCCTCTCCGCGTGTTATAATGGCGCCACAGGGGATCGTTGAACCCGCAGAAAGGAAGACAGCGCCGTGAGCGAAAAGCAGCCTACCATCATCGACGTGGCCCGCCGGGCCGGGGTATCCATCGCCACCGTCAGCCGGGCCATGACGGGCGGCAGTATTTCCGCCGTATCCCGGCAGAAGGTGGAGCAGGCCATGAAGGAATTGCGCTACCGGCCCGGCAGCATCCGCGCCACCCAGAAAAAGGCGGCGCCCCGCTGTATCGCCGCCGTGCTCTCCTCCCAGACCAGCCCCTATTACGCCGCCATGTGCGAAGGCATCACGGCGGAGGCCGCCCGGAACGGATACAAATTGCTGGTGTTATCCTATCCGGAGGGAACGGGCAGCGAAACGGTGACGGCGGATCTAATGGATCTGCAGCCCGCCGGGGCGCTGCTGGCCGGCTTCGCCGTGGAAAGCAGCGCTTCCCAGGACGTGACCCGCTCCTGCCTGCAGCGCATTCAGCAGGCCATGCCGCTGGTGGCCATCGGCCCGCCCATCGAGGGCATCGAATGCGCCCGCCTCACCTCCGATCCCTCTCAGTGCGTGCGCAAGGCCATGGCCCATCTATCGATGCTGGGCCACAGAAAAATCGCCTTCGTGGGCGGCGACCGCAGCGCCCGCTTCAGCGTGATTCGGGAAAACGCCTATTATGAGGAAGGAGAACGCCTGGGCTGCGTCAGCGACCCCACCTACGTGATGCTCACCGGCTGCAACGCCCAGGCCGGGGAATTGGGCGTCAGCATCCTGCTGGGCAATCATCGGCCCCAGGATTACCCCACCGCCGTTTTCGCCATCAACGATCTGGTGGCTCTGGGCGCTTTGCGGGAATTGCAGCGCAGCGGCCTGAACGTACCCCGGGATATTGCCCTGGTGGGCTGCGACAACGCCTTTTTCGCCCCGTACCTGACGCCGTCCCTCACCACCGTCGATCTGCACCCCTACGAGCACGGCCGAGCCGCCGTGGCGGAACTGATTATGTCCATCAACGCCGGCCATCCCATTTCCTTCAATCAGTCCTTTGAAAGCAGTTTGGTGGTGCGGGAAAGCTGCGGCGCGGCCCTGGGCGTAAGAACATTTGAAGCATAAGGAGGGTTTTTCATGCTGTATCCCCAAGCCAACGCGGCCCGCGCGGTGCAGGATCTGTCCGGCGTGTGGCTTTTTCAGCTGAAGGAGGGGACTCCCTGGCGGAATATCGCCGTTCCCGCTTCCTACAACGATCAATTCCCGGAAGCGGAATACCGGGCCTACGCGGGGCTTTCCCGGTACAAAACCGCCCTCACCATCCCGGCATTTTGGCAGGGGCAGCGGCTGATCCTGCGCTTTGACGCCGTGACGCACAGCGCCCGCGTTTTGCTGAACGGGCGGGAGATCGGCAGCCATCGCGGCGGGTTCCTTCCTTTTGAAATCGAACTGACGGATCTCGTCCAGCCCGGGGAAACGGCTGCGCTGGAGGTGGAGGTGGATAACCGCATCAACCACAGCACGCTTCCCATCGGCACCGAAGGAAGCACCGCCTTTTTCGGCTCCGATAATCCCGGCATCACCGCCGTGGAAGCGGGCAAACGCCGCCAGCGGGAGCAGGGGATCAATCTGCCCGCCTTCGACTTTTTCAATTACGCCGGCATCAACCGCCCCGTTCGGCTGTATACGACCCCCAAAGCCTACATTCAGGATGTCACGCTGATCCCTTCCCTGAACGGGGAAGTCAAATACCGGGTGGATACCGAAGGGGAAGGCCGGGTGCATATCGACGCCCTGGACGCGGAAGGAGCCACCGTCGCCAGCGCCGACGGCGCGGAGGGCGTTCTGCGTATCCCCCAGCCCCATCTGTGGGAACCCCGGCCCGGCACGCCCTATTTGTATACCGCCCGCGTCAGCTTCGGGCAGGATCAGTATCTGCTTCCCTTCGGCATCCGGGAAGTGAAGATCGAAGGAACGAAGTTTTTGATCAACGGAAAGCCCTTCCGTTTTCACGGCCCCTGCAAGCATGAGGACAGCCCCTTCCACGGCCGGGGCATGGATCAATGCCTGAACGTGACGGATATCAACCTTTACCATTGGCTGCACGCCAATTGCTTCCGCACCAGCCATTATCCCTACGCCGAGGAAATGTACCGCCTGTGCGACCGAGAAGGGATCGTGATCGTCGATGAAACCCCGGCGGTGGGCATGTGGGCGGATGAGCATTACGGCTGGGATTTAAAGGATTACCACGCCCAGGTGCTCAAGGACATGATCGACCGGGACAAGAACCATCCCTGCGTGGTCGTGTGGAGCCTGGGCAACGAGCCCAGCACCGATACCTATCCCCAAAAAGCCTACGATTACTGGTGGCCGCTCTATCAATTGGCCCATCAAACGGACCCGCAGAACCGGCCCGTCACCCTGGTGGGCTGCCAGAATATCTACGAAAAGGACCGGATCATCCCCACCATGGATATCGTGTTCATCAACCGATATTACGGGTGGTATAACCTGTCCGGCGATTTGGAAACGGCGAAATACGCCTTCCGGATGGAATTGGATTGGTGGGCGGACAAAAACAAGCCCATGGTGCTGTCCGAATACGGGGCGGACACCATCGCGGGCCTGCACGGCGCGGTGGCCGAAATGTTTACCGAGGAATTCCAGGTGGAATTCTACAAGGCCATGAGCGCGTGCCTGGATGAACGGGACTTCATCGCGGGCGAAATGCCCTGGAACTTCGCCGATTTTTCCACCTGCCAGGGTCCCATGCGGGTGGGCGGCAACCGCAAAGGCCTGTTCACCCGGGACCGCCGGCCTAAAATGGCCGCCCACTATTTCCGCCAGCGCTGGGCAAGCATGGACGAAAAATCCCAATGAGCGGCAGCTTGCGCCGCATCCTCTCCCTCGCGCTTCTGTTTTATCGGCACAGAACGCATCCGCTTTTCTGATCAAAACCCGCCGCGTGTGGCTGTACGCACATACGCGGCGGGTTTTTCTGTTGGGATGGGCCGTCCGGCCTCACCCGTCTATGTGATTGGCTATGCCTGGATTTCCGCCACGGTAAGCCTTCTACCGGGCCAGGATCACCCGCAGGGAATCCTTCAGGCGCTGATGGCGCACGGCGGTAGCGTCAAAATGCACGGTTTTGAAGGCTCCTTGCATGACGGGCCCCGCGCCAAAGGCGCACAGCAGCGTGCCCACGCCCACGGGGCCGCCTAGCCAATAACCGATCAGGGTGGCCAGGCTCAGCAGCGCGATGCTGACCGCCCCGATGGGCACGGCCTTAACGCGCTTCGCCAGGCCCACCAGCAGCGTATCACGGGGCCCGCAGCCCAGGGACGCCATCATGTAGGTATACTGGGTGTACGCCAGGATCACCAGGCCTACCAGCGTCATGGGGATGCCCGTCCACAGGGAGCGGCAGGCGGGCACGGCGTGCAGCCAGTTGAAGAAATCCACCGATTTTCCCACCACCACCGCGTCGATGAACATGGCGATCCCGATGGGCTCCCGCAGCAGGATATCGATGAGCAGGATGGTGGCCGACACCGCGATGGACGCGCTGCCATACAGGATGCCCAGGGTATGCGACAGGCCCAGGTTCAGCACGTCCCAGGGCGCCGTGCCAATGTTGGCCTGGATGGTCAGGTAAATCCCGAAGCCGTTGACGAATAGGCTGGCCGCCGCCAGCAGCATATTCAGCGCGATGGCGGCGGCGGTGCGGTTCTCCCGCAGCGTTTCTTTGGTCATATCGCTCGTTCCATTCTTTCCGGCGGCATGCCGCCGCCGCCCCCTGACGCGCATTTCACGTCTTTCGGGCCATTGCCTTCGTCAGGCGGCCTGCTCAAATTGGCTGTTGTACAGCGTCGCGTAGAAGCCGCCCTGCCGCATCAATTCCTCGTGGCTGCCCTGCTCCACGATGTCGCCGTCCCGCAGCACCAGGATGATATCGGCGTTGCGGATGGTGGACAGGCGGTGGGCGATGACGAAGCTGGTGCGGTGCTCGGTCAGCCGGTCCATGGCCCGCTGGGTCAGCAATTCGGTGCGGGTATCCACGGAGGAGGTGGCCTCGTCCAGGATCAGCATGGGGCTGTTCTGGATCATGGCCCGGGCGATGGTCATCAATTGCTTTTGCCCGGCGGAAATGGCGGTGTTGTCGGATAGCACCGTATCGTAGCCCTGGGGCAGCGCCTTGATGAAGCCGTGGATGCCGCAGGCCTTCGCGGCCGCCTTCATCTGTTCGTCGGTGACGCCGGGCGTGTTGTACTTGAGATTTTCCCGCACGGTGCCCTCAAACAGCCAGGTATCCTGCAGCACCATGCCGAACTGATCGTGCACTTCCGTCCGGCTCATGTCGGTGGTTTTCACGCCGTCGATCAAAATCTCGCCGCCGGTGGTTTCGTAAAAGCGCATCAGCAGGTTCACCAGCGTGGTTTTGCCGGCGCCGGTGGGGCCCACGATGGCCACCTTCTGCCCCGGCTGCACGTGAGCGGAAAAATCCCTGATGATGGTTTCCTCCGGCTTGTCGGGATAGGCGAATTTCACATGGCGGAATTCCACATCGCCCCGCACCTGCCGGATCTTCTTTTCCTTGGCGGATTCATCCTCCATTTCTTCCTCGTTCAGGAATTCGAATACCCGCTCGGCGGCCGCGGCGGCGGACTGCATATTGGTCATGGCCTGGGCGATCTGCTGCACCGGGCTTTGGAACTGGCGCACGTAAATCATGAAGGCAGTGATCACGCCGAAGGTGATGGCGCCGTTCATGGCCAGGGCCGCGCCTGCCACGCACACCGCCACATAGCCGAAATTGCCGATGAAGTTCATCAGCGGCTGCATCAGCCCGCCCAGGAACTGGCTTTTGAAATTGGCGTCCTTCACGGCGGCGTTCAATTGGCCGAACCGTTCCTTCACCTTCCGCTCGGCGTTGGCGGTGCGGATGACGTCGTGGCCGGTGTACATTTCCTCGATGTAGCCGTTGAGCGCCCCCAGGTTCTGCTGCCGGGCCACGAAATATTTCTGCGATTTGCCGATGATCACCAGCATCAGCATCATGGCCAGGATGGTGGACAGCACCGACGTGCCCGCCATGATCCAGTTGGTAATGATCATCATGATGAGGCAACCCACGAACTGGGCGACAGAGGAAACGATGGTGGCCAGGGAATTGGACAGGGAAAAGCCGATGGTGTCCACGTCGTTGGTGACGCGGGAAAGCACGTCGCCATGCTCATGAAAATTGAAATAGCTCAGCTTCAGCTTGTTGATCTTTTCCACGATTTCCCGGCGCATACGCTTGGACAAACGCTGGTTGAACCCCGCCATCAGGTAATGCTGCAAAAAGGTGAACATAGCGCTGCACCCGTATATGGCGATCAGCAGAACGCCCACCCGCGCGATGGCCGCCAAATCGATGCTGGTCATCAGCCCCTGTGTGATCAGATCGGTGATTTTGCTGATCTGCTTGGGCCCGATGATGGTGAGCACCGCGCCGGCGGCGGCGAACAGCAGCGCGACGACGATCACCGCCATATCCTTGCGGCAGTAGCGCATCAGGTCGGTCAGGGCCTTTTTCAGGTTATGGGGCTTTTCAGCCACCCGGCCGGGGCCGTGGGGGCCGCGGGGCCGGCTGTTTTTATTTCCCTGCATTTACGTTTCCTCCAATTCCGTCTGGGAGAGCTGAGAAAGGGCGATCTCCCGGTATACGTCGCAGCTTTGCATCAGTTCCTCGTGGGTGCCCATGCCCACCGCCCTGCCTTCATCCAATACGATGATGCGGTCGGCGTTTTTCACCGTGCCGATGCGCTGGGCCACGATGAGGCAGGTGGTTCCTTTCAGATCGGCGGCCAGGCGCCTGCGCAGCGCCGCGTCGGTGCGGTAATCCAGGGCGGAGAAGGAATCGTCGAAGATCAATATTTCCGGCTTTCTGGCAATGGCCCGGGCAATCGACAGGCGCTGCTTCTGCCCGCCGGACAGGTTCGCGCCGCCCTGGGCGATATTGCCCTGTTCGCCGCCGGGCAGATTATCCACAAAATCCTTGGCCTGGGCGATATCCAGGGCGGCGTTCCAATCCTCGGCGGTGATGGGGTGCCCCGCGTCGCCGAAGGTCAAATTTTCCTCCACCGTGCCGGAAAACAGCACGGCCTTCTGGGCGATATAGCCTACCTTTTCATACAGCTGATCGAAGGTGTAATCCTGAATATCCTGGCCGTCCAGCAGGATCTCGCCCTGGGTGGCATCGTACAGCCGGGCGGCCAAGCTGACCAGGGTGGATTTGCCGCTGCCGGTGGCGCCGATGAATGCCACGGTTTCCCCGGGGCGGGCCTCAAAGGAAATATCGGTCAGGCAGTCCTCGCTGGCGTCGCCATAGCGGAAGGATACGTTTTTGAACACGATGCTGCCCTTTTCCCTGGCCTCCGCGCCTTCGCCCTCCTGAACGGCGGGCCTGGCGGCCAGCACCTCCTCGATACGGGCGGCGGACACCTGGGCCCGGGGCAGCATCATGAAGATCATGATCATCATCATGAAGGACATGACCACATATATGGCATAGGAAGAGAACACCACCACCTCGCTGAACATGGTGACCCGCTGCTGGATGGCGGCCATGCCGGTGACGGGTATGCCGTTGACCAGCGACGCCCCAAGCCAGTAAATGGCCAGGGACAGGCCGCTCATGACCAGACTGATCACCGGCATCAGCGCCGCCATGTGGCGGGATGTGTACAATTGGGTGGCCATCAGATTCTGGTTGGCGGTTTCAAATTTCTCTTCCTGATACCGCTCTGCGTTGAAGGCCCGCACGATGCGCAGGCCCGTCAGGTTTTCCCGGGTGACCCGGTTCACATCGTCGATCTGCCGTTGCACGATGCGGAATTTGGGCAGCACCAGCCGCATCAGGATCAGGATGGCCGTCACAATGACCACCACCGCCGCCGCCGTGACCAGGGACAATTGCCAGTTCTTGCCCACGATTTTCAATATGGCCCACACCGCCATGATGGGGGCTTTGATCATCACCTGCAGGCCCATGGCCACCAGCATCTGAATCTGGGTGATATCGTTGGTGGTACGGGTGATCAGGCTGGCGGTGGAAAAGCGCTTGATCTCCGCCGCGCCGAAATCCGTCACCCGATGAAACACCTTTTCCCGGATGGTGTAGCTGAAATTGGAGGCCAATTTGGCCGCGAAATAACCCACGATCACCGACAGCGCGGCGCTGCCCAGGGCGCACAAAAGCATCTTGCCCCCGGCGATCCAGATATCCGCCATGGCGCTGTCGGGGGTGACGATCAGGCGGGTGATATCGCTCATATAATCGGGCATGGTCAAATCAAACCACACCTGCCCCGCCACCAGCAACAGGCACAGCAGGGCGTACCATCGATCCCGCCTGCGCATAAAACGGAAAATTTTCATCATCGTCGTCTGTTCCCTTTCTTCAGGCTTGTTGATTTTCCTGCTGCCGCACCCATTCATCGCTGATTTCCTGCACCCGGCGGTACAGGCGCAGCAGCGTTTTGGTGTCCTCCTCCCCCAGCGCCGTCAAAAACGCGGTGGTGGCCTGCAGGATTTCCTTTTTCTTCTCCGCGATCAGGGCCCTTCCCTGGGCGGAGGGGGTGACCACCACGCAGCGCCGGTCGGTGGGGCTCATGGCGCGCTGCACGTAGCCCTTCTTTTCCAGGGCGTTCAGCAGGTTCGCCACCCCGCCGGAGCCGATCTGCATTTCCCGCCCGATCTCCCCGGCGGTCATGCCCTGCGCGTGCTCCGATAAGCGCCAAAGCAACCCCTTCTCCCCCGCCGTCAGGCTGGACACGTGCTTTTGCAGCGGCCGGCGGCGGTTCTGCTGGGTCAGGATCAGGAAGGTTTCCGCGGCTTCCCGAAAAAAATCATCGCTTACCAAGATTCTCACCTCATGAGGTATTATATACAGCGACGCGCCTTTGTCAACAGGAAAAAACCGCCCAATTTTTCCATGTTCGCCGCGATCATCGCCCCCCGACGCCTAATTCGCCTTTTTGTATCAGGAAAAACGGGGGTTTTTATTGACAGAAATTCCTTTTTTCATTATAATATTTTTATTGGCCGCGACGGGAAGAAATCCGCGTCCGGGCGGGCAAAGAGAGCGGAGCCTGAGGCTGAAAGCGCCGCGCCGCCCTGCGGATGGGACACCCCTGAGCCATTCCCGGCACGCGCCGGGCGCAGCCCCTGCGTTATCAGGCAAAAGCGGCATGACGCGTTCATGCAAGCAGGGTGGCACCGCGAAGGCACACTTCGTCCCATGCAAATGGCATGGGCGTATTTTTTTGAGGAGGTCGAATCATGCTGACACAAGCGCCGAAAGGCACCCGGGATATGCTTCCCCAGGACGCGTATCTGTGGCAATGGATCGAACAGGAAGAGCGGCTGGCCGCCGCCAGGGCGGGCTATCGGGAGGTGCGCACCCCCGTATTCGAGCACACCGAATTGTTCCTGCGGGGCGTTGGCGATACCACCGACATCGTGCAGAAGGAAATGTATACCTTCAAGGATAAGGGCGATCGCTCCATCACCCTGAAGCCCGAGGGCACCGCCGGGGCCGTGCGCTCCTTCATCGAAAACCACCTGTACGCCGAAACCCTGCCCTGCAAGGTGTATTACCTGAACGCGCCCATTTTCCGCTATGAAAATCCCCAGAGCGGCCGGCTGCGGGAGCATCACCAGTTCGGCATGGAGTGCTTCGGCGGCAAGGAGCCCACGGTGGAGGCGGAGCTGATTTCCACGCTGATGAGCCTGCTGAAGGGCCTGGGCCTCAAAAATCTTTCCGTACACATCAATTCCATCGGCTGCCCCAAGTGCCGGCCGGTGTATCATCAAAAGCTCAAGGAATACCTGGGCGACCGCATCCACGATATGTGCGAAACCTGCCAGAGCCGGTTTGAGAAAAACCCCCTGCGCATCCTGGACTGCAAGGAAGAAAAATGCAAGCAGATCGTGAAGGACGCGCCGGTGATCCTGGATTGCCTGTGCGACGAATGCAGCGAGCATTTTGCTTCGCTGCAGGCCCTGCTCAAGGCCCGGGACATCCCCTTCGCCATCGACCCCCACATCGTGCGCGGCCTGGATTACTACACCAAGACGGTGTTTGAGATCATCATGCAGTCCGGTCGGGAGGGCCTGGCGCTTTGCGGCGGCGGGCGCTATGACGGGCTGGTAGAGCAGCTGGGCGGCCCCGCCACCCACGCGGCGGGCTTTGGCATCGGGGCGGAACGCATCCTGATGGAGCTCAAAAACCAAGGCCTGACACCCCCCGCCCCCTCCGTCACCGACGTGTACGTGGCCAATTTGGGCGCGGACATGCGCATCCCCGCCTTCACCTTTACCCAGGCCCTGCGGGATCAAAACGTCAAGGCCGACTGCGATATGACGGGCCGGAGCCTCAAGGCCCAATTCAAATTCGCCGATAAGATCGGCGCCCGTTATGTGGTGCTGGTGGGCGGCGAGGAATACGAAAGGGGCGCTGTCAAGCTGCGCAACATGGAAACGAAGGAAGAAACCGAGCTGCCCCTGGACGGCGCCGCGGAAAAGATCGCATCGATCCTCCTTCCTGGCCGCTGACCGACCGCGGGATCAACGAAAGAAGCAAACTGATTATCAATAAAGGAGCGCGATACTTATGGAACGGAATCTGATCGCCAACGTCGTTTGCGGCGAAACCAACAAAATTCAGGGTTTTGTGGAAAACCTGCGCAACAAGCGCACCATGGCCTTCCTGGTGATCCGGGATCATTCGGGCCGTTTGCAGGTGACCATCGAAAAGGAAAAGCACCCCGACCTGGCGGCCGTGGTGGATCAATTGACGGTGGAAAGCGTGGTCACGTGCGTGGGCCCGGTGGTAGAAAACAGCTATGTGAAAATGGGCGGCAAGGAAATGCTGCCGGAGGAAATGGAGATCCTCTCCATCGCCGAGCCCCTGCCGCTTACGAAGGACGCCGCCATCGACAGCCGGATGGATTACCGCTGGGTGGATCTGCGCAGCGATAAAAATACCTTGATCTTCAAAGCGCAAACCGAACTGGTGGCTTCCATGCGTCAGTTCTGCCTGGATCAAAACTTTATGGAAATCCACACCCCCAAGCTGATCGGCGCGGCCAGCGAATCGGGCAGCGACGTATTCGAGCTGAAATATTTCGACCGCAAGGCTTACCTGAGCCAGAGCCCCCAGTTCTACAAGCAGATGGCCATGGCCGCGGGCTTCGACCGCATTTTCGAGGTGGGCCCCGTGTTCCGGGCGGAAAAATCCTTCACCAATAAGCACGCCACCGAATTCACGGGCTTCGATATCGAAATGAGCTACATCACCTCCTTCCGGGACGTGATGGCCTTCGAGGCGGAACTGCTGCAGTACGCCCTGAAGAACGTGAAGGAGAAATACGGCGACCAGATCAAGGAGCTTTACGGCCTGGATACGATCGTGCCCACCCTGCCCTTCCCCGAAATGAAGCTGGCCGACGTATACAAGGAATTGGAGGAGCGCTACGGCTACACTGTCGACGACGCCGAAAAAAACGACCTGACCACCGACGCCGAGCACCTGTGCGCCAAACTGAGCATGGATAAATTTGGCCACGAATTTTTGTTCGTTACCGATTACGGCCCCGAAAAACGCGCATTCTATCATATGCGGGACGAGCACGGCATGCCCTTGGGGTACGACCTGATCTGGCGCGGCACCGAAATCACCACCGGCGCCCAGCGCGAGCACCGCTACGAGCAATTGCGCCGCCAGGCCGATGAAAAGGGCCTGGGCGAGGACGTGAAATTCTACATGGATTTCTTCCGCTACGGCTGCCCGCCCCACGGCGGCTTCGGCCTGGGCGTGGACCGGCTGACCATGCTGCTGCTGGGCATCAGCATCAAGGAAGTCATGTTCCTGTTCCGGGGCCCCAACCGCATCACCCCGTAACGTGACCGACCCCCCGTCGGCCCGACGAAAGGGCCGGCGGGAAACGATTTTTGGCTCTTCTCCGGATAGAATGAACGGAATAAGGCAAACAGTTGCCAAATTGCCAAAAATCTGTTATACTGGATTATCCCTGTAAGGAGGTGCTTTTGCATGCCACAGAAAAAAGAAAATCTTCCCGTTAAGGTGGATGTGGATTTGCAGAACGGCGGCACGATCACCTACGCCAACGAAGTGATCGCCACCATCGCCGGCGTGGCCGCCAACGAGGTGGACGGCATCGCCGGCATGTGTGTCAGCGGCGGCTTCAGCGAGATCCTGGGCCGCAATCGGAACATCACCCGGGGCGTGAAGGTAGAGGTCGGCAGCCAGGAAGCGGCGGTTGACCTGTACATTATTGTGGAATACGGCAAGCCCATTCAGAAGGTAGCCGGCGAAGTGCAGGAAAACGTGCGCCGCGCCCTGGAAAGCCTGACCGGGCTGCACGTGGTGCGGGTGGATGTGCACGTACAGGGCGTCAGCTTTGAAAAGGAAAAGAAAGCGGCCCAGACCAGTATTGAAGCCGCCAACAACCCCGTTCTGGCCGCACCGGAAAAGGCCCCCGAAGCGGAAGATAAAGCGCCCGCCCCGGAAAAGGAGCCGGCCGCACCGGAAGAAACCACGCTGGAAACCATCGCCGAAATGGCGGAGGAAGCCATTGAGGAAGCCCCCACGGCGGAAACGGCGGAGGAAGCCGCGGAAAAGATTTCCGACGCCGCCGCTGAATTCAGCCAGGAAGTGCTGGAGGAGGAAGGCCAGCTGGAGGCCGCTATCGAAGAGGTGAAGGCCGAAGAGGCCGCCGCCGAGCAGGCCCAGCAGGAAGAAGCGGCCCCGGAAGCCCCGGCCGAGGAGGCGCCCCAGGAAGAAGCGCCCAAGGCCCCCGGCAAGCCCCGGCGTCCCGGCGGGCGGAAACGCGCCAACGCGTAAGGAGACATCCATATGAAAATCAGATTCTGGGATCGGCTGATCCTGTTTTTCGGCGCTTTGCTGGCCGTGGTCGTCGGGGTTTTCCTGGTGATCGGCGGGCTGCAATTCACCGGGGTGCTGGGCGAGGCGCTGCCCCTGGGCACGCGCATCGGCTGCATCGCATCCGGCGTGCTGCTGGCGGCGTTTGGCGTTTATCTGTTCGCCTTCCCCCGCTCCTACGCCTCGGGCCGGCACGATTTCATCGTGCAGCAAACCGATAACGGCGAACTGCGCATCGCGGTCAAGGCCATCGAAAATCTGGTGCAGAAATGCGTGGATATGCACGAGGAGATCCGGCTGGACGCCATGAAGATCCGCAACGCCCGGGAAGGGGTGACGGTGGATCTGTCGATCTCCCTGGCCAACAACATTTCCATTCCCCTGGCCGTCGCTTCCCTGCAAAAGCAGATCAAGCAGTACCTGGTGGCCTCCTCCGGCATCGAGGTCAAAGAAGTCCGCGTGTCGGTAGAAACCGCCGGCGGCGACGAGGCGGGCGATTCCCCCTATCTGGTAGGCGAAGAACAGAACCAGGAAAAGGCTGTTGAAAAGCCCGCCCAGGAGCAGAACAAAGCGAAGGTTCCCCTGCATCAGCGCATTTTCGGCAAGCCGGAGCAAGCCGTCACCGTGCCCGAGCCCCCCAAAGCGGAAGAACCAGCGGCGGAGGACGCGGCGGAAGAACCCGTGACCGAAGAAGCCCCCGCGGAAGACACCCCCGCCCCAGCGGAAGCTGCCCCCGAAGAAGCGGAAAGCGAGGAGTCCCTCCCCGATGATCCTTCCCAGGACGGCGAAGCGCTGCCCCAGGATACAGAAGATGACGATCACGCCCAGGATGCCCCCACCGATGACGAACCGGCGGCGGAGGAAGAGGAGATTTCCAGAAAAGAACAGGAGGACGCGCAATGAGCCAGCAGCAGGAAAATAAGCGGAATGATTGGACCGCGAAAATTTTTCAGATTGGCACGTCGGAATGCGCGATTTTCTTTGCCGCGGTGGCCATGGTGCTGGCGCTGCTGTTTCTGGCCCTGGGCTTCTGGCAAACGGTGCTGGTGGCCGCGCTGATGGCGCTGGGCCTGTTCATCGGCGGCGTGAAGGATAAAAAAGCCTGGATCACCGATAAGATCAACAAGCTGTTCCCGCCCAAGCAAAACGTGCCTTACCGCACCCAGAACGAGGAAATCGAGCGGGCGGTGAAGGCGGCGGTGAAGGAACAGCCCCCGGAAGAAGCCCCCGTCCCGGACGGGGAAAACGCCCAGGAATAACGTAAGAAAAAGGGGTATATGCCCATGGCTCGAAAATCGGCCCGCGCGGCTGCGGTGCAGATGGTATTTGAAAACATGCTGGGAGGCGACGGCGGCGAGGAAACGCTGCGGGGCCTGATTGAATTTACCCCGGAGGAGGACGACCAGCAGTATATCGACGGGATCCTGACCGGCGTGGAAAGCAACGCGGAAGCCATTGACAAAACCATCGAAGCCGCCCTGAAGGGGTGGACCATCGATCGGATTTCCAAGGTGGATCTGGCGGTGCTGCGGGTAGCGGTATATGAATTGTGCTACGCCCGGCAGACCCCCGACGCCGTGATCATCAACGAAGCGGTGGCCCTGGCCCAGCGCTATGACGTGCCCACGGCGGGCAAATTCGTCAACGGCGTGCTGGCCACGCTGCTCAAATCCCGGGATGCGGGAGCGGGCG
Organism: Clostridia bacterium; assembly: GCA_017470945.1. GTDB lineage: Bacteria > Bacillota > Clostridia > Christensenellales > Aristaeellaceae > RUG563. The sequence goes on along the minus strand of JAFUXH010000024.1, from coordinate 7,235 downwards.
ATTGATGCTTGCGCTTGGCATTGACACCAGTAATTACACCACCTCTGCCGCCCTGTGCCGTCCCGGGCAGGAGCCCCGGCAGCTGCGGCGGCTTTTGCCCGTGCCGGCAGGAGAACGCGGCCTTCGCCAAAGCGAGGCCGTGTTTGCGCATGTAAGGCAGCTGGGGGATCTGCTGCCCGCCCTGCTCAAGGAAGCCGACGGGCCTATCTCCTGCGTGTGCGCCTCCGCCGCCCCCCGGGATGGGGATGAATCCTACATGCCGGTATTTCAGGTGGGCGTCAGCCAGGGGCGAAGCCTTGCCGCCACCCTGGGCGTGCCCTTTTATACCACCACCCATCAACGGGGCCACATCGCCGCGGCAAGGTATGGCACCGAGCTTCGCGGGGAAAAGTTCCTGGCCCTGCATCTGTCCGGCGGCACCACCGACGTGCTGCTGATGGAGGGGGATACGATCACCCCCCTGGGCACGTCCGTCGATCTGCACGCCGGGCAATTGGTGGATCGCGTCGGCGTGGCAATGGGCCTCCCCTTCCCCGCCGGCCCGCACCTGGAGGCCTTGGCCCTGCGGGGCAAAAGCCAGCAAGCTGTGCCCGTCAGCATGGCTTCCTCCGGGCTCGATTGCCACTTATCGGGGGCGGAAGCGCAGCTGATGCGCCTGATCACCGCGGGCGCGCCCCGGGAAGACGTGGCCGCCGAGGTATATGGCGTATTGTGCCGCACAGTGCTGCGGCTGCTCAGCGCCGCTGCGGAAAAAACGGGCACGGATCAGATCCTGATCGCCGGGGGCGTGGCCTCCAGCCCGCTGCTGCGGGAAATGCTGCTGACGCGCAGCGAAAAGCGCCGTTTGGGCCTGCGCCTGCATTTTTGCCGGCCGGAATTTTCCGGCGACAACGCGGTGGGCGTGGCCCTGATCGGCCTGGATCAACAGATGAAGGAGAAATCATAATGGCGATTTTGCTGGATGGAAAGGCCATGGCCGCCCAATTGATGGCTGATTTGCAGGGCCGGATGGACGCGTTGCGGGCCCAGGGGATCTCCGTGGGCCTGGCGGTAGTGCTGGTGGGCGATGATCCCGCCAGCCAGGTTTACGTGCGCAACAAGGCGAAAGCCTGCCAGGAATTGGGCATTTACAGTGAAACCATCCGCCTGCCGCAGGAAACCACCCAGCAGGAATTGGAAGCGCTGATCGACCGCCTGAATCAGGATGATCGCTTTGACGGCATCCTGGTGCAATTGCCCCTGCCCAGGCACCTGAACGAAGCTGCCGCCCTGCGCCGCATCCTGGCGGAAAAGGACGTGGATGGCTTCCATATCGAAAACGCCGGCAAGCTGTTTACCGGCCAAAACGGCGTGGTCGCCTGCACCCCCAAGGGCATTTTGCACATGCTGAAAGCCGCCAACGTGCCCCTGAGCGGCAAGGAAGCGGTGGTCATCGGCCGCAGCAACATCGTGGGCAAGCCCGTGGCCATGCTGCTGCTGAATGAAAACTGCACGGTCACCCTGTGCCATTCCCGCACCGCCGATTTGGCGGCCCACACCCGCCGGGCCGATATCCTGGTGGCCGCCGTGGGCAGGCCCCGGTTCGTCACCGCCGATATGGTGAAGCCCGGCGCCGCCGTGGTGGACGTGGGGATCAACCGGGTGGACGGCAAGGTGGTGGGCGACGTGGATTTCGAGGCCGTGGAGCGCGTGGCGGGTTACATTTCCCCCGTGCCCGGCGGCGTGGGCAAAATGACCATCGGCATGCTGATGGAAAATACCATCGAAGCGGCGGAGCGGAAGGCGCGGTGATCCCTCATGGCGTGGACATTGACCGTTACCGAGTTGAATGATTACGTGCGCCGCGCCCTGGCCAGCGACCCCAGCCTGCGCTTCCTTTCCCTGCGGGGGGAAATCAGCGATTTCAAGCGCTACGCCTCCGGCCACTGGTATTTCACCCTGAAGGATGAGCAAAGCCGCATCCAGTGCGTGTGTTACCGGCAGTACGCCCAGCGGGTGGATTTTGCGCCGGAAAGCGGCATGAAGGTGGTGCTCACCGGGGCGGTGGGGCTGTACACGGTATCGGGCAGCTATCAATTTTACGTAGAAACGATCACCCGGGACGGGGTGGGCGAATTATACCTGAAATTGGAGGCGCTGAAAAACAAGCTGCTGAAGGAAGGGCTGTTCGACGTAGCCAAGAAGCGTGAGCTGCCCCTGCTCCCCCGGGCCATCGGCGTGGTCACCTCCCGCTCCGGGGCGGTGATCCACGATATCGCCACCGTCACCCGCCGGCGCTACCCCGCCATGCAGATCATCCTGCGTCCCGCCCAGGTGCAGGGCGAAGGCGCGGCGGAGGATATCGCCCAGGGCATCGCCGAGATCGCCATGGTTCCCCAGGTCGACGTGATCATCGTGGGCCGGGGCGGCGGATCGCTGGAAGATTTGTGGGCGTTCAACGAAGAAATCGTGGTGCGGGCCATCGCCGCCTGCCCGGTGCCGGTAGTATCGGCCGTGGGCCACGAGGTGGATGTGACCCTCAGCGACCTGGCGGCCGACGTGCGGGCCGCTACCCCTTCGGCGGCGGCGGAATTGTGCGTGCCGGAAAGGGACGCGTTGGCGGCCACGATCCAAAAAATGCAGGAAAGCCTGGGCAGGGCCGCCCAAAGCAAGGTGCTGACGCTGCAATCCCGCCTGGCCTATTATGAAAAGCGGCTGGCGGCCTGCCACCCGTCGGTGCAGGTGCAGGGCATGCAGGCCCGGGCCCAGCTGCTGCGGCAGCGGCTGCAAAGCGCCATGGAAAAGCAAATGACCGCCCGGCGGGCGAAGATCACCCTGCTGACGGACAAGCTGAACGCCTTGGGCCCCCGGCAGGCCCTCAGCCGCGGGTATGCGGTGGTGCGCGCCGGGCGGAACGCCGTCACCAGCGTGGGCCAGGTGACCGACGAAATGACCCTGCTGCTGCAGGACGGCCGGGTGCAGGTGCGCACCCTCGATATCCGGAAGGAGGATCCATTTGGCCAAGAAGCAAGCGACGTTTGAGGAAAAGCTGCTGGAATTGGAAGGGCTGATCCGCAAAATGGAAGGCGGCAGCCTGCCCCTGGATGAAACGCTGAAGGCTTACGAAGCGGGCATGCAATTATCGAAGGCCCTGACGGAGGAATTATCCGCCGCCGAAAAACGGATGATGGAATTATCCGGCGGCCAAGTACAGCCGATGGAGGACGCGCCATGAACATGAACGAGCAATTGAACACCTATAAACAACAAGTGGAGGAAGCGCTGGAAGGCCTGCCCTTTGCCGGCGTGCCGGACGCCCTGCGGGACGCCATGCGCTACAGCCTGCTGTCCGGCGGGAAGCGGCTGCGGGGCTGCCTGCTGCTGGCGGCCTGCGAGATGGCGGGGGGCGATGCGAAAGCCGCGCTGCCCTTTGCGGCGGCGGTGGAAATGATCCACGCCTATTCCCTGATCCACGACGATCTGCCCGCCATGGACAACGATACGATGCGCCGGGGCAAGCCCACCAACCACGTGGTGTACGGCGAAGCGCTGGCCATCCTGGCGGGTGACGGGCTGCTGACCCACGCTTTTTCGGTCATGGCCGCCTCCGCCCACCCCAAGGCCTTTGAGGCCCTGGGCGAAATCGCCGGCGCGGCGGCCAGCATGCTGAACGGGCAAACGCTGGATGTGACCATGGCCGGCACCGAGCCCAATATGGACCTGGTGCGGGATATCCACCAGGGCAAAACCGCCGCCATGCTCACCGCCCCCGTCACCGCCGGGCTGATCCTGGCCGGGGCTTCCGCCGCCCAAATCGAGGCGGGCCGCCGGTACGGCTATCACCTGGGCATGGCGTTCCAGATCGTGGACGATTTGCTGGATATCGAGGGCGACCCGGACCTGATGGGCAAGACCCTGGGCAAGGATGAGGAAGAGGGCAAGCTGACCTGGCCCGCCTGCGTGGGCGTCGATTGGGCCCGGCAGGACGCCGCCGACCACATCCGCCACGCGGTAGGCGCGCTGTCGGCCTTTGGCGAGCGCGCGGCGTTTTTGCAGCAATTGGCACAAGCTACCCTGACCCGGGAGCAATAAGGCGGTTTTTGCATGCGTTTTTTCCTGGATCTCTGGCAAAACGACCCGCTGAAGTGCGCCGTTTTTTCCTGGATCGCGGCCCAGGCACTGAAGGTGCTTCTGACGCTGTGGGTGGATCGGCGGCTGGATTGGCGGCGGTGCTTCGGCATGGGCGGCATGCCCTCCTCCCACGCGGCGTTTGTGTTTTCGCTGATGGTGATGATCGGCCTGCGGGAGGGCACGGGCACCGTCGCCTTCGCCCTGGCCTTTGCCCTGGCCGCCGTGGTGATTTACGACGCCATGGGCGTGCGGGCCGAAACGGGGCGGCAGGGCGCGGTGCTGAACCGGCTGCTGCGGGAGGTGCTGGTGGAGGGCCAGCCCATTACGGAAAAGAAGCTCAAGGAGCTGGTGGGCCACTCCCCCATCGAGGTGGCCGGCGGCATCCTGGTGGGCACGGTGATGGTGCTCATCATGACATAAAGGACCCTACGTGATTTCTTACGGGAGGAATTTTCTCATGATGGATCAATTTCTGGAAGAAGTGGTATCCAAGCGCAATCGGGGCCTGCAAACAGTGACCTATATCGCCGCCAACGCGGCGTGGGTGCTGCTGGCGATCTACGCCTTCCTGGCGCTGCAGAACCTGACCCTCGGCCTGACCACCAGCGGGTTCAACGCCTCGTTCTTCGTGGCGCTGATCCAATTGGTGATTCCCGCCGGGCTGGCGGTGCTGATCTTCCTTCGGCGGGACCGGGTGCGCACAGAGTATGAGTACACCTTCACCAACGGGCAGATGGATTTCGCCCAGGTGTTCAACAACAAAAAGCGCAAGAGCCTGGGCACCATGAATATCCGCAACGTGGAAGCCTGCGGGCTGGTATCCTCCGGCTCCTTCCAGCGCTACATCAACATGCAGGGCATCAAGCGCACCAACTGGTTCCTCAACCGGGACGCGGAGCTGCTTTACTTCTACTTCCAGAAGGACGGGCAAAAACGCATCATCATCATTGAGCCCAGCCAGGAAATGGTGGAAATGATCAAAAAACGCCTGCCCCAGGGCGTATGGCAGGTCAACTGACGGAGGCGGATATGCCCATTTATCTGGATAACAGCGCCACCACCCGGCCCTGCGATCAGGCGGTTGAGGCGGTGGTGCAAGCCATGCGGGAGGATTATTTCAATCCTTCCGCTTTGTATGGCCCGGCCCTGAAAGCGGAAAAAATGATGCGGGCCTGCCGGGAAGAGATCCTGCGGGCGGTGCACGCCCCCGCCGGCGCCAGCGTTATCTTTACCTCCGGCGGCACCGAAAGCGACAACCTGGCCATCCTGGGCCAGGCGGCGAAGGCCCGCGGCAGCGGCACGATCCTCTATAGCGCCGGGGAGCACCCCGCCGTGAAGGAAGCCTGCCTGCAATCGGGGCTGAAAGCCATCGAGCTGCCCTACGATCATCAGGGCCTGGTGGACCTGGACGCCGCCGCGCAACGGATCGGCGAAGATACGGCGCTGATCTGCTGCATGCAGGTGAACAACGAAACCGGGGCCATTCAGCCGCTGCAGGCGCTGAACGCCCTGCGCTTGAAGCAGGCCCCCGCCGCCCATTTCCACGTGGATGGGGTGCAGGGCTTCCTGCGGCTGCCCTTCGATATGGCGACCGTCGGGGCCGATACCTACGCCCTGTCGGGCCACAAGATCCACGCGCCCAAGGGCGTCGGCGCGCTGGTCGTCCGCCCCGGTGTTTCCTTTGCCCCCCGGCAGGTGGGCGGCGGCCAGGAAAACGCCCTGCGCTCCGGCACGGAAAACACCCCGGGCATCGCCGGGCTGCTGGCCGCCATCCAGTGCTACCCCAGGGAAAACCGGATGATGGAAACCAAGCTGCGCCTGTGGCACCTGATCCGGGAAGCGGTGCCAAGCGCCGTCGTGAACGGCCCCAACCCGGCGGGAGAATGGGCCGCGCCTCACATCCTGAATGTGTCGCTGCCCCCGGTACGGTCGGAAACCATGCTGCACGCCCTGGAGGGCGAAGGCATTTACATCGGGATGGGGTCGGCCTGCTCCTCCCGCAAGCAAAAGATCAGCGCGGTGCTCAAGGCCATGCGCACCCCGCAAAGGCAGGCGGAATCGGCCCTGCGCTTCTCCCTGTGCCCGGATAATACCCCAGCTGAGATGGAAGAAACCGCCCGGGCCATCCAGCGGCAGTACGCCGTGCTGGCCAAATTTCAAAGACGATAAGGGGATCGACCGATCATGCGAAAGCTGTTGATGGTTCGCTACGGCGAAATTTATTTGAAGGGGCTGAACAGGCCCTATTTCCTGCGGGCGCTGGTGGCCCGGGTGAAGGAGGCCTCCAAGCCCTTCGGCGGCAAGGTGTGGCTGCACGACGCCCGGGTGTTCATCAGCGATATGGACGACGTGGACGGGTGCATCCAGCGGGTGTGCAAGGTGTTCGGCGTGCACTCCGTGGCCCCCGCCGTCGAAATCGAAAAGGACGACTTTGAGGCCGTCTGCGCCCAGGCCAACGAATTAATGAAGGATATCAACGGCACCTTCAAGGTGGAGGCCCGCCGGGCGGACAAGCACTATTTCCTGGATTCCCCGCAGATCAACGCCAAAATCGGCGAATACGTGCTGATGCGCAACGAGGATCATTTGAAGGTGGACGTGCGCAAGCCCCAGCACATCCTGTCGGTGGAAATCCGGGATCAGGCATACCTGTATTGCCGGGTGATCCCCGCCGTGGGCGGCATGCCGGTGGGCACCGGCGGCAAGGCGGCGCTGCTGCTTTCCGGCGGCATCGACAGCCCGGTGGCGGGCTATATGATCGCCAAGCGGGGCGTGCAATTGGTGGCGGTGCACTATCATTCCTTCCCCTACACCAGCGAATTTGCCAAGCAGAAGGTGCTGGATCTGGCGAAGATCCTGTCGGAATATTGCTGCGGCATCAAGGTGTATGTGGTGCCCTTCACCGACATTCAAATGCAGATCCACGAAAAATGCCCGGAGGATTACACCACCCTGATCATGCGGCGCTACATGATGCGCATTGCCGAGCAGATCGCCCGGAAGGAAGAGGCCCTGGCCCTGATCACCGGCGAATCGGTGGGCCAGGTGGCCAGCCAGACCATGGAAGCGCTGACCACCACCGACGAGGTGGTGCATATGCCCGTGTTCCGGCCGCTGATCGGCTT
>JAFUXH010000023.1 GCA_017470945.1 Clostridia bacterium | reverse complement strand
TATCCCGATCCATGAACTGATGGCAAAGCAAACGGCGTGACCGAAATCACGCCGTAAGCCTTGAAAACATTACGTTTTCGTCGATTGGAACCTAATACTGTGTTACGGAGCCCGCCGGAAATATCGGCGATTTTTTATAAGAAACATTTTTGCACATCAAAATCCCACCCGTTTTCGGGTGGGATTCGCATTGGTGGCTCCGAGTGGATTCGAACCACTGACACTCCGGGTATGAACCGAATGCTCTAGCCAACTGAGCTACGGAGCCAAATGGTTGCGGGGGAGGGATTTGAACCCTCGACCTCCGGGTTATGAGCCCGACGAGCTACCGAACTGCTCTACCCCGCGACGTGCGCGCCTTCGTGACGCAAAAAGAATTATATTATAAATCAGCGGGTTTGTCAACCCCTTTCCGCGGATTTTTTTGTGAATCGGCTGAAAAACGATGGCAAAGAAAGTTTTTTCCCCGTTTAAGTTTTTTTTAAGTTCCCTTGGCTATACTGACCTCGTCATCAGAAAGGCGCCGATGACAAACCGATTCTTCAAGATGACGAAAACAAATGGAGGGAACAACAATGAAAAAGTTCTTAGCGATCGCCCTTGCGGCGATGATGATTCTGGGCATTACGGCGGCGTTCGCGTCGGCGGAAAGTACCGCGGAGCCGACGGCTCCCGGCCAAACACAGCTGGCGGATCGGGGCCGCGGCCCCATGGGCGGCCCTCAGGGCACGCAGGGCCAGGCGCCCAACGGCCAGCGGCAGGCCCCCAACGGCAAGAGAGGGCAGGCCCCCGACGGTCAGCAGCAAGCGCCTAACGGCAAGAAGGGCCAGGCCCCTAACGATCAGCAGCTTCCCAGCGAGCAGCAAGCGCCAAACGGCCAGCAGGCGCCCGACGCGCAGAAGGACCAGCGGCCCGACGGCAAGCAAAAAACGACCCGGGGCAAAAAGATCCAGCAGGTCGGCAACGGCCGGGTGGATTTCGATGCCCTGCTGAAACAGGGCGTGATCACCCAGGAAACCTACGACAGCATCATGAAATATATGCAGGAAAACGCCCCCAAGGAGCAGCCGGCCCAGCAGCCCGCGGCGCCGACGGATGCGGCCCAGGCCCCCACGGACGGAGATAAGCCCGCCGACGTGCCGGAGCTGCCCGCCGATGGCGAGGGCGGGGATCTGCTGAAGGATCTGCTTTCCTCCGGCACGATCACCCAGGATACCTACGATGCCATCACGACAGCCACAACAAAAGGCAAGAATTAATAATCAACATCAGGACGGCAGAAAAACATCTGCCGCCCTATTTTTATGGATATACCAGCGAAAATGAGGCGAAATTGGGAAAATATATCCACAGAAATGATGATTATGCTGCGTTATTGAATGATGATTCCCACTCTGAATGTGAAAAGATTCCTGAAAAGGGAGCTTCCATGCATGGCGCTCCGTCAATCCTGGATGCGGTGCCCGCAGTAGGGGCAGTAGGGCTTGGGATCGTCAGCCGCGCGGGTGTCGTTGCGCTGATCAATGGCGGTGGTGAAGCCGGCGGCGATGATACCGGTGGGGATGGCGATGATGCCGATGCCCACCAGGCTGATCAGCGCGGCGAAGAACCGGCCCACCGCCGTGATGGGATACACGTCCCCGTAACCCACGGTGGTCAGGGTGCAGATGGCCCACCACAGGGAGGCGATCACGTTGGGGAACTGCTCGGGCTGCACCGGGTTTTCCACCGTGTACATGATGATGGCGGAAAACAGCATCACGAAAAAGCACAGCACCACCGCGATCACCAGCCGGGAGGCGGAAGCGCGGATCACCTGCATCACGGTTTGCAGGGCTTCCAGGTAGCGGCCCATTTTGAACACCCGGAACAGGCGAAACAGCCGCAGCAGCCGCACCATGCGCAGGAAACGGAAATCAGCGGACAGGAAGGGGAGATAGAAGGGCAGGATGGCCATGAGATCGATGATGGCCAGGAAGGAAAACACGTATTTCAGCCGGGGGTGCTTTTCATTTGGGTACAGCAAATCGGCCGTCCAGATGCGCAGGGCGTATTCCACGGTGAAAATGGCCACGGTGAAGGATTCGAACGCCGAAAACAACGCCCGGTAGCGGGTGTTGAGATCATCGAAGGATTCCAGCACGATGGTGACCACGCTGAGCACGATCAGCCCCATGATCAGCAGATCGAAAACCCTGCTGGCCCGGTTGTCCCCATCGTCCTTGCTGACGATATCAAAGATGTTTTCCTTCCATGCCCGGATCTTCATGCGATCACCTTTCCTGTATTCATTTCGCATAAACCGCGCAGGGGGAACCGCCGCGGCTTTCCACGATGCGATTCCCCCTGTGCTGCTTTGGGTGCTGTTATTCGCCCATGAACGCCTGCTTGTTCAGCGGGATCAGGGCGGCCTTCCGGCCGGAGAATACCTTTTCAAATACCTTGAACACCGTTTCCACCTGCACCACCCCGGTGCCGCGGACCACTTCGCCCAGCATCACCATGTTGGCCACCTTGTCGTTGCCCAGTTCGGCGGTGCGGGCGGCTAGGTCGACGGCCACGGCGGTGATATCGCCGCGGTTGGGCTGGCGGTCGATGATGGATTGATTGTAGAACAGATACCCGCCGGCCTTGACCATGGGCTCGAATTTATCCATGGAGGGCAGGTTCATCACCACGGCGATATCGGCCTCGTAAATCAGGGGGCAGGATACCGGCTTGTCGGAAACCACTACGGTGCAGTTGGCTGTGCCGCCGCGCATTTCCGGGCCATAGGAGGGCAGGAAGGTGGCTTCCTTGCCTTCCAGCATGGCGGCGTAGGTGATGATCTGGCCCATCAGCAGCACGCCCTGGCCGCCGGAGCCGGCGAAAAACATTTTGTAGGTGCTCATGCTTCATCGCCCTCCTTCGGCTCGCACATCACGCCCAGGGGATAGTAGGGCATCACCTTTTCCCGCACCCAGTCCAGGGCCTTGACGGGGGTGAGGCCCCAGTTGGTGGGGCAGGTGGACAGGAATTCGATCAGCGTGAAGCCCAGGCCCTGCTGCTGGATCTCGAAGGCCCGGCGGATGGCCTTCTTGGCCTGCCGGATGTGGGCCGGGCTGTCCAGCGCCACGCGCTCCACATACACCGCGCCGTCGATGGTGCTCAGCATTTCGCTCATTTTGATGGGCATGCCGTTCAGCTCCTTGCTGCGGCCATCCTGGGAGGTGGTGCTCTTCTGCCCGATCAGGGTGGTGGGGGCCATCTGGCCGCCGGTCATGCCGTAGATGCCGTTGTTGATGAAGAAGGTGGTGAATTTTTCCCCGCGCACCGCGGCGTGCACGATTTCGGCGGTGCCGATGGAGGCCAAATCGCCGTCGCCCTGGTAGGTGAACACGATCTTATCGGGGTGCACCCGGCGGATGCCGCTGGCCACGGCGGGGGCGCGGCCGTGGGCGGCCTCGCACATATCCACATTCATATATTGATGCGCCATCACCGAGCAGCCGATGGGGGCCACGCCGATGGTGTTGCCCAACTGGCCCATTTCATCCAGCACCTCCATGATCAGCCGGTGGGCGATGCCGTGGGTGCAGCCGGGGCAGTAATGGGTGGGCATATCGGTCATGCCCTTGGTGTATTCAAAAATCGGCTTCATTTCAATCCCTCCAATACGGCCTTGGCCCGGGCGGCCACTTCGGGCGACGTGGGCACCATGCCGCCGGTGCGGTGGGCCAGGAAAACGGGCAGGCGGCCCCGCAGGGCGATCTGCACGTCGGTGATCATCTGGCCCATGGACAGCTCGGCGGAAATGACGGCCTTCGTCGTGCCGAAATCAATTTCGTCAAACGCCTTGTTGGGGAAGGGCCACAGGCTGATGGGGCGGATCAGGCCGGCCTTCACGCCGTCGGCTGCCAGGATCTCGCAGGCCTCCCGGCAGATGCGGGCAGTGGTGCCGAAGGCGACGAACACCACTTCGGCCCCTTTCAGGTTTTCGCTTTCGTAGCGTACCAGCTCTTTTTCCGCCCGGTCGTATTTTTCAAACAGCTTTTCCACGTGCTCTTCCAGCTTTTCGGGCTGCATCCGCAGGGATTTCACCACCCGGCGGTTCTGGTCGCCGCCCCGGTCGCTGTAGCCGGTGCAGGCCCAATCCCGGTGCGCGGCGATTTCCTCCGGCTTGTAGACGGGCTTGAAATCGGGCAGGCGCACGGGCTCCATCATCTGGCCGATCATGCCGTCTGCCAGCACCATGATGGGGTTGCGCCAGGTCCGGGCTAATTCGGTGCCCTCATACAGCAGGTCGACGGCCTCCTGAATGGAGCTGGGGGCGAACACAGGAATGCGGTAATCCCCGTTGCCGCCGCCCCGGGTGACCTGGTAATAATCGGCCTGGCCGGGCTGAATGCCGCCGATGCCGGGGCCGCCGCGGGATACGTTCAGCGCCAGCAGGGGCACCTCGGCGGAGCACAGGAAGCTCATGCCCTCCTGCATCAGGGCGATGCCGGGGGAGGAGGAGGAAATGAACACGCTGCCGCCCGCCGCGCCGGCGCCGTAGGCCATGTTGATAGCGCCCAATTCGCTTTCCGCCTGGATGAACACGCCGCCATGCTTGGGCAGCTCCCGGCTCATATACTCGGGCACTTCGCTTTGGGGGGTGATGGGGTAGCCGAAATAGAGGCGGGCGCCGCCGCGAATGGCGGCCTCCGCAAAGGCTTCGTTGCCTTTCATGAGCACTTTATCGGTGGTCATTGGTCGCCCTCCTCCTTCTGGTAGATTTCAATGGCGCCGTCGGGGCACATCAGCGCGCAGCTTTGGCAGCCGATGCACGCTTCTTCCTTTTCCGCGCAAGCGGGATGATACCCCTTGGCGTTGACGTGCTTGCTCATCCCGATGACGGATTTGGGGCATACGGACCGGCATAGTTCGCAGCCCTTGCATTTTTCCGGATGGAAAATCAGCTTGAACGCCCGCATGGTGGTTGGTCTCCTTTCTTTCTTCTCCGTGTATGATGGATCCTGGCGGGGCCAGGTATGACGGCGGGGTGGCCGGGAAGCGCGGGGCATCCCGAAGTTATTTATCCAGGTAGGTGGGGCGCATATACAGCCCCAGCGGCATCAGCGACGGGATGCCGGCAAGCGCCTCCGGGCGGATGATGCCCGCGGGGTAGCAGGTGTACAGCAGGGGGATCCCCGTTTCCCGGGCCAGCTTTTGCGCCAGCTGCTCCCCCTCCCGGATGATATCCGGGGTGGTTTCCCGCAGCAGGTGGGTGTTGTTCACCAGGGCGGTCACATCCATTTGCAGCTCGGCGGCGATGGCGCTTACGTGGACCCGGGCGTCCTCCACGGTGCGGGTCTCATATCGCCTGAAATTCACCACCGCCCACAGTTCGTGGTCGTCCCCCTCGAAATACTTGCCGAATTGGCGCAGCACCCGGGCCCCAGCGTCGTTGCCCCCCAGGTCGATGATGGTGCGGCAGCCGGGATCCTCCAGCGGCGCCCGCAGGGCAGCCGTCAGGGCCGGCAATTCGGCGGTGGTGCCGGTGGATTGGAAAGTGTCGGCGTACAGGGACACGTGGTGCGCCTGCAGCAGCTGCATCCGTTCCCGGGAGCGGAAATAGGGGTTGGCGATATCCAGGTCCACCACCGCCAGGCGGGGGAATTCCTTCTCCTCCCGGGCGGCCAGGGCCATGGCCAGGCTGACGGCCAGCTCGGTTTTCCCGCTGCCGTAGTGCCCTGCGATCACGATCACGCGGCGCACGCGCATCCCCCTTTCCCAGTGAAAATGGGCTTCATTTCATTATCACGCCTGGAAGGGCAATTGTCAATCCCGGGGGAGTGTATTCTTTTTGTATTGGAAGTGAAAAAAGCAAAAGGAAACGGTTGACAACCGGCGGGGCATCTGCTAAACTATGCGTAATCGCATACCAAAGGCGATGACGAAGAAGGCGGGGTTTGATCCACCGAAAGAGAGCCGGGGCAGCTGAAAACCGGCGGTGGGGAGGATCCATGGCTGTGGCTTCCGAGCCGGTGCTTTGAACAGGAAAGTAGGGGCACCCGCGAACGCTGCGTCAGTGCGAAGGGCTTTATAGAGCCCCCGAGGAGGCGTTGAAAAACGCAATTTGAGTGGTACCGCGAGCTGATCTGCTTTTTCAGCCCGTCTCAAAGAAAAGAACTTTGAGGCGGGCTTTCGTTCGTCTCACACTGAAGGAGGAAAACGCATCATGTCCACCAAAACGCAGGCCCCCGAAATGCTGCGGGATGTGGCCGCCCGTATTCGGGAACTGAAGGAGATTTCCGGGTTCACCACGGCTGATCTGTCCCGGATGACGGGGTTCAGCGAGCAGGATTGCGCCCGCTATGAAACGGGCAGCGCCGAAATGCCCTTTTCGTTCGTGCATAAATGCGCCATTGCCTTCGGGGTCGATATCGTCGATCTGATCGAGGGCACCAGCCCCCGCCTGTCGAACTATACCGTTACCCGCCACGGCGAGGGCGAGGTGGTCACCGATATCGAGGGCATCAAGATGCAGAACCTGGCCCCCCTGTTCCGCAAGCGCATCGTGGAGCCCTACCTGACCCGTTATTCCTATGACCCCGCCCAGCAGGCGGCCCCCATCGAAACGGTCAGCCACCCGGGGCAGGAATTCGACTACATCCTCTCCGGCGTTCTGCGGGCGCAGATCGGCGAGCATACCGAAACCCTGCGTCCCGGCGATTCCATTTTCTTCGATTCCTCCACCCCCCACGGCCTCATCGCCGCCGAGGGGCAGGACTGCGTATTCCTGGCGGTGGTGATCCCTGGGGAGGAAACGGAATACGATCCCCACGTGCACGAGCCTGTTGCTTCCGCCCAGGAGCACGCCGATACCATCGCCAATCGTTATCTGGATACCCAGGTCAACGAAATGGGCACGCCCACGGCCATCCACTACCACGATATCGACCATTTCAATTTCGCCTTCGATATCATCGACGAATTGGCCAAGGAAAAGCCCGATCAGCTGGCGCTGCTGCACCTGGATATCCACAAGCAGGAGCGGCGCTTCACCTTCGAGGATCTGCGCAAGATGAGCAACCGGGCTGCCAACTATTACAAATCCATCGGCTTCAAGCGGGGCGACCGGGTGATGCTGGTGCTGCGGCGGCAGTATCATTTCTGGCTCACCATGCTGGCTATGGAAAAACTGGGCGTGGTGGTGATCCCCGCCACGGATCAATTGCTGTGCAAGGATTACATTTACCGCTTCCAGACCGGCGAAATCAGCGGCGTCATCTGCACCAGCCACGGCCAGGCCGCCGCGGAAATCGAAAAGGCGCTGCCGGAATGCCCCCAGGTGAAGCAATTGGTGTACTGCGGCGGCGCGCGGGAAGGCTGGCATGATTTTGACGGCGAATTCTCCGTGTTCTCCTCCCGGTTCGAGCGGCCCCAGGACGCCCCCGGCGGCGACGACCCCATGCTGATGTTCTTCACCTCCGGCACCACCGGCTATCCCAAATTGGTGTGCCACAGCTATAAATACCCCCTGGGCCATTACATCACCGCCAAATATTGGCACAACGTGATCCCCGGCCAATTGCACCTGACCATTTCCGATACCGGCTGGGCCAAGGCCTGCTGGGGCAAGATCTTCGGCCAGTGGCTGTGCGAGGCCGCCATCTTCGTGTATGATTTCGACCGCTTCCACGCCGACGATATCCTGCCCCTGTTCAAGCAGTATGACATCAAAACCTTCTGCGCCCCGCCCACCATGTACCGCATGCTGATCAAGGAGGATCTGAGCAAATACGATCTGTCCTCCATCCTGCACGCCTCCATCGCCGGCGAAGCGCTGAACCCCGAGGTGTTCCAGAAATTCAAGGAGGCCACCGGCCTGAGCATCATGGAAGGCTTCGGCCAGAGCGAGACCGCCATCATCATCGGCAACCTGACCGGCATGGCCCCCAAGCCCGGCTCCATGGGCAAGCCTGTGCCCCTGTACGACGTCGACCTGGTGGATCCCAGCGGCAACCCCGTGCCGGTGGGCGAGGTGGGCGAAATCGTGATCCGCACCGATCACGGCCCCCAGTGCGGCTTGCTGACCGGCTATTACGGCAGCGACGACAAGAACGTAAACGGCAACTGGCACGACGGCCTCTACCATACCGGCGACACCGCCTGGCGGGATGAGGACGGCTATTACTGGTACGTGGGCCGGGTGGACGATCTGATCAAATCCTCCGGCTATCGCATCGGGCCCTTCGAAATCGAATCGGTCATCATGGAACTGCCCTACGTGCTGGAATGCGGCGTGTCCGCCGCGCCCGATCCCATCCGCGGCCAAGTGGTCAAGGCCAGCATCGTGCTGGTGAAGGGCAAGGAGGGCACCGAGGAGCTGAAAAAAGAGATCCAAAGCTACGTCAAGCAGCGCACCGCGCCTTACAAATACCCCCGCATCGTGGTTTTCAAGGATGAATTACCCAAAACCACCAGCGGCAAGATTCAGCGGGCGCTGCTGTAAGGTGGGTTGCGCGCATCCATGGACGAATAAAGGAGAGGGGAAGAATCATGCGCTTTCAGACCGTCATGGAACAATTCAAAAAGAACTGGATCGCTTCCGCCGTGCTGTGCATCGTGGCGGGGCTGATCATGCTGCTGTGGCCCGGCCCGGTGCTGGACGCGGTGTGCTACGTGCTGGGCGGCATCTCCATCGCCGCCGGCGTGACCCGGATCGTGCGGTATTTTAAGCAGGATCATACCTACCCCGTGATTTTCCAAAGCGACTTGATCGTGGGCCTGTTCACCCTGGCCCTGGGCATTTTCATGGTCACCAATCCCCAGGCGGTGATGAGCATGATCCCCACCCTGTTCGCCATCGTGATGATCGGGTTCGGCATCGCCAACATTCTCCGGGCGGTGGACGCCAAAAAGGCCGGCATCGGTCCTTGGGGCGTGCTGCTGGCCATGGCGATCCTGTCGATCATTCTGGGCTACGTGATCCTGATGGGGCCCTTTGAAACCCTGGCGGTCACGGTGGCGGTGATCGGCGGCTGCCTGGTTTACGAGGGCGTGACCGATATCATCACCGTGCTGCTGGTGGGCAAGCGCATCGAGGCGTGGCGCAAGAGCCTGTGACCGCTTCTATCCTCCCTCCGCTCCGCATAGGCTGGGGCGGAGGGATTTTTTTATGAAGAAAGCGGTGCTGACGCTGCTGGCGTTGGGGCTGACCGCGGCGCTGGCCGCCCTGTATCCCCGCTTGATGGCCGCGCCTGCGCAGGAAGAGGGCCGGGCGGCGGTGGTGCGGGTGTGGATCGGGGAAAAGGAGCCGGCGGTGCTGCGCTGGGCGGGCAAGCGGGCGGCGGCGTATGAAAAGGAAACGGGGCGGCGGCTGTATCTGCGCGCCGCTTCGGAGCAGGAGATCGCCTCCGCCCTGGCGGGGGAGGCGGGGGCGGTGATCCCCGATCTGCTCATCGGCCCGGCGGGGGATCAATGGGTGGCCCTGCGGGGATACGCCCTGATTCTGCGGGACGACGCCCACCAAATGGCCACCCCCGCGCCGACGGCGGCGCTGTTTTTCCGGCCGTCCCCGACCCCGGGGCCTGCCGCCGCACCGCCATCCCTGCCGGATTGGGCGGATATCGGCGCGGTGCTGGCACCGGAGGAATTGCTGCATGCCGTGCCTGGGGCCGTTCTGAGCGCCGATCCCGGGCGGGAGCTGAGCGAAGGCAGGGCCCGGGCCGCCCTGCTGTCCGCCGGGCAGGCGGCGCAATTGACGGTGGGGTTTCGGGCGTTCGCCGTGCCGGAGGGGCGGGGTCTGCTGCCGGTGTGCGCCCGGGGGTTTTCCGATGATGGGGCGGCGTTTCTGTCCTTCCTGCTGTCGAACGCTTCCCAAACCGCCCTGGCCGATCATGGGCTGTACGCCGTGGAAAAGTGCCTATATTCTATTGACGATCCGGTGCGGTACTGGATCGATCAAAGCCGGGCGGAATGATCGCTGTATAAATTTACCAAATGTGGGGCATCCTGCCTTCCGGAAGGGAGGTGAAAGGATGAAGGAAACTTGCATCGTCTGCGGCGAAGCCTTTCCCCTGGGCCTGCACGTGATGGGCTGCCTGATCTGCTTTCCCTGCGAAAAGCGGCTGCTCCGTTCGGTGACGCCGGAAAAAAGGCGGCGGGGCCTGTGCCGGATCTACGGGCCTCAGCCGCTCTTGCACGCACAGCGGCAAATATGATATAATCAGGGGCATCCTGGTAACGCGCAGCGCGCCGCCGGGCCCCGGATGGGTGTGCCATGAGAAAAATGACAGCATCCGACCGGAATTTTGATTCGGAAGGATGTTTTTTCATTGCTGCCTTACGACGTGGTGATCTTTGATCTGGATGGAACGCTGACCGATTCCCAATTGGGCATCCGGCGCTGCACGGAATACGCCCTGCAGCGCATGGGCCTGCCGATGCCGAATGAGGAGACGGTGCGCCGCTTCATGGGCCCGCCGCTGGCCGAATCCTTCATGCGTTACTGCGGCATGACGGAGCAGGAGGCCGCCCGCGCCACCGACCTGTACCGGGAGCGGTATATCCCCGTCGGCTGGAAGGAAAACAGCGTGTTTCCCCTGATCCGGCCCCTGCTGGCGGCCCTGAAGGCCCGGGGGGCCTATGTGGCCGTGGCCACCGGCAAGCCCCGGCATACCTCGGTGGATATCCTGCGCTATTTCGGCCTGCTGGATTATTTGGACGCCGTGGCCGGCCCCACCGATCAGGAATTGCACGCCGATAAGGCCGATCTGATCCGCCGGGTGCTGCCCGCCTCGGGCCGGGCCGTCATGGTGGGTGATACCGCGGGGGATGTGAAGGGCGCGTCAGACGTCGGCATCGACAGCATTGCCGTCCTGTACGGGTACGGCGAAAACGCCGCCATCCTGGCCGCCGGCCCCACACGCGTGGCGGCGGATACCCGGGCGCTGTGCGACGTGCTGTGCCCCGATATGCCGCCGGTGAAGGGCTGCTTTGTGACGCTGGAGGGGGTGGATGGCTGCGGCAAATCCACCCAGGCCGCGGCGCTGAATGAGCGGTTGACCCAGTTTGGCTACACCGTGCGCCGCACCCGGGAGCCGGGGGGCTGCCCCATCGCCGAGGAGATCCGCAAGATCGTGCTGGCGAAAGAGGATGGGGGCATGAGCCCCGAAACGGAGGCCCTGCTGTTCGCCGCCGCCCGGGCCCAGCACGTGAAGGATGTGATTTTGCCTGCGGTACAGGCGGGGCAGATCGTGCTGTGCGATCGGTTTGTGGATTCCTCCCTGGTGTACCAGGGCATGGCCCGGGGGCTGGACGCCGATTGGATCAAGCAGATCAATCGGGCGGCCTATCGGGAAGGCGCGCCGGACGCCACCCTGTACCTGCGCATGGGCCACGCCGACGCCATGGCCCGGCGGCTGGCTGCTTCTGATCCGGACAGGATCGAGCAGGCGGGGGATTCCTTCCACGCCCGCACTGAAGCGGCCTATGAGCAACTGCTGTTGGAAAACCCCGATCGCTTTATTCCGGTGGACGCTGCCCAAACGCCGGAAAAGGTGACGGAGGAGGCCTTCGCGAAGCTGTTTGCTCGGCTCAAGGAAAGGGGCGTGCTGTAAGGATGCGCATTGTGGTGGGCATGTCCGGTGGGGTGGACAGCGCCGTTTCCGCCCTGCTGCTCAAGCGACAGGGGTACGACGTGATCGGCATTTTCATGAACAATTGGGAGGAAGAGGACGAGGAGGGCGTTTGCTCCAACGAAAGCGATTGGCGCGACGTGAGGGACGTGTGCAACCATATCGACATCCCCTATTACGCCGTCAATTTCGCCCGGGAGTATCGGGAACGGGTGTTTTCCCTGTTCCTGACGGAATATCAGGCGGGGCGCACCCCCAACCCCGACGTGCTGTGCAACCGGGAAATCAAATTCAAGGCGTTCCTGGATCTGGCCATGAAGCTGGAGGCCGATAAGATGGCCACCGGCCATTTCGTGCGCACCGACGATCAGGGCCGCCTGCTGCGGGGGGCCGACCCCAACAAGGATCAAAGCTATTTCCTGTACATGATCCATCGGGAGCAATTGCTAAAATCGCTGTTCCCCGTGGGC
>JAFUXH010000006.1 GCA_017470945.1 Clostridia bacterium | reverse complement strand
GATGTTTACGTGCTGCTTATTGCGCTCTAAATTTTCATATGCAATGTGGTTTTTCCCTCCTAATTTGTTCAGGAATGAGAATTTACGGGGTTATCCGTGACGCTTGCCAACCACCTTTTCGGCCACGCTGCGGGGAACTTCCTCGTAGTGGTCGAACTGCATGGTGTACATGCCGCGGCCCTGAGTACGGGACCGCAGGTCGGTGGCATAGCCGAACATTTCACTCAGGGGAACGAAGCTGTGCACGCTCTGCTCGCCCAGGCGGGTTTCGATGTTATCGATCCGGCCGCGGCGGGAATTGATATCGCCCACCACGTCGCCCAGGTACTGATCGGGCACGATGGTTTCCACCTTCATCATGGGCTCCAGCAGGCGCTCATCCGCCTTGGCCAGGGCTTCCTTGAAGGCCATCGAGCCGGCGATTTTGAAGGCCATTTCGGAGGAGTCCACATCGTGGTAGGAACCATCGATGACGGCCACCTTGAAATCGACCACTTCAAAGCCGCCCAGCAGGCCGCTGCCCGCCGCTTCCTGGATGCCCGCGTCGATGGGGGCGATGAATTCCTTGGGAATCACGCCGCCCACGATCTTGTTTTCAAAGGCATAGCCTTGACCGGGCTCCTGGGGAGACATTTCGATCACGCAGTGACCATACTGACCGTGGCCGCCCGTCTGACGGACGAACCGGCCCTCGGCCTGCACCGTTTTGGTGATGGTTTCCTTGTAGGCCACCTGGGGCTTGCCCACGACGGCCTCCACCTTAAATTCGCGCATCATACGATCCACGATGATTTCCAGGTGCAATTCGCCCATCCCGGCGATGATGGTCTGGCCCGTTTCCTGATCGGTGTATGTTTTGAAGGTGGGGTCTTCCTCCGCCAAACGCTGCAGCGCCAGGCTCATCTTCTCCTGACCGGCCTTGGTCTTGGGCTCGATGGCCACCTGGATGACGGGATCGGGGAATTCCATGGATTCCAGCACGATGGGATGGCTCTCCTCGCACAGGGTATCGCCGGTGGTGGTGTCCTTCAGGCCCACGGCGGCGGCGATTTCACCGGAATACACCGTTTCCACGTCCTCGCGGTGATTGGCGTGCATCATCACGATGCGGCTGAAGCGCTCCCGCTTCTGCTTGGTGGAGTTAAACACGTAGCTGCCGCTGTTGATCGTGCCCGAATACACCCGGAAGAACGCCAGCTTGCCCACGAAGGGATCGGCCGCGATCTTGAACGCCAGGGCGGAGAAGGGTTCCTGATCGTCAGCGTGACGAAGTTCTTCCTTATCCGGCTCCTTGGGCAGGGTGCCGTGAACGGGGGGCACATCCAGGGGAGAAGGCAGATACGCCAGCACGGCGTCCAGCAGGGGCTGTACGCCCTTATTGCGGTAAGAGGTGCCGCACAGAACGGGGGTCAGGCTGCAGGCCAGGGTGCCGATGCGCAGGGCGGAGATGATTTCTTCCTCGGTCAGCTCTTCGCCGCCCAGGAATTTTTCCATCAGATCGTCGTCCTGTTCCGCCACGGCTTCTACCATTTCTTCCCGCAGCGCCTTCGCCTCATCCAGCATTTCGGCGGGGATTTCTTCCTCCCGAATGTCCTTGCCTTCGTCGTCGTAATAGACTTCCGCCTTCATTTTCACCAGATCGATAATGCCCCGGAAGGTATTTTCCTTGCCAATGGGCAGTTGGATCGGAATGGCTTTGGCATTCAGGCGGGTGCGCATCATATCCACCACCCGGTGGAAATCGGCGCCGGTGATGTCCATTTTGTTGACGTAGGCGATGCGGGGCACATGATATTTATTGGCCTGGCGCCAGACGGTTTCACTTTGGGGCTCCACGCCGCCTTTGGCGCAGAATACGGCCACAGCGCCGTCCAGTACGCGCAGAGAACGCTCCACTTCCACCGTGAAATCGACGTGGCCGGGCGTATCGATCAGATTGATGCGATAGCCTTTCCACTGACAGGTGGTCGCGGCGGACGTGATGGTGATACCACGCTCCTGTTCCTCTTCCATCCAGTCCATGGTGGCTGCACCCTCGTGCACCTCTCCCAGCCGGTGCGTCCTACCGGTATAGAACAGGATGCGCTCGCTGGTCGTGGTCTTGCCGGCATCTATGTGCGCCATGATGCCGATGTTGCGTACTTTATTAAGTGGGTGACTTCTGGGCATGGGATACGTTCTCCTCTGATCAGTACAATTTGAAACAGGTATCTTCGCAGCCGCGTCAGGCGGCCCTCAGATTACCAGCGGTAATGGGCAAAGGCCTTGTTGGCTTCCGCCATACGATGCATTTCTTCCTTGCGCTTCACGGCGTTGCCGGCATTGTTGGAAGCTTCCATCAATTCGTTGGCCAGGCGTTCAGCCATGGTTTTTTCGCCGCGCTTGCGGGAGAAATCAACGATCCAGCGCAGGGCCAGGGTCTGCCGGCGTTCGGGCCGGATCTCCACAGGCACCTGGTAGGTGGCGCCGCCCACGCGGCGGGCCTTTACTTCCAGCTGCGGCATCACGTTGTTCAGCGCCAGCTGGAACACCTCGTTGGCATCCTTACCAGTCTTGTTCTTCACCATTTCGAAGGCATCGTAGCAGACCTGCTGGGCCACGCCGCGCTTGCCGTCGAGCATGATTTGGTTAATGAGCTTAGTGACCACGACGGTCCCGTATACGGGATCGGGGAGCACTTCGCGCTTGGGAATAAATCCACGACGGGGCATGTAGTTCCCTCCTCAGAGTTGTAGCGTTTCTTTCCATCGGGCCGACCGCGGCATGTCAGCATCATGCCACTCCGGTATCGGTGCGCGGCGAAGCGTCGGGGGCGGCCTTCCTCCGGGTGTTCCTTCCCGGCAGGCGGTTCCGCGCCTTCCTTTTCGCCCGGGCAGCGGCCCCGGCGATGGAATTCCGGCTTATTTCTTGGGGCGCTTAGCGCCGTAGAGCGAGCGGCCCTGGTTGCGCTTGGCAACGCCGGCCGTGTCCAGCGCGCCACGGATGATGTGGTAACGAACGCCGGGCAGATCGCGCACACGGCCGCCGCGGATCAGCACGACGGAGTGCTCCTGCAGGTTATGGCCGATTCCAGGAATGTAGCAGGTACCTTCGATGGAATTGGTCAGGCGGATTCTCGCAATCTTGCGCAGAGCCGAATTGGGCTTCTTGGGCGTGGTGGTTTTTACACTCAGGCACACGCCGCGCTTTTGCGGGCAACCCTGCAGGATGGGCGCGGTTGACTTGTTGGCAACCTTGACTCTTCCTTTGCGGATCAACTGATTGATCGTGGGCATGGAAGCACCTCCTGATAATTGTTCGGAGCCGGTTTCCGGTCTCCTCCTATAACATCCCCGCAACCCTCGGGAATATATAGTCGTACGTTGTGCCGGAAAAAGGGCGATCCCCCTTCGAAAAGGGGCCCCGTTTTCCGGGCGGCAGGCTTTGCTTTGGCGCGAAAGCCTGTTCCGTTGGATAGCTTCCTTCAGGTGGGCATGCGCCCATCGGAAGCCTTCCTTTCATCATGCGTTTTTCGTTCCATCGGCCCTCAGGACGCCCGCCGCTGCCGACGGCACGTCGACGCGGCACAGCTGGGCCAATTCCTCCATGGTGGAAACGGTGACCACCGGCACCTGGGCGTTCCGGGCCGCTTCTTCGATCTGCTGGCGCAGATAAGGCGCGGCGTCCAGCGCCAGGAAAACCTGCTCGATCTCGTTTTCCTTCAGGCCGCGCAGCACCTGCCGCGCCCCCACCAAACGCATGGAGCGTTTCTTCAACCGTTCGGGCATGTTCTCTCCTCCGCACCGATTGACGCAAAAACGCAGTCGTCCACATAATGCAGACAACTGTATCATGATACCATCGTCAAAGGCAAATGTCAACCTTTTTCCCCGAAAAAAATTCAGAAAAATCTTTGAAAATCCTTGCTTTGCGGGCGTTCCGCCGATCCGGCCAAACATCGCCCAGGAAAGACAAAGCCGGCTAAAAAACCGGCATCGGAGGCAAAAAAACTTTGCTTTTTTTCACGCCGCGCCGCCCTTCGTCCCGCCCGGACCCATTGCAATACCGCCCAAGATGGCGTATAATAGAAATGATATGATTGGGATAATATCCTTATCGTGATCATTTGAATCGGAGGAACGACATGAGCCGCATTACCTATGTGATCAAGCGCGTTGGAAAGATGGATTTTTCCCGGATGCAGGAAACCGCCCGGATGCTGCACAAAAAGACGGGGAAGCCCACGGCCTGGCTGCTAGCCGATATGGGCCGGTGCGCCATCAAGTACAACGCCGGTTATATGGATTATAAAATCGCCGAAATGTACCGGCTGAACGACGCCCAGCGCCGCACCGTGATCACCCGGGGCATTTCCAACGAAATCGTGCGCCGGATGAACGATAAAGCCTACTGGCACTTTTTCGACGATAAGACCCAATTCAACACCCTGTTTGAAAAATGGGTGCAGCGGGATTGGATCAAGACCGACGAGGCCCTGACGCCCGACCAGCTTTCCGCCTTTTTAAGCAACAAGGACCAGGTAATCTATAAGCCCCTCGAGGGCTCCAGCGGTCAGGGCATCGTGAAGTATAAAAAGGAAGATTGGCAGGAATTGCCCCTGTTCATGGATCAGCTGTCCGAGGCGGGCAACGGCGTGCTGGAGGAGGTCGTGATCCAGCACCCCGAAATGGCCCGGATGTGCCCCATCTCCGTCAACACCGTGCGCATCGCCACCCTGCTGGGCGATAAGCAGGAGGGCATCGTGTACGCCTTCCTGCGCATCGGCAACGGCCGGGTGATGGACAACGTCGACTGCGGCGGCATGGCCGCCCGGGTGGATCTGGCCAGCGGCAAGCTGCTCACCGTGGGGGCCGACAAGCAGGGCAACACCTATGAAAAGCACCCCATGACGGGCACCGACATCATCGGCTTCCAGATCCCCTTTTTCGAAGAAGCCAAGCAGATGTGCCTGGAGGCCATGCGGGTGGTGCCGCAGGTGCGGTTCGTGGCCTGGGATGTGGCCATCACCGAAAAGGGCCCCCGCTTCATCGAGGGCAATTCCTTCCCCAGCCACGCCGTGCCCCAATTCGCCGCCCATTATCCCGACGGCATCGGCATCCTGCCGGAATTCAGGAAGTTTTTGGATATCTGATTTTTCCGTGTCCCGGATGAAAACCGGCTTCTTTTCCGTTTTATCGCTGTACACACCCGACCGAAAGCGCTGCCCGCGACAAAGGAGCTGAAAAGCATGGATCTGATCAAAACGCTGCTGGTGTATATGATGCTGGTGGTCGGCGCGTCCACCGACGGCGCCCCCGCCGTCACCCCCATCCCCGCCACGCCGACCCCCGCCCCCACGGCCATCGCCGTGGTGGTGCCGCCCCAGGCGACGCCTGCCGCCACCGCTACGCCCACCCGGTATACCACCCTGTATGTGGGCGATAAGGGCGAAAACGTGCGCCGCATGCAGCAGAAGCTGGCCGACCTGGGTTATTACAAGGGCAAAATCGACGGCCAATACGG
Organism: Clostridia bacterium; assembly: GCA_017470945.1. GTDB lineage: Bacteria > Bacillota > Clostridia > Christensenellales > Aristaeellaceae > RUG563. Next base: position 19,602 of record JAFUXH010000006.1, on the reverse strand, counting down.
CCAGCAGACCCGCCGGGCCGTGGAAGCCTTTCAAACCCAGAACGGCCTGAAGGCCGACGGCATTGCCGGCCGCGCCACCCTGACCGCCCTGTACGAAGGCGCCGTGGCCACCCCCGGCCCCAGCGTCACGGAGAAGCCCACCGCCACCCCGCCGGTGAACGTCACCGTGCCGGTGTATTACGTCGACCAGGATGGGGCGCTGCTCAAGCAGGTGGATATGGTGCTCTATTCCGGGGATACCACCCTGTATGCCGACGACAGCAACGTGCCCGCCGGCTATACCCTGACGGGCGATTCATCCGCCTCCGTGGTGGTGCAGAACGGCAAAGCCACCCCCGCCTCCGTCACCTTCCGGTACGCGGCGCCGGCCACGCCCAAGCCGACGGCCAAGCCCACCGCTACGCCGAAGCCCACGAAGAAGCCCACGGCCACGCCGAAACCTACGCAAGCGCCTACCGCCACCCCCAAGCGGACCAAGAAGCCCACCGCCACACCGGAACCGACCGCGGAACCCACCGCCGTGCCGACGGCCACACCGACGCCGACAGCCGAGCCCACCGCTGTGCCTACCGCTACGCCCGAGCCCACGGCGGAACCGACTGCTGAGCCCACCGCCACGCCCGAACCCACGGCGGAACCGACTGCTGAGCCCACCGCTACACCCGAACCTACGGCGGAACCGACTGCTGAGCCCACCGCTACGCCCGAACCCACGGCGGAGCCTACCGCCGAACCTACCGCCGAACCTACCGCCGAACCTACCGCCGAACCTACCGCGGAACCTACAGCGGAGCCAGAACCCACGGCGGAACCCACGAAAGCGCCTGCCGCGCTGACAAAGGCGGGCGATTCCGCCCAGCTGAACGGCGTGACGCTGCCCTTGACTTGGTACCGGGACGCGGAAGGCAGCATCTTCGTCAGCCTGCAGGAATTGGCCAACGCCATCGCCCTGCCCTACACCGCCAATCAGGAATGCGTGATCGCTGGGCACTACGTGGCCGCCATTTACGATGACGGCGGCATCGTCGCCCTGACGGTGGATGAGCAGAACCACCTGGCCAACGGCCGCATCGAAAAGGGCGACCTGCTGGTCAGCCTGCGCTTCCTGGACGCCCTGGGCGCGGAAACCGCCGCCGACGATTCCCTGTCCATCGATCTGACAGGCCAGTAAAAAACCTTCTCATTTTCACCGCGCATATGGGAGGAGCTTCGTCACCCGAGGCTCCTCTTTTTTCTTGCCCCAATCCCGCCTTTTTATTGACACAGTGCCCCTCGAATGGTATAATTTTCTTATCCAAATCACGATAAGGAGGCCATCCCATGAAACGCTTTTTGTCCATCCTGGCTGTTCTGGTCCTGACCCTGTCCCTGTTCACCGCCACTGCCAGCGCCAAAACCACGGTGCTGTCCGGCGGTTCGCATACCACACGGTATAATGCCGATACGGTGGTCAAGGCCGTGTCCCTCGCCCGGGGCAAGACCGTCAAGGCCTGGGCTTTTTCCTTCTCCGATCAAACCACGCTGTATAAATACAGCACGAAACGGGCCGGCATCCAGATCAAATACATCAAGCTGAAGGACGCCGTGGGTACCGTGAAGGCGAAGGTCACCTCCGGCTCCGATTGGCTGACCGCCAAGGTGAAATCCGGCAAAATTTATTTGACCGTCAAGGGCAAAAATACCTCCACCGCCAGCAAGACCGCCATCGTCACCGTCACCGACAAAAAGGGCGATTTCGGCACCATCAAGGTGATCCGCGGCGGCATCCACAAGTTCACCAGCATCAAGCAGGTGGGCAAAAAGATCCAGCTGAAAATCAGCTATGCTTCCGGCATGAAGAACAACGGCTTCCTTGCCGTGCGTGTATACGATAAAAAAGGCGAGCTTGTCAATGCCACCATTATCTCCAACGACAAGCGCCTCAACGGCACGACCTATGTGGACGATATGACCAAGCTCAAGGCGGGTTATACCTATGTGTATACCATCGGTTATGTGCCTTCCTCTGTCAATTGCGGGTTCAGCAGCGGCGCCGCCGCCATCAAAGTGGTCAAAGCAAACGGCAACGCAACCGGCAAGGTTAAGGTCTGCGCCTCTTCCCAAAGCGAATTTAACAATCCATGGCTGCTGTCCATCCTGAAATAAGTCCATCCTCCGTTTCGCGGGGCATATTCGTATGCCCCGTTATTTTTTTGACGCATCGATGCAACCTTTTCCTTCGCTCGTTCGTATTATAGGCGAAAGGCCTTTCACAAGCGAGGAACAGCCATGAAGCAAACCCTTGACGAACTGGTGCCGGCGGTGCAGGCCAGCCTGTATCGGGCGGCGTTCTCCATCTGCCGGAACCGGCAGGACGCGGAAAACGTGGTGCAGGATACCTTCCTGATTTACGACCGCAGCGCAAAGCAATTCGACAGCCCGGCCCACATCCACGCCTGGCTGCTGCGGGTGGCCGTCAACCGAGCCAAGGACGTATGCCGCTCCTTCTGGCGGCGCAACCGGGTGAGCCTGGACGAAACAATCGCCCAGATCCCCTTCGAAACGCCCCAAGACAGCGACGTTTTCCAGGCCGTGATGCGGCTGCCGGAAAACCAGCGGATCGTGATCTACCTGTTTTATTACGAGGACAGGCCCATCCACGAGATCGCCCGCATTCTGCGCACCCGGGAAAATACCGTGAAAAGCCGATTGCACCGGGCCAGGCTGAACCTCAAAAAATTGCTGCAGGAGGGTTGGAACGATGACGAACCGTGAAAAAATCCACCGCGCCTTTGACGCGGTGCAGCCCGCCCGCACCATCAACGTGGAGGAAATCACCATGCATACGAAATTGATTCAAAAACCCCTGGCCGCCCTGTGCGCGGCGCTGATCCTGCTGCTGTGCGGCCTCACCGCCGCCTATGCCGCCGACCTGGGCGGCATCCGGGAAACGATCACCGTTTGGTTCGGGGGCAGGCAGCAGGTCGTGGAAGTGACCCAGCCCCATGAGGGCATGATCGAATGGACAGACGAGGAGGGCAAAACCCATTTCGCCGGCGGCGTGGCGATCGACGATGACGGCAACGAGCAGCCGGTAACGTACGAAGAACTGCTGGCGCACGAATTCAGCGGCGGCCCGGTGATCGACTTCTTTGAGGATGAGGGCACCGCGTTCCTGGAATTCTACGAGCATTACGTGGACGTGACCGACCAGGTGCCCACCGGCCGCATCGCGGTGCAATTGGATCACGATGGCGTGACCTATTACATCACGGAAATCGGCAGTCAGGAAACGGGCTGGCAGGTGCACGTATCCACCGAAGGCTTTGCGGATCAGCCGTAACGCGGCATCCTGGGCATCGACAAAGCCGATGCCCAAAATGCCCATGCCAAATCATTGATATGGCATGGGCATCTTTTTATGCGTTACTTAGGCGTTGCTCGTTTCCCCCTCCGCCTGCCGGGCCTTGCGGGCCTGGGCCCGGGCCTTCACATCCTGCTTGGGGTTGATCATATGGTCCAGGTGCACGGCCTTGCAGTAGGGCCGCAGGGGGCAATGATCGCAATCCGGCTTCTGGGAATGGCACACCCTTCGGCCATGATAGATCATCCAGTGGTGGGATGGGTTCCATTTGTCCCGGGGGATCGCCTCCATCAGCTGCCGTTCCGTTTCCTCCACGGTGTCGGCGTCGGCCAGGCCCAGCCGGTTGCTGACCCGGAACACGTGGGTATCCACCGGGATGGCGGGGATGCCGAAGGAAAAGGCCAGCACCACGTTGGCGGTTTTCCGGCCCACGCCGGGCAGCTGGGTCAATTCCTCCAGGGTGGAGGGCACCTCCCCGCCGAACCGCTCCACGATCATTTTGCAGGCGTTCACGATGTTGACGGCCTTCGAGCGAAAGCCGCAGGATTTCACATAGGGGTACAGCACCTCCGGGGTGGTTTGGGCCATGGCCTTCGCGTCGGGAAAATCCCGGAACACGGCGGGGGTCACCTGGTTCACCCGGGCGTCGGTGCACTGGGCGGCCAGAATGGTGGCCACCAGCGTTTCATAGGGATTGGTGAAATGCAATTCCGGGCTGGCGTCGGGATACAGGGCGGCCAGGCCGTCCAGAATGGCCCGTTGGTTTTCATCCATGGGATGGGCTCCTTTCACTCAAAAACGCAGGCGATGGATTTCTTTTCGCCGGTTTTTTTGTCCGTCACCGCCGTGGCGGAGCCGATGCGGATCAGCGCGTCGTCCGCCGCCGCCTTGGATTTGGAATAGCCGTGCAGCGTATCCAGGGTATAGGCCCCGTCGGCGGCGGCTTTGGCGGCAAACGCCTCCCCGTCAATGCGATAAATCGCCAGCTCGTAGGTCATATCCGGATCCCCGATGCGGGACCGGGCGCTTTCGATGATGGTCACGGTGTCCGCCGCCGCTAAATCCAGGTTCTCCGCCAGCACCCATTCGTTCATTGCCCGGTTCTTTTCCAGGCGCTCCCCGGCGGAATACGCCGCGCTGAAGGATTTGGTATTGTAATCATTCACGTAATACCCACCCACGGCGGCCAGGCCCAACGCGATCAGCAGGGCCAGGGCCACCACGTTTTTCCTGGTAAAGCGCAGCTTGTCCGCCCCGGTATGCACATACCCCAGCTTGTACATGGGCGGCACCACCAGGCGCAAAAACAGCGTCAGCAGCACCGATTCAATGGGGAACATCACCAGGTTTTTCACGATCCGCAGCAGATCGAACAGCACGTAATTCCTGCCCATCATCATGCTGTAATACAGCCACATGATGGGGGTATTCAGCACGATGTTGACGAAGAAGCAGATGCAGAACCGGGACAGCGTGACCCGCAGGGACGAAACCTCCGCCCGGTAAAGGAACAGGGCGAAGATCACGGAGCCGGCGATCTCGGTCAATATAAAAGGAAAGAAATAGGGCCCCTCCGGGTACAGCAGATACCCCAACGTGTCGGAAATGGCGGCGGCGGGAATGGCCACCACCGGGCCGAACACCATGGCCCCGAAGGCGTTGACGAAAAAGGCGACGTTGATGCGCAGATCGGCGGCGATGGCGATGTTGACGGGCTTGAGCGCCACCCGCAGGGCGATCATCAGCGCCGCGAACAAAAGCATGCGCAGATCCTTGAATTCCGAAGCGGCCTGGGCCCAATACACCCGGGAAAAGGGCGTTTTGTACAGGGCGCGGGATCGGGCGGAAACAGCGGCGCTTTTCACGGGCAGGCCTCCTTTCATACCGGGCTATTGTAACAACAATTGGGAAAAAATGCAACCTGACAATTTTACTTCGTATTCACCTGCTCCAGCAGCCGCTGCACATCGCCGAAATACCGCTCTACCTCGTCGTTTGTCAGCTTCATGTGCTTTTGCAGCAGGGCCACGATCTTCGTGGGCCGCACCCGGGCGTAATACTTGGCGGCGTCCACATTCTGCCGCCACGCCGTCATGGTGAAATGGGGCCAGCGGGCGATGTGGCGGGGCATCAGCGTGGTTTCAAACAATTCCTCCCAGGGGGCGAAATGAGCCTCCACATAGGGCCATTGGAAGGAAAGGGAAAGCACCTGGGCAAACCGGGTCAGGAATTTTTCCTTCATTTCCGGCACGTTGATCAGGGCGGCCAGGGGCTCATGGCGGAAGCCCTGCACCCGGTCGCCGACCTTTTTAATGAAATAATTCATGGGCACGGCGTCCAGGCTTTTGAACCCCGCCTCCACGTCGAACAGCAGGTACTTCCACTTGCCCCCCGGCACCCGGTACACCCGCACGTTGGTAAAATCGGTGTTGCCCAGGATCACCTCAAAGGCGGTGTGGGTAAACAGGCTGTCGATATCCAGCCGGTCCAGCACGTATTGCAGGTTCTCCGGGTCGTTCAGGTTTTTCTTTTTGCAAAAATCGCACAGCGCCAGCCAGTCGGCGTTATCGCCGTTCTGCAGGAATTCATCCCGCCCGGTGCGGGCCAGGATGTCGATTTGGTCGATCTCCTTCTCCTCCGTCACGCCCTCGTAGGCCGCCACGAAATATTTGTTGATTTTTTCCCGCAGGTTGTAATGGCCCCAGTATTTGCCGTTGATATACACCTCGATGGCCAGGGCGTCCTGATACAGCAAATTCAGCGGCTCCGCCAGGGAGGAATACACCGGATCCTTCATCCGGGTGTAAAAGGCGTCGGAATTGGCGGACCGCAGAAGCAGGGATTTATAGCTTTCGTAATCCCGATGCGGGAAAGGATTGAAGGAAAAACGGTCGGGGCCGTACGCCTTGCGGGCGTAGACGGCGATGGATTTCTGGGCGTTCTGCCGGGCGGAATGGCCGGCGGCGGTGAAGGTGCCCACCTGGTTGATTTCGCATCGCCCCCCCAGGGCGAAGTATTCGATGTTGACGGGGTATTCCCACTCCCGCTCGTAATTGGGATAGCTGGCGTTACTGCCCTTCACCAGAGCGCCGGTCTTATTGTCAAACAGGTATTTTTCATCGGTCACCAGGGAAATGACGGGCACGGGCTGGCTTTCCCCGATGAAATAGGTGGCCGACACCGTTTCCGACGGCACCTGGTCCTCCCGGAACGCCCGCACCCGCAGCACCCCGGTTTGGGAAAAGGCCACGCCCCGATCCGGGAACAGGGGGGATTTGGCCGTGGGGGTGGAACCGTCGGTGGTGTAGCGCAATGTCGCCCCCGCCGGGGCCGCGGCCCGGGCGGTGACGGCGGTTGGATAAAAGCCCCCGGCGGTCTGGATCACCGGCGCGTCGGCCCGGCTGTTATAGCCGGTCTTGGGGTTCTTTTTGCCGGGGGTCGCTTCCGCCAGGAACTGATAATCGCCGCCGCTTAGCGGAATACCCCAGGATACGTTGCCGTACTGCCGGGGGATCTTCAGGGTGGTCACGGCGGTTTCCCCGTCCTTATCGGTCAGATACACCGTTTCCCCGGAGGAGGATAATTTGAAATTGGCGTAAAAAGTGCTCTTGCTGCCGGGCTTCAGTTCCTCCCCCGTGCAGTACACCAGCAGATACCCGTCGGCCTTCAGCGTGGTGTTCTTGGGGAACGCCCACTTGGTCAGGTTCTTTTTGCTGTCGGACAGATAATACCCGCTCAGATTGACCGATTTTTTGCCTGTGTTGTGCAGTTCGATCCAATCGTAGGCGTGGCCGTTGGTGTAGGTGCCGTTGGAGGTCATCACCTCGCTGATCACGATATCGGCGCAGGCGGAGGCGGCCAGCAGCCAGAAAAACAGCAGGACTCCGAAAAATTTGCGCATGGCTGCTCCTTATGCGGGTCAATAATACGCGGGATTGTTGCGCTTTTTCTTGTCCGGATCGATGAATTCGACCTCCATTCGGTCGAAGGGCACGTCCTCGATAAAGTGCTCCTTCAAAAAACGCGCCTGGGAAAACTGCTCCCAATCCCGCTCGTGCCGGGGCAGGATGATGGGCCGGGGCACGTCCAATTGATGGCAGGCGGTATCGATGGCCTCCTGCCAGCCGTCGATGGCGCATTCCACGGTGGCGTCCCTGTCGATGCGGGTCTTGCGCATCAGGCGCACCCAAATGCCGGTGGCCATGCAGCATCATCTCCTTTGCGTGGGATGCCCCTATTATGGCATATCGGAAGAAAGATTGCAACAAAAAAACAGCGCAGCAAGGTGCTGAAAAAGTTTTTCGACGCCCTGCCGCGCTGCTTTTGTCCCATACGGAGCCGCGATCGCCGGTCAGCTGTTTTCGCCGGCGCAATCGTTCATGGAAAGCAGCGCTTTCTTCCTGACGATGCCCGCCAAGGCATAATCAGCCGTCAAAGCGTTTCGGGCATTTTCGGCCCCGAAAAGTTACAGAAAAGAACCCCTTCACAAATGCGAACAGATGTGCTATAATTGCCGGGCACACTGAAAAATCGGAGGCAGGCATGGAAGATTCTATCATCGTCCGGGGCGCCCGGGAGCACAATTTGAAAAACGTCGATATCACCATTCCCCGGGATAAGCTGGTGGTGTTTACCGGGCTGAGCGGCTCAGGCAAATCCTCCCTGGCCTTTGATACCATTTACGCCGAGGGCCAGCGCCGCTATGTGGAAAGCATGTCCTCCTACGCCCGGATGTTCCTGGGCCAGATGGATAAGCCGGAGGTGGACGCCATCGAGGGCCTGTCCCCCGCCATTTCCATCGATCAGAAAACCACCGCCCGCAACCCCCGGTCCACCGTGGGCACGGTGACGGAGATCCACGATTACCTGCGCCTGCTGTACGCCCGGGCGGGGCTGCCCCATTGCCCCAACTGCGGCCGGGAGATCCGGCAGCAGACGGTGGATCAGATGGTGGACGCCATCACCGCCCTGCCGGAGGGCACCCGCATCCAGTTGCTGGCCCCGGTGGTGCGATCCCGGAAGGGGGAGCACGTGAAGCTGCTGGAGGACGCCCGGAAGGGCGGCTTCGTGCGGGCCCGGATCGACGGCGAAATGTATGAACTGGACGACGTGCCCGCCCTGGATAAGCAAAAGAAGCATCAGATCGACCTGGTGGTGGATCGCCTGGTGGTGCGCCCCGGCATCCAGCAGCGCCTGGCCGACAGCCTGGAAACGGCCATGAAGCAATCCGGCGGCCTGGCCTCCGCCCTGATCACCCCCGATGGGAACGAAATCATGTTTTCCCAGAATTACGCCTGCCCGGACTGCGGCGTGAACATCGAAGAGCTGGCCCCCCGCATGTTTTCCTTCAACAACCCCTACGGGGCCTGCCCCACCTGCTCCGGCCTGGGCGACCTGATGAAGGTCAGCGCCGATCTGGTGATCCCCAACCCCGATTTGAGCCTGAACGAGGGGGCCGTATCCTGCATGGGCTGGAACAGCGGGGAGGCCAATTCCACCGCCCACGCCATGTTCCAGGCCATGGCCGATTTTTACGGCTTCTCCATGGACGTGCCGGTGAAGGACCTGCCTCAGGATGTGATCGACAAGATCCTCTACGGCACCGGCAGCCAGAAATTGAAAATCAAATTCGAAACCGGCAGCTATCAAACCACCTTCGAGGGGGTGATCCCCTCCCTGGAGCGGCGGTATCAGGAAACCCAGAGCGAAGGCATGAAGGCCGCCTATGAGGAATACATGGCCCACGAAACCTGCCCGGTCTGCAAGGGCAGGCGGCTCAAGCCCGAGGCCCTGGCCGTCACCGTGGGCGGCAGGAACATCGCCGAGGTCAGCGAATGGAACATGCGCAGGACCCGGGCGTTTTTCCAGGAATTGAAGCTGTCCGAAAAGGAGAGCATGATCGCCGCCCCCATCCTGCGGGAGGTGGACAGCCGCCTGGGCTTTCTGTGCGACGTGGGGCTGGATTATCTGACCCTGTCCCGGGCGGCGGCCACCCTGTCCGGCGGCGAGGCCCAGCGCATCCGCCTGGCCACCCAGATCGGCAGCGGCCTGGTGGGGGTATTGTATATCCTGGACGAGCCCTCCATCGGCCTGCACCAGCGGGATAACGCCCGGCTGCTGCGCACCCTGCGGCATCTGCAGGAATTGGGCAACACCCTGATCGTGGTGGAGCACGACGAGGAAACCCTGCGCAGCGCCGATTACCTGGTGGATATCGGTCCCGGGGCGGGGGAGCACGGCGGCCGCATCGTGGCCCAGGGCTCGGTGCAGGATGTGATGAACGCCCCGGAATCCATCACCGGGCAGTACCTGAGCGGCAAAAAGAGCATCCCGGTGCCCGCCGTCCGCCGGCAGCCCAAGCACTGGCTGACGGTGAAGGGCGCCCGGGAGCACAACCTGAAAAATATCGACGTCAGCTTCCCCCTGGGGGTGTTCTGCTGCGTCACCGGCGTATCCGGCAGCGGCAAAAGCAGCCTGGTCAACGCCATCCTGTATACCGCCCTGGCCCACCTGCTGAACCGGGCCCGCCCCCGCAAGGCCGATTACGACGGCATCGAGGGCGTAAAGTATCTGGATAAGATCATCAACATCGACCAATCCCCCATCGGCCGCACCCCCCGCAGCAACCCGGCCACCTACACCGGCCTGTTCGATATGATCCGCCGGGTGTTCGCCCAATTGCCGGAGGCGAAGGTGCGGGGCTACAAGGAAAACCGCTTCTCCTTCAACGTCAAGGGCGGCCGGTGCGAAGCCTGCTCCGGCGATGGGCTGCTGAAGATCGAAATGCACTTCATGGCCGATATTTACGTGCCCTGCGAGGTATGCCGGGGCAAGCGGTACAACCGGGAAACGCTGGAAGTGAAATACCGGGGCCTGAGCATCGCCGACGTGCTGGACCTGACGGTGGAAGAGGCCATGGGCGTGTTCGAGGCCCATCCCGCCATCATGCAGAAGCTGCGCACCCTGTACGACGTGGGCCTGGGCTACATGCGCCTGGGCCAGCCCAGCACCACCCTGTCCGGCGGCGAGGCCCAGCGGGTCAAGCTGGCCACCGAGCTCAGCCGCAGGGCCACCGGCAAAACCCTGGTGCTGCTGGATGAGCCCACCACCGGCCTGCATATGGACGACGTGAGCCGCCTGGTGAAGGTGCTGCAGCAGCTGACCGATCAGGGCAACACCGTGCTGGTGATCGAGCACAACCTCGACATCATCAAGACCGCCGATTACATCGTCGATCTGGGCCCCGAGGGGGGCGACGGCGGCGGCACCGTGGTGGCCCAGGGCACGCCGGAGCAGGTGGCCCAGGCGGAGGGCAGCTACACCGGCCAGTTCCTCCAGGAGATCCTGAAATGACACATTTTTTCCACAAAGCGGCCCCTTCCCTGAAATCATTCCGTTTTTGTTGTCCATCAGTTACAAATTGATTTTGATTCAGTGAAGGGGTTCAGATAAAACTGTAAAAAATGTTGAAATATTCGCGCAACCGTTGACAAGGGCGGGCTGTGTGATATAAAATTACCATAAATCCGGGAATATTGAAGGGAGATAGAGACCAATGAAAAAGCGTTTGCTTCAAGCGTTCGTGATGATGCTCCTGCTTACCTTGGTTATGGGCACTACCACGACGGCGTTTGCCGCTGCAACCCCGAAACTGAATACCACCAAGGCCACCATCGCCGTGGGCAAAACCAAGACCCTGAAGGCGTATAACGTCGGCGGGCAGACGGTGACCTGGACCACCAGCAACAGTAAGGTCGCCACCGTATCCACCAAGGGCGTCGTGACCGGTATCAAGGCCGGCACCGCCACCATCACCGCCAAGGCGGGCACCATCAAGCTGAAGGCCACCATCAAGGTGGAAGATAAGGCCGCCCTCAACGCCACCAGCGTGGCCCTGAACGCGGGCAAAACCAAGAAGCTGAAGGTGTCCAACGCCGCCGGCCGTTCCCTGACGTGGAAGAGCTCCAAGCCCGCGGTCGCCGCCGTGGATTCCAACGGCCTGATCACGGCTTATAAGGAAGGCACCGCCACCATCACCTGCCAGGTCGCCAACGGCAAGAAGCTGAAGGCCACCGTGACCGTGAAGGAAATCGCCGCCATCAACGCCCCCGCGAAAACCCTGATCAAGGGCGAGAAAATGACCTTGAAAGTGACCAACCTCTTTAAGCGCAACGTGACCTGGAAGAGCAGCAACACCAGCGTCGCCACCGTTTCCGCCAAGGGCGTGGTGAAGAGCGTGGGGATCGGCAAAACCACCATCTCCGCGCAGATTGAAAACAGCAAAAAGCTGACGCTGGAAGTGGAAGTGCTGCCCGCCGTCTCCTTCAAGGAAGTTACCTTGTCCTACAGCGAGGCCGGCAGCAAGACCCTGCGGTATTCCCTCACCAACAACACCGATAAGGAAATCCGCTACGTCAAGTACGTTGTGCAGCCCTACTATGGCACCACCAAGCTGACCGCCATCAACAGCGAATACAACGCCCCCATCGCCTCCAAGGGCACCAAGTCCATCGTGGTGGACGTGGATGTGAGCACCTCCCGCGCGGGCTTCACGATCAAGGAAGTCGTGTATGCGGACGGCACCACCTGGAAGCCCTGATCACCCCCAAAAAGTTATTCCCCCTGGCCTTTTAGCCAGGGGGCTTTTATTTACCGTTTTTTCTCGATCGGCGGGTGGATCTGCGGATCGTTGGTCAGGCCCAGGATGTAATCGGCGCTGACCTGGTAGTATTGGCACAGCGCCTTCAAATGCCGAAGGGGCAGCTCGTTGACACCGTTTTCATAACGGGAATATACGCGCTGATCAATGCCCAAAGCAGCCGCAATGGTATACTGCTTGATATCCCGGTCCTCCCGCAATTCCCGTAAAATCTCCCAATACGTTTTCCCCGCCACACGCATCCATCTCCTTTTCCGGTTTTGATCTGATTATAAAAACAACAGATGTGTTGTATTGATAATTCTATAAATCTGTAGTAAAATCGAAATATCAATCACCGGAAAGGAAGCGCGGATCACCGGTATGGGAGAAAAAACAGCGGCTGAATACCTTGATGAGATACAGCGATCAAAAATCCCCTTCCCGCTGCGCATCGTTCAGCTGACGCAACGCGAAAATAATTCGCTCCAATCCGAATGGAAGCGGATCGATATCGCCGCAAAACTCTATTTGGATTTTCAATTGGAAAAAAACGAGCAAGATTTATTGGCCGTATGGCAAACAGGCGTTTTTATCGCCCGTGACGGGCATGATACGGTTTTTTTCTATTGGCTTGATCCGAACCGCGTATTGGCAATATGCTGTGATAAAAAGTGTGAAAACGCCGGATTCGCTCAGCTCATGATGCCCATCGAAAAACCGGCGTTTCCAGCAACAATGTCCCGCCTATTCGCCTCCGCGGACCATTATTTCCTGCACGGCTTAGACGTCTATCTCCATATCGATCATTTGACGCGTCAAATCACCGATCTGGCTCGGCGCTGGCTGGCGTAGCGCGTCCCTGGCCGTCCCGCCAATGATGTTTTTCCTACAGGGGGGTTGTAATTTGCCTGAAAATCCTGTATAATGCCCTTGTTTCCACAGCCGATACGCGGAAACAGGCAGGCCGAAAGAAAAGAGAGTGCGTCCCGGGCTGAAAGCGCACGCAGGGCTGCCGTCCCGTCCGCGTGGCCGCGGCCAATCCCCGCCGGGTCATCCCCGTTATCGGATGGAAAGCCGGGCATCGCAAAAAGCGATGCCAAGCAAGGTGGTACCGCGAAGCATCCCTTCGTCCCTGCAAGGACGAAGGGTTCATTTTTGGAGGAGGTTATCTTCATGGCGAAGGAAAAGAAACAGGAATTCGTGCAGCACATCACCCCCCGGGATGAAAATTTCTCTCAGTGGTATACCGACGTGGTGACCCAGACCGACCTGATGGACTACACCCCCGTGCGGGGCTGCATGGCCCTGAAGCCCTACGGCAACCGCATCTGGGAATTGATCCACGAGCAGTTGGACGCCATGTTTAAAGAAACGGGGCATGAAAACGTATCCATGCCCATGCTGATCCCCGAATCCCTGCTGCTGAAGGAGGCCGACCACGTGGAGGGCTTCGCCCCCGAGGTGGCCTGGGTCACCCAGGGCGGCACCGAAAAGCTGCAGGAGCGCCTGGCCGTTCGCCCCACCAGCGAAACCATTTTCTGCACCATGTTTTCCAAATGGGTGCAGTCCTACCGGGATCTGCCGCTGAAATACAACCAGTGGTGCAGCGTGATGCGCTGGGAAAAGACCACCCGCCCCTTCCTGCGCACCGCCGAATTCTGGTGGCAGGAGGGCCACACCGTGCACGCCACCGCCGAGGAAGCGGAAGAAGAAACCCAGATGATGCTGAACGTGTATAAGACCTTCTGCGAAAAGAACCTGGCCATCCCCGTGTTCGCCGGCCAGAAATCCGACAAGGAAAAATTCGCCGGCGCCCGGGCCACCTATTCCGTGGAAGCCATGATGCAGGACGGCAAGGCCCTGCAGGCCGGCACCAGCCACAATTTCGGCACCAATTTCGCCGTGCCCTTCGAAATCCAGTACCTGAGCAAAGAGGGCAAGCTGGAATACTGCCACGAGACCAGCTGGGGCGTATCCACCCGCCTGATCGGCGCCATCATCATGACCCACGGCGACGAGCGCGGCCTGAAGCTGCCCCCCATGATCGCCCCCTACCAGGTGGTCATCCTACCCATCGCGGCCCACAAGGGCGGCGTGCTGGAAAAATGCCAGGAGGCCTACGACGCGCTGAAGGCCGCCGGCATCCGCGTGAAGCTGGACGACCGGGACCAGGTATCCCCCGGCTGGAAATTCAACGAGTGGGAGCTCAAGGGCGTGCCCGTCCGCGTGGAAATGGGGCCCCGGGACATCGAAGCCGGCGTGGCTACCGTGATGCGCCGGGATACCTTCGAAAAAACCACCATCTCCCTGGACAACCTGGCGGAAGAACTGAAAAAACTGCTGGACGATATCCAGCAGAACATGTACAAGATCGCTGACGAATTCCGCCTGGCCCACACCAAGGACGTGCACAGCTACGACGAACTGAAAGCCCAGGTGGAGGGCGGCTACGCCCGCGCCATGTGGTGCAGCGACCGGGCCTGCGAGGACAAGATCAAGGAGGAAACCAACGCCACCTCCCGCAACATGCCCTTCGACCAGACCCCCTTCGGCGACACCTGCGTTTGCTGCGGCAGGAAAGCCAATAAGGTGATGTACTTCGCGAAAGCTTACTGAGTTTGTTCGCACGTTCTGCGCGCTATCGCGCTTGCCCGTGCTTCTTAAGTAAGTTTCCTGGCCGCCCCTTTCTCGTCCCTCCGGGCCGAGCGGGGAGGTTGGCGAGGTTCCATTTTGGGGAATATCAATTCCCGTAGGGGCGGATATTATCCGCCCAGCTTCGCACATCTGCGTCAAAATGACACATCCGTGCTTCTTAAGTAATATCCCTGGCGGCCCTTTTCTCGGCCTAAAGGCCGACCGGGGAGTTGATGTGTTGATAGGTTTGGGTTTACACATAAGCCAGGTATCTGCCGCACCACAACTCACGGCATAGAAAAAAGAGCGGTCAGAAGATTGCAAAATTTCTTCTGACCGCTTTGTGTTTTGCCGATTCGTGAGCGCGTAAGTCGACGATAGTTGCTGGTCATCTACCCGACACTGAGTGCATATTAAACCGAAATAAATTACAAGTTTACAAACGCTGTCATCCCGACCGAAATGGAGCTGGAAGCGGAATGGAGTGGAGGGATCTGGCGAAACAAATCAAGCCAACTGACAGGCCCCTTCGATTTCGCTTCATGCGGAAGGACGGAAGTGTTCCTTTTCCAGATTTCTTGTTTGGCCTGAGAATCGCATCAAGCATAGAAGAATCGAAACAGCGTTTGTTTCAATTTGTCTATTGCTCGGCGCAGGATCAGTAATCCGCCCCATACGGCAGCATGGCCACGATTTCGCTTTCGATATACACGATGGTATACAGCGTATCCCCGTATCGGTCGTAATTATTGATGAATTCCTCCACATTCCGGGCGCGATAGCAGTTTTCCTTGGTGCCATAGTAATAAACGCAATTGGCCGCCAGGGGATAATCATACACGTTGGTTTCCTTGGTTTTGTTGCTGAAGGTGGACAGATTGCCGCTCTCGTAATCCCCTCCCGCGTACTGCACGGTGACCAGATCGGCGTCCAGGCGCCAGGTGGTGCCTTTGATATAAATATTATTGACGTACCCCGCCGACACCCGGGTGCGCTTTTCGCTGGGCCGGCGCTGCAAATAAATGGTGTAGGTGGTGGACGCCCCGCCGTTGGACACCACGATTTCCACCGCCTGGGGCTGATCGGTCATGTTGATCACCTGGGAATTCCTCCCGCTTTTGACTACCTTGCCGTTCACGGTGATCACCGCGTTGGGGTCGTACGCCGTGGGGGTGAACACGGGGCGGGACACCCAGCTGGCCACCGTCAGCAAATAGGTGGTCTGATAGGGGCTGAACGCCGCCGGCAGCATGATGCCGGTGTTGGGGCAGTTGTGGGTCAGGCTGGCCAGCAGCGTGGAATTGCCATAAGCCGCGCTGCCGTCATCCGCCAGGGCCGGGGCGCAGCTCAGCAGCAGCGCCGCAATGATCGTCACGATTGCGATTTTTTTCATCGTCCGTCGCCTCCTTGCTTCCTGTTTCACCCATCAAACGGTCTTGACCGCTCTTTTCTTTCCAAGGGAACCGAAAGTTTACATTCCCATTATAGCACACAATCGATCAAAATAGGAGCGCTGATTGCCATAAACAAGAAAAAAGTGCGGTTCGATACGGACTGCGCACCGCAATAAACAAGGCCGTGACGCAGGCTGATAATCAGTCCTGTTCACGGCCTGTTCTGTTGCATGGCGCCGGATCAGTCGTCGATGGTGATCAGCTCGATCCCCTCCGGCAGGACGGCCTTCAATCTTTCCTTCAGGCCGGTGCGGTTGGGCCCCAGGATCAGCGTGGCAGCCCCCAATTGGCCGGCATGGCGGGCGATGGCCCCCACCACGTCCCGATCCTGCAGGATGGTCATTTCCGCTTCCGCCTCCCGGGCCAGGGACATCAGCGTGTTCAGAATCTCCGCGCTTTCCCCGCTGCCCAGCAGGCTTTTATTTTCGCTCACGTGCAGCACGTGTAATTCCGCCCCCGTTTTCAGCGCCAGGTCACTGCCGGCCCGGATCAGGCGGACGCAGCCCTGCTGCACGGTGACGCACACCAGGATTTTTTCGTTCATGTATTTCTCCCCTCATCATGCCTTTTCCCACGCCCCCAGGGCCTTGTCGTGGGCCGTCACGGTCAGCATTTCGCCCACCTGCCAATCGGGCCGGGGCAAATTGGCGTCGTAGTAAAACAGGCGGTCGTCCTCTTCCTCCCCCATGTTGCCCACGTTGATCATCATGGGATAGTAGCGCACGCCGTCCCGCAACACGCTTTCCTCCTCCATTTCCTTGAAGGCCCCCGTGGTTTTGCGCACCCGCCCGTGCAGCACGTCGTCCAGATGATGCCGGTAGGCGATCACCGGGGCGAGAAACAGGCCGTAGCAGAAGATGAACCCCGCCCCCAGCGCCACGGTCAGCGCCATGGTTACCTCCTTCATGCGGTAAACGAAGGAAACGATCACCGCCGCCAGCAGCACCGCGGCGGGGATCAGCAGCGCGATCCAGCGCTTTTTCATCTGATTGCTGATATCCTGATAATCCTGCTCGGTATACAATGTCAAGCCCTCGATTCTGCGGTATTCGGATGTTTTATCCACCCTCATCATACCGCAAAACGGGAAAAAAGTACAGTATCTTTTTAAGGCGATATTGTGGCAGGCCCTACAGCAGGATGCAGATCATGCCGCCGTCCCCCTCGTTGAGCATCTTCGTCAGGGCAGACTGCACCTTCTCCTGGGTATCCACCGGCATGCGGTTCAGTTTGCCCGTCACCCCTTCCTGGATCAGGTCCTTCAGGGATTTGCCAAAGAAATTGGTTTCCCACAGGCTTTGGGGATCCTTTTCGTAATCCTCCCGCAGCGTGCGCACAAAATCCTCGCTCTGCTCCTGGGTGCCCAGCACCGGGGCGATCTCCGTTTCGATGTCCGACCGGATCAGGTGCAGCGTGGGGGCACTGGCCCGCAGCCGCACGCCGTAGCGGTTGCCCTGGCGCATCAGTTCCGGCTCCTGCAATTCGACCTCGCTCATGGCGGGGGTCACCAGGCCGTAGCCCGTCTGCTGCACCGCCCGCAGCGCCCCGGCCACCCGGTCGTATTCCCGCTTGGCGGCCACCAGTTCCTTCATCAGGGCCAGCAAATGCGCGTCCCCGGTGATGGTTTCGCCGCACTGCTCCGACAGCACCTGGTTGAACAGCCCTTCCTTCACCGGCAATTCGTATTCCAGCGCCCCGTCCCCCAGCCGCACCTGCTCATCCCGGGGCGACAATAAGTAGGGCGATCCGGCAAAGGCGGCGGTGACCCCCTCCTTATCCCGCATCTTCTGCATGGTTTCCCCCAATGTACGAATGGTGTCGATGGCGTGGGTGGGCAGCCAGTGGCTTTCATCCAGGGCCCCCATCCAACCGGGCACCCGGAAGCGTACTTCCCGCAGGGGAAATTCCAGCAGCAGGGAGGACAGCAGGGCCTGGATATCCCCCTGGCGCATCTCCTTCACGTTCAGCAGCGTCACCGGCACGTCGTATTTGTTTTCCAGCGACGTGCGCAGGGCCTGGGCGTCGGCGCCTTCCGGATGGGCGGAATTGAGCACCACGGCGAAGGGCTTGCGCAGGGCCTTCAGCTGGCGGACCACCTGCTCCTCCGCCGGCACGTAATTGGAGCGGGGCAGATCGGCCACCGTACCGTCGGTGGTCACCACCACGCCGATGGTGGCGTGATCCTCGATCACCTTGCGGGTGCCCAGGGCCGCCGCTTCCTCAAAGGGCAGGTCGTGGTCGGCCCAGGGGGTGGATACCATCCGGGCCGCCTCCCCCTCCTGAGTGCCCAGCGCCCCGGGGATCAGATACCCCACCGAATCGATCATCCGCACGCGGGCGTTCAATCCATGGTCGATCTGCACCTCCGCCGCCCCCTCCCCGGGGATGAAGGCGGGCTGGGTGGTCATGATGGTTTTTCCGGAGCCGGACTGGGGCAATTCATCCGTCACCCGGTCCCGGCGGGGACCCGCCGCCATCAGGGGCAACACCATTTGCTCCATAAATCCTTTGATGAACGTGCTTTTTCCCGTGCGCACCGGGCCCACCACGCCGATGTACATATCCCCCTGGGTGCGTTCCGCAATATCCCGGTAAAGGGGCCGCGCGCCCTGATTCGCTTCCTGCGCCATACAAAAAGCCTCCTTCGCTGTCCTTGTTCAGAAAAAGGATATGCGAAGGAGGCGCAAAAAAGAAGATGCGCGCTACGGCCTTTCCGCATCATATTGCAAAAACGCCGGCGTTTTGGACCAGTACTGAACGCCCCAATTATCGAAATTCCATTCCGCCATATAATCGTTGCACTCATAATCCACATAATAAAGCAGCCCCGCCCGCGCCACGAAATTGGTGGGGAAGTAATCGATGTTCAGCCCCGCCTGCCGGGCCTGGGCCGCCATTTGGCGCACCTGCGCCAGGTAGGGGGTCACATCCTGATCCCACCGAACGAGATCGTACACCGTGCTGCCCTCGATATACTCCTTCACGATCCGCTCCGCCCCCTCGTCGATCTCAATCAGGCGGGGCATGCGGATGCCGGCCTGGGTCAGGCGGCGGTAATCGTTCCGCTCCGCCGCGATTTTATCGCCGAAGGTATAGTAAGCGCAGGGCTCGTGGTGGATCTGCTTGACCACCACCTGCGCCCCGTTCCGCCGCGCCAAGTAGGAATAGCCGCCTTTCCCCTTGCCCAGCAGGCAAAGGATCTCGTATTCCTTCCCGTTGACCAGCCACACTTCCACGCGCTTTCCCTCCCCTGCGCCGATCGACTTGCAAAGCGAAAAAATCCTGCCGATTTGCATCGTCAGGACTTTGATTGGAGGCGCCATCCGGATTCGGACCGGAGAATAAAGGTTTTGCAGACCTTCGCCTTACCACTTGGCTATGGCGCCTTAAAAAATGGAGCGGTAGACGAGGCTCGGACTCGCGACCTCCACCTTGGCAAGGTGGCGCTCTACCAACTGAGCTACTACCGCACACTTTGGTGCCTTGGGGCGGAATCGAACCACCGACACTGTGATTTTCAGTCACATGCT
>JAFUXH010000022.1 GCA_017470945.1 Clostridia bacterium | reverse complement strand
GGGCTTATCGGCAGCGCCACAAGCCGCACCACAGGCAGAAGGAGCCATCTGCACATTCCAGGAAGCCAGATTCTTCAGAGCCATGGTTTCATCCTCCTTGTCAGATTCGGGATACCCCGTATGCATAGATTAAATGAAAAAGGCACACGGCACAAGTACGCACCTTTTTGTAACTACCCCGGTTACCAAAAGGTAACTACGTAATAAAAAAGTGCGTACTTCCATCCTTGAAGCAAATATGATATGCTGTATCTGCTGAGGAAGCGACAGCAAGGAGTGAAAATCATGAACGAGAAAATCAACCAACTGAAAGAAGAAATCCGCCAGGCGGATGCCGTGATCATCGGCGCAGGCGCGGGGCTTTCCACCGCCGCGGGCTTTGTTTACGCTGGGGAACGGTTTGAAAAGTACTTCGGGGATTTTGGGCGGAAGTATGGCTTCCGGGATATGTATTCCGGCGGCTTCTATCCCTATAAAACTCAGGAGGAGTTTTGGGCGTACTGGAGCCGGAATATCTGGGTCAACCGTTATAGGAATGCGCCGAAAAGCACCTACAACGATCTATATTCGCTGGTAAAGGGCAAGGATTATTTCGTGCTGACCACCAATGTGGATCACTGTTTCCAGAAAGCAGGGTTCGATAGAAAGCGGCTGTTTTACACCCAGGGGGATTACGGGTTGTTTCAGTGCACCAAGCCGTGCTGCAAAAAGACGTGGGAAAATGAAACCATGATTCGCCATATGATCCAGGCCCAGGGGTATATCATCGACGAGCACAACGAACTGACCCTGCCGGATGGCCAAGCCGCGTCCATGCGCATCCCTGCGGAATTGCTGCCGAAGTGCCCCAACTGCGGGCGGCCTTTGACCATGAACCTGCGCTCCGACGACAAGTTTGTGGAGGATGAAGGCTGGCACAAAGCCGCTGCGGCATACGAGGCCTGGCTGACCGCTCATCAGGATCAGCGGGTGGTGTATTTGGAAATCGGCGTGGGCTATAACACCCCGGGCATCATTAAATACAACTTCTGGCAGCAGGTGTATCAGAACAAAAACGCTCTCTACGCCTGCCTGAACATGGAGGAGGACCCCGTGCCCAAGGAAATCAAGGCACGCTCCATCGTGATTGGCGGCGATTCCGACAGCGTGATCCGGGAGCTGATCGCATGATCATCAACACAGGGCAACGCACCGATATTCCCGCCTTCTATTCGGAATGGCTGTGCAACCGTCTGCGGGAGGGATTCGTGATGGTGCGAAATCCCTACAATCCAAAGAGCGTCACTCGATACCTGCTGACCCCGGACGTGGTGGACGTGATCGGCTTTTGCACGAAAAACCCAGCGCCTATGCTGCCGCACATGGATTTACTCAAACCTTTCGGTCAATTCTGGTATGTGACCATCACGCCCTACGGCAGAGAAATTGAACCCAACGTGCCCAATAAGCTGAAAGTGCTGGACAGCTTCAAGCATCTTTCGGACATCGTCGGCCCGGACAGCATGGGCTGGCGGTACGATCCCATTTTCATCAGCAATCAATACCCCATCGAGAGGCACATCAAAGCCTTTGAGTACATGGCAAAAGCATTGTCCGGCTATACCCGGACAGCCGTGATCAGCTTTATCGACCTGTATGAAAAGACCAAACGCAATTTCCCGGAAGCGCGATCCGTTTCCGCTGAGGATCGCTTGACCCTTGGCAAGGCCATGGTGGAGATTGCCCGCGAAAACGGAATAGCCCTCCGGCCTTGCGCCGAAGGGTCGGATCTTGCGCAGTTCGGGGCTGATTGTAATGGCTGCATGACCATTGCCATGTATGAACGCGCCATCCATCGCCGTCTCAAGGTGCCGTCTCATCAGCCCGCGCGCAAGGAATGCGCCTGTTTCCTGGGCGGCGACATTGGGGCCTATAACACTTGCGCCCACTTCTGCCGGTATTGCTATGCCAATTACGACGCAGCCACCGTCCGCAAAAACCAGGCGCAGCACGATCCTGCATCGCCGTTGCTCATCGGTCATCCGCTGCCGGACGACCAGGTGCATATCGCAAAGCAGGAAAGCTGGATCGATCATCAAATCACGATGTGCTTTGACGCCTGATCATAGACCGCGGGTTTTGAAAAACTCTTTTTAATCAAAAATGACCCTTGACAATCTCTGTCTTAGATGAGATTTCGTATAAAAATTGCCTTAATCAGCCGCACCAGATTCCTCCGCTTCCTTCCGCCTTTGGCCTTCTTTCGGTCGGGATGACAGCGGTTGTTGTTTGGCCGATTATTGCGATTCCTCAATGAGTTCAAAAGGAAAGCCGCGTGTTGATCGGATATCAACAGCGGCTTTCTCAAAAAGAGGTGTGGGGGAAACCGCGCTTTGGGCACAAAGAGCGATTACCCCCATGCATTATAGATCTCAATTATTCAACGAATTTTCCGTTGATATACACCGCGCGGACGTCGGGGTCGGTGTCGAAGGGGGAGCCGGCGCACAGCACCAGGTCGGCATCCTTACCCACCTCGATGCTGCCCACCCGATCCTCGATCCCGGCGTGGCGGGCGGGGTTGATGGTGATGGCCTGCAGGGCGGCGAAGGGCTCCATGCCGTGCTTGACCGCCAGGCCGGCGCACAGGGGCAGGTACTCCTGGGGGATCACCGGCGCGTCGGTGATGATGGACACCTGCAGCCCCGCCTTGGCCAGGATGCCGGGGGTATCGAAGGTTTTGTTGCGCAATTCAAATTTGCTTGCATTGGTAAGGGAGGGGCCGACGGCGCAGGGCACGTTTTCCTTGGCCAGCTCCTCCGCGATCAGGTGCCCCTCGGTCACGTGCTCCAGGGTGATTTTCACGTTGAATTCCCGGGCGATGCGCAGGGCGGTGAAAATATCCTCCGCCGCGTGGGCGTGGGCCTTCAGGGGGATTTCCCGCTTCAATACCGGGATCAGCGCCTCCAGCTTCATGTCGAAGGCGGGCTTTTTGCTTGCGTCGTCCCCGGCGGCTTCCTTCTTTTCCAGGTATTCCCGGGCCTTGAACAGGGTTTCCCGCAGCTTGGCGGCGGTGGTCATGCGGGTGGAAACGCCCTTCTCCCGGTAGCAGCGCTTGGGGTTTTCCCCGAAGGCGCACTTCATGGCGATGGCTTCCTTCACCAGCATATCTTCCACCCGTTTGCCCACCGTTTTGACCGCGCAGAAGGTGCCGCCCAGCACGTTGGCGCTGCCGGGGCCGGTACACACAGTGGTCACGCCCGCCCGGGCGGCGGTGCGCATGCAGGGCTGCATGGGCTTGAAGCCGTCGATGCCCCGCATCTGGGGCGAGATGGGATCGTTCATTTCGTTGTAATCCCAGCCCTCGTAGCCCACGCCGTCGCTGTCCAGGCCCAGGTGGCTGTGGGCGTCCACAAAGCCGGGATAGATCTGCAGCCCGGCGGCGTCGACCACCGTTTCGTTTTCCGCCGGCAGGTTATGGCCGATGGCGGCGATTTTGCCGTCCTTCACCAGCAGATCGGCGGCATAGGGCGTTTCATGAATGGCGTCGTGGATCATTCCGTTTTTGATGAGCATAAGCATCCTCCTGAATCGATGATGATTCATTATAGCATAAGAACGGAAAAAGACAAGACTCTCGGGGGTTCGCGACATACCGCCGATGGATAATCAATAAAAACAACGGCGCAGGCGCGCTTTTCTTGCGCGATCTTCTGCGCCGTTGACATTCATGGTTTCACACGGGGGATGGCCGTGCCCCTTGACGCGTTACACGCAGCCGTGGGCGATCATGGCGTTGGCCACCTTCAGGAAGCCGGCGATGTTGGCGCCGACCACGTAATTATCCTTGGCGTCGTATTCCTCGGCGGCGCTGTCGATGGCGGCGAAGATGTTTTCCATGATGCCCTTGAGCTTCTGGTCCACTTCCTCGAAGGTCCAGCTCAGGCGCTGGCTGTTCTGGCTCATTTCCAGGGCGGAGGTGGCCACGCCGCCGGCGTTGGCAGCCTTGCCGGGGGCAAAGAGCACGCCCGCCTTTTGCAGGGCCAGGGTGGCTTCGTAAGTGGTGGGCATGTTGGCGCCTTCGGCCACGGCGATGACGCCGTTCTTGATCAGGGCCTGGGCCCCTTCCTCGTTCAGCTC
>JAFUXH010000165.1 GCA_017470945.1 Clostridia bacterium | reverse complement strand
GGTCCGGCGCACGGTGCACGTGCAACGGCAGCACGCGCCGCAAGCAGAAAATCAGGCGATCTATGAAACGGGCTATCAGAAGTACCGGGCGCTGTATGCGCGCCTGGCACCCATGATGGCGGGGAGGGATGAAGCATGAAGGCAGCCGTATTATTTGGGAATGAGGATATTCGCTACACCGATTGGGAAACGCCGGTATGCGGCAAGGGCCAGGTGAAGGTGCGTGTGCGGGCCACGGGCATCTGCGGCAGCGACGTGCCCCGGGTGCTGCATCACGGCGCGCATTTCTATCCCATCGTGCTGGGCCACGAGTTCAGCGGCGACGTGGTGGAGGTAGGCGAAAACGTGACCAGGGTCCGGGTGGGCGACACCGTCAGCGGCGCGCCGTTGATCCCCTGCATGCAGTGCGCGGATTGCCAGCGGGGCGATTTTTCCCTGTGCAAGCATTATTCCTTTATCGGCAGCCGTCAGCAGGGCAGCTTCGCCGAATACGTGGTGATGCCGGAAATCAACGCCATCCCCTACGACCCCGCCGTGCCCTATGAGCAGGCGGCCATGTTCGAGCCCTCCGCCGTGGCGCTGCACGGGCTGCTGCACGCCGGCTTCCGGGGGGGCGGCAGCGTGGCGGTGCTGGGGCTTGGCACCATCGGCATCTTCACCCTGCAATGGGCCCGCATCCTGGGGGCCCACCGCATCACCGCCTTTGATTTGGACAACAGCCGCCTGGCCCTGGCCCGCCGCATGGGCGCCCATGAAACCATCAACACCCGAAACAAGGATTTCATGGAGCAGGCCAAGGCGCTGACCAACGGCCGGGGCTTCGACGCCGTTTTTGAAGCGGCGGGCAGCCCCGTCACCATGAAAATGGCCTTCCAATTGGCGGGGAACAAGGCCCGCCTGTGCTTTATCGGCACGCCCCATACGGACGTGACCTTTTCCCCCGCCGAATGGGAAAATATGAACCGCAAGGAATTCACCCTCACCGGCAGCTGGATGAGCTATTCGGCCCCCTTCCCGGGCCGGGAATGGGATTTAACGGCCCAGTGCTTCGCCAGCGGGGAACTGCGCTTCGACCCCTCCATCATTTTCCGTTCGTTCCCGCTCCGGGATGCCGCGGAAGCCTTCGCCCTGTACCGCGATCCCAGCCAGGTGCACGGAAAAGTCATGCTGATCAACGCATAAACAAGAGAAAGAAGGCGAAACCATGAGTGCCATTGATCCCAAATCCGTGCCCACGCGCACGCTTTCCACCGGGGAAAAAATCCCCTGCATCGGTTTGGGCACCTTCGGCAGCGATCATTTCTCGCCCCAGCAGGTGAGCGCCGCCGTGGCCGGGGCCATCCGGGCGGGCTACCGCCTGTTCGACTGCGCCTCCGTGTACGGCAACGAGGATCTGATCGGCCGGGAATTCGACCGCGCGTTCCGGGAAGGCGCTGTCCGTCGGGACGAGGTGCTGGTGGCCTCCAAGGTGTGGAATGATATGCACGGCCGGGGGGACGTGCTGCTTTCCTGCGCCAAAACCTTGCGGGATCTGCACCTGGATCAGCTGGATTTCTATTTCGTTCACTGGCCCTTTCCCAATTATCACGCGCCTTTTTGCGATGTGGACAGCCGCAACCCCGACAGCAAGCCCTTCTCCGTGGAGGAATTCATGCAGACCTGGCGGCAAATGGAGCGGCTGCACGATATGGGCCTGGTGCGCAACCTGGGCATGAGCAACATGACCGTGCCCAAGCTGCAGGCGGTGCTGCCCCTGTGCCGCATTCAACCCACAGTGCTGGAAATCGAACTGCACCCCTGCTTCCAGCAG
This sequence comes from Clostridia bacterium, assembly GCA_017470945.1. Lineage (GTDB taxonomy): Bacteria > Bacillota > Clostridia > Christensenellales > Aristaeellaceae > RUG563. The sequence continues at coordinate 3,340 of JAFUXH010000165.1, read as the reverse complement.
CCGGCGTTGTTTGATTACGCCGTGGCCCACGGCATTCAGCCCATTGGCTATTGCCCCATCGGCAGCCCCAACCGGCCGGAGCGGGACACCACCCCGGAGGACCTGATCGATACCCAGGCGCCCCAGGTGGTTCAAATCGCCCGGGCCCATGGGATATCGCCGGCGGCCGTATGCCTGAAATGGGCGGCGCAGCGGGGCCAGGTGCCCATCCCCTTCTCCCTGCACCATTACGAGGATAACCTGCGCTGCGTGACGGAGGATCCCCTGTCCAAAGCGGAAATGGAAGCCATGAAAAGCGTGGATCAGAACTGCCGCCTGATCAAGGGCCAGGTATTCCTGTGGCCGGGGGCCGATTCTTGGCACGACCTGTGGGATGAGGACGGAACCATCGTGAAATGAGGTGACGCAGATGCTGAAAGGAATCCCTGCCATCCTGACCCCCGAGCTGATGAAAATCCTGATGGAAATGGGCCATGGGGATGAATTGCTGCTGTGCGACGGGAATTACCCGAAATTCGGCTGCCCGGAAAAATGCGTGCGCATGGACGGGCACGGTATCCCGGAGATCCTGGACGCCATTTTGCGCTTCTTCCCCCTGGACCCGTACGTGGAGCACCCCACCGTGCTGATGGCCGTGCTGCCCAACGATCCCTACAAGCCCGAAATCTGGGAAGAGTACCGCAGGATCGGCCAAAAATACGAGGCCGACGGCCTGCGGGAGGAGGCGGTGCAGAAAGCGGAATTCTACCCCCGGGGGGCGAAATGCTACGCCTGCGTCGCCACCAGCGAAGGGGCGCTGTACGCCAACGTCATTTTGAAAAAAGGCGTCGTAAAATAACCTGAAACAGGCAACGGCAGGGGGCTGAGCTTCCTGCTGTTTTTTGAAAGGAGTTTTGGATGATGACCTGTTCCATCCCTTCCCCCGGCACGGCGGTATTTGCGCTGCCCCTGCCCGGGCCCGCGTTTTTGCCCAATCGCACCCAGCTTTTGCGAATCAGCGCCCTTGCCTGCGGCGCAGTGCGCATAACCCGCACGTTGCGGGATCATTTCCTGCCCGACGGGGGCGACGTGATCGTCAGCCGGGAGGCGGGCGCCTGCGCCGTTACCGAAACGGCGGACGCGTTCTGCGCCGACTGCGGCGGCGTGCTGCTGCGGATCCATCAAACGACCGGCGCCATCACCTTCCTGACCCGGGCGGGCGACGTGATCCTGCGGGAGGATGAAAAACGCCCCTGCGTGATGGAGGAAAAGCCCGTGATGGTGAACCACTTCCGGCGGGACGCCCAGATCACCTACGCCCAGAGCGTCGATGGGGTGCGGGCCTCCAGCGAGGATTACGATGCCATCGAGGATCGGAAGGCCTACGCCTGGAAGCTGTCGTTTGCCTTTGACGAAAACGAGGGGCTGTACGGCCTGGGCTCCCACGAGGAGGGCTACGGCAACCTGCGGGGCAAAAGCCGGGACCTGTACCAGCACAACATGAAGGCCGTGGTGCCGGTGCTGCTGAGCACCAAGGGCTGGGGCATCCTGTTCGACGTGGGCTGCCTGACGGCGTTCCACGACGACGCCAACGGCTCCTACCTGTGGGCAGACTGCGCCGATGAAATGGACTATTACTTCTTCAGCGGCGGGTACGAGAACGTGTGCCGCCAATACGCCGATCTGACGGGCCACGCCCCGCTGCTGCCCAAGTACGCCTTCGGCTACGTGCAATCCAAGGAGCGCTACAAGGACGCCCAGGAATTGCTGGACGTGGTGAAAAACTACCGCAGCCGCCAGGTACCGCTGGACGTGATCGTAGAGGATTGGCAATCCTGGCCGGAGGGGCAGTGGGGCTATAAGGTGTTCGACGAAACCCGCTTCCCCGATCCCCGGGGCCTGACGGACGCCCTGCACGCCCTGGGCGCGAAGCTGATGATATCCGTTTGGCCCTCCATGCAGGGCGATCAAAACGAGAATCGGGCCGAGATGCTACAAAACGATTGCATGCTGGGCAACCGCACGATCTACAACGCCTTTGACGAAAAGGCCCGGACCCTGTACTGGAAGCAGGCCAACGAGGGCCTGTTCCGCCACGGCGTCGACGCCTGGTGGTGCGATTGCTCCGAGCCCTTTGAATCGGATTGGCACGGATCCATCAAGCCGGAGCCCTTCGAGCGCGTGCGCTTGAACACCGCCGAAGCCAAAAAATACCTGGACCCCGGCAAAATCACCCTCTACAGCCTGTATCACGCCATGGGCATCTACCGGGGCCAGCGGGAAACCACCGATGAAAAACGGGTGCTGAACCTGACCCGCTCCAGCTGGGCCGGCCAGCACCGCTACGCCACCGTGACCTGGTCCGGGGATATTTCCTCCTCCTGGGAGGTGCTGCGCCGGCAGGTGCCGGAGGGCCTGAATTTCATGGCCACCGGCGAAGCCTGGTGGACCACCGACGCGGGCGGCTTCTTCCCCATGGATTTCGGCGGGGCCTGGTTTGGAACCGGGGAATTCAACGGCGGCGTACAGGACCCCGGCTACCGGGAATTGTTCGTGCGCTGGATGCAGTACGCCGCCTTCCTGCCCATGATGCGGGCCCACGGCACCGGCACGCCCCGGGAAATCTGGCAGTTCGGGGAAAAGGGCGGCCCCTGGTATGACGCCCTGGAAAAAATCATTCGCCTGCGCAGCCGGCTGGTACCCTATCTGTATTCCCTGGCCGCCCGCTATGCCGATCGGGGGCTGCCGCCGGTGCGCGTGCCCGCGCTGATGTTCCCACAGGATGCCGCGCTGCGGCAGGTCGACGATGAAATGCTGCTGGGCGATCTGCTGGTTAAGCCCGTCACCCACCCCATGGAATACCTGCCGGCGGGAAAGCGGATCGAGCCCGTGGACGACACGGAACGCGTGTATTTGCCCGCCGGCGTGGATTGGTACGACGGCGAAACAGGCGCGCGCTATCCCGGCGGCCAAACGATCACCCTGCACGCCCCGCTGGACAGGGTGCCCTGGTTCATCCGCGGGGGCGGCATCCTGCTGCAGGGGCCGGTGCAGCAATTCGTCACGGAAATCCCCCACCCGCCCCTCGACGTGACGGTGTACCCCGGCGCCGACGGCCGCTTCACCTGGTATGACGACGCGGGGGACGGCTATGGCTATGAAGCGGGCCAGTGCGCCCGCGTGACCTTCACCTGGCGCGATCGGGACCGGGAGCTGACGATATCCGCCCGGGAGGGCAGCTGGCCCGGCATGGCGGAAAAACAAACGCTGCGCATCCGCCTGGCAGGCGGCAACGCAGCGGAGGTTTGCTATACAGGCCAGGCAATCACCCTGCGCCTGGCATAAGGAAAACAAGCGTCAT
>JAFUXH010000164.1 GCA_017470945.1 Clostridia bacterium | reverse complement strand
CCAGTTCCGCAATCAGCCCAAGGATCAATGCCTGGTGTGGGTGTACGGTCTGTTCACGGACAAGCCCGGCAATTACATCCAAAAACCCATGCGGGAATGCACCGGCAAGGAGATCTGCATGGAATGGCTGTACCACATCGGCGTGCCGGAAAAGGATATCCTTGCCTTTGCCAGCGAGAGCGCCAATACCGTGCCAGTCATGATGCCTTACATCACCGCCTTTTTCATGCCCCGCGAAAAGGGCGACCGCCCTGACGTGGTGCCCGATGGCGCCGCCAACTTCGCCTTCCTGGGTCAGTTTGCCGAAACCAAGCGGGATACGATTTTCACCACCGAATACTCCATGCGCACCGGGATGGAAGCGGTCTATACCCTGCTGAACGTGGATCGAGGCGTGCCCGAAGTATGGGGCAGCACCTATGACATCCGTGATCTGCTGAACGCCGCCGTCATGCTGCGGGATGGCCGTCCCCTCACCGATATGAAGCTGAGCATGAAGGAAAAGCTGGCCCTCAAAGGCCTGCTGGAACGCATTCAGGGCACCGACATCGAAAAGCTGTTGACCGAATATCATGTGATTGAATAATATAAAAAAGCCGCGAAGCCTTTACGGGAGCTTCGCGGCTCTGCTTGTATGCCGTTGTTACTCGTTTTCTTGCGCTGCCGCTGCGGCAGCCATGGCTTCCAGGCGGCGCTTGGTCACGATGGGCAGCTCCACAAAGGGCTTTACCCCCTTCACGGCGTCGGCAGGCTGGATGCGGGCGTCGCCGTTGTCGGTATCCAGCAGCAGGTAGCGGTCGTTGCCCATGCCAAGCTCCTTCATGTAGCTCAGCTGACGCAAGCCGTGGCGGGTCTGGATGCGTTCCCGCAGGGCGGCGCCGTCGTTTTCGCTCAGGGCGAATACCAGATCGATGCAGGCCTGATCCAGCGCCAGGATATCGGTGGAGGCCAGGATGCCCACGTTGGGGGTGACCACCTTTTCGGCCAGGCAGCCCGCGCAGTCGCAGTCTACGCTCATGTTGCGCATCACGTTTACAAAGGTGATCTGCTTGCCAAAGTGATCGACGGTGGCCTTGGTGGACTCGGCGATGCGCTCCATCAGCTCTTCCTCGGCGATCGTCCACATATCCTCCTCGCCGCCCTTGCCGGCCAGGCGGGAATGGATGGCCGCCTTGCCGATGCGGCCGTCGGCGCAGCCGATGCCGATGTTCTTGTTGCTGCCGCCAAAGCCGCCCATGGTATGGCCCTTGAAATGGGTCAGCACCAGCAGGCTGTCGTAGGTGGGCAGCGTTTTGCCCACGGTCATGTGGTCAAACCATTTGCCGCCCTTGACAGGCAGCTCCGTTGTGCCGGTGCTGTCGGTAATGTCCACGGGGCAGAATGTCCAGCCGTTCACCTCCAGGGTTTCCCGGTGCAGCTCGGTGGTGTAGCGGTCGCCCACGTAATAGGTATTGGTCTCCACGATGGTGGCTTCGGGATAATCGGTTTTTACCAGGTTTTCCACCCATTCATGGGGGATGATGTTGGGGCCGTATTTTTCGCCGGTGTGCAGCTTGATAGCCACCTTGCCGCGAATATTGGCGTTGACGCGCTCCACCATCTTTTTCAGGCCCTCGGCGCTCAGGTCACGGGTGAAATAAACGATGCTCTCATTGCCGGTGCGCTGGTCGTAGGGAATATAGTTTTCGCCGCCGACACCGGGGATCTTTTGGGTTTCGCTCATGGGGAACCTCCTTATCACGATTCAATAAACAGGGATAGGACAATTATTTCAAGTATTATTATACGTGAAAACCACCTTTTTAGCAAGATGAAGCATCGCGCTGTACGTCTCTTGCATCCAGCGCATACAGGTATTCCTGCCGCTCCTCATCGGAGCCCCTGTTTTTCCGACCGCCGGTACGGCTTATCAGGCGCATGCCCAGCTTTTCCATCACTCGGCGGCTGGGAAGGTTTTTGGTATCGCAATGGGCTTCAAAGCGCTGGACGCTCAGGCGTGTGACGGCAAAGTCCATCAGCGCCCGCGTGGCTTCCGCCGCATAGCCCCGGCCCTGATGCTCGGGATGCAGGATCCAGCCCAATTCCCCGGTATCCCGGGCCTCGTTCAGATACAGGCTGACCCCGCCGATGTGCACGCCGTTCAGCAGCACGGCAAACTCGTAGGCCGTGGGCTGCGTTTTTTCCCATTCCTGTTCGCAAGCTCGTAGGAATTCGCGGGTTTCCTCCAGGGAGAGGAAGGGCAGAAACACCATGTATTTCGTGTTTTTCGGGTCGCCGCCGTAGGCGAAGGCGGTCTGCAGGTATTGCTCGTTCAGCGGCGCAAGCCGCAGCCGCTCGGTGATGATCTCCATATTCAATCAAAAGGGAGCTGTGAAGCGTGTCCACAGCTCCGGAAGGTTGTTGGTTTATTACAGCATCCCGGCCAGCTTGGCCACCAGGGGATCCAGTCCGTCCTCCTCGGCTAACTCGATGGCGCCGGCGTCCACAGCCGAGGCGAGCTTGGGGTTGATGGGCAGGCGGCACACCGGGAAAATGCCGTGCTTTTGGGCGATTTCATCGGCATGGCTTTTGCCGAAGATCTCATGCACCTTGCCGCAGTCCGGGCAGCGGAAGGAGGACATGTTTTCCACCAGGCCGATCACCGGGATATCCATCATAGCGGCCATGTTGACCGCCTTTTCGACGATCATGCCCACCAATTCCTGGGGGGTGGCCACCACCACGATGCCGTCCACCGGCAGGCTCTGAAACACGGTCAGCGGCACGTCGCCCGTTCCCGGAGGCATATCCACAAACATAAAGTCCACGTCGCCCCAGGCCACGTCGGTCCAGAATTGCTTGACGGCGCCTGCGATCACGGGGCCGCGCCATACCACGGGGTCGGTATCGTTCTCCAGCATCAGGTTCAGGCTCATGATCCGGATGCCGGTCTTGCTTGCGGCGGGCAGGATGCCGATCTCGGTGGAGAGGGCCTCCTCATGGATGCCGAAGGCCTGGGGGATGGATGGGCCGGTCATATCGGCGTCCAGGATGGCGGTTTTATAGCCCTGCCGCTGGGCCAGCACGGCCAGCAGGCTGGTTACCATGCTTTTGCCTACGCCGCCCTTGCCGCTGACCACGCCGATCAGCTTTTTCACATGGGTGTATTCGTTGGGCTTTTCGCGCAGATCCTGCGGCGCGGTGCGCGACGCGCAGGCGCTTCCGCAGGTGGAACAGTCATGGGTGCAGTTTTCGCTCATGTTAAGAATCCTTTCTTGCAAGAATCACGCAATCACTTTGTCATTGCCCGGCCGTGGTGCGAAAGCATCACGGGGCAATTGATGCCGCGCTGACGGGCAACGCAATTGAACGTCAGCGGCAGAATTTATCCACATAGGCATCCAGACAGTGCTCGATGACTTCCCGGGCCTCCTCGGGACCCTGCACCTCGTTGACCACGGTGGTCTTGTCCTCCAGGCTCTTGTACACCGTGAAGAAGTGGCGCATTTCCTCAAAGATATGGGTGGGCAGATCATGGATGCTGTGATAGGTGTTATAGGTGGGATCGTTGAAGGGGATAGCGATGATCTTTTCGTCCATCGCCCCCTGATCCTGCATGTTGATGACGCCGATGGGGTAGCAGCGCACCAGGCTCAGCGGAGCGATGGATTCGCTGGAGAGCACCAGCACGTCCAGCGGGTCGTGGTCGTCGGCATAGGTGCGGGGGATCAGGCCGTAGTTTGCCGGATAATGGGTAGAGGTGTACAGGATGCGGTCCAGAATGATATGACCGGTTTCCTTGTCCAGCTCGTACTTGTTCTTCGATCCCTTTTCTATTTCAATGACAGCGATAAAATCGTCGGGGGTGATGCGGTGCGGGCTGATATCGTGCCAGATATTGGACATATGCGTTGCCTCCTCCGTATTGTTCCATAACAGCATACCATGAATTGAAGGGAAAAGCAATGAACAAATCCCTCCGCTTAGCGGCGCTCCGCGGGCATTTATACATGCTTTTGTCATATTTATGCGCAAATACATATAAAATACACATTTTTTGCTTGACGCGGACAGCGGCATATGGTATTCTGCAACCGTCCCTTCCTTGTTTTCATCGGGCGGGGAAAATAAAAAAAATTCCGAAAGGAGTGCGCTGTGATGAAAAAGTTCCTGTCCCTGTTCCTTGTTGCAATGATGTTTGTAGGTGTCATGGCGCACCACGCCTTCGCCGAAGATACCTCCCTGGCCGATATCCAGGCCAAGGGCACGCTGATCCTGGGCTTGGATGATACCTTCCCGCCCATGGGTTTCCGCGATGAGGATACCAACGAGATCGTGGGCTATGATATCGATCTGGCTGCCGAAGTGGCCGCCCGCCTGGGCGTGGAGCTGGTATGCCAGCCCATCGATTGGGCCGCCAAGGAAATGGAACTGGCCAACAAGAATATCGACTGCATCTGGAACGGCATGTCCATTACCGATGAGCGCCTGGAGAGCATGGCCATGTCGCTGCCCTATATGAACAACCAGATCGTTATGGTGGTCAAGGATGGCAACGGCTACGCTTCCATCGCCGATTTGGCGGGCAAGGATATCGGCGTGCAGAGCGGTTCCTTCGCCGAGGAAGTGCTGGAGACCTATGAGGATTACGCCGATTTCTTCGCCTCGGTCAACGTGCTGCCCTATGACGAATACCTGACTGCCCTGATGGATCTGCAACAGGGCGGCGTGGACGGCGTTCTGATCGATCTGGTGGTGGCCGAATACCGCATCGCCGGCCTGAACGACGACAGCCTGATCGTCATCGACAGCCTGGAGGACGATCTGTACGGCATCGGCTTCCGCAAGGCTGACGTTGCCCTGCGCGATCGGGTGAACGAGCTGCTTGTGGAAATGGAAAACGACGGCACCATCGCCGAAATCAGCACCAAATGGTTTGGCAAGAATATCTCCATCATCGGCGCCGCTGAGTAATCACGCGCGCATCCATGCAATCGGGGGCCTGGCTTTGGCTCCCGATTGTTTGTTCTGTAAAGGAGCAATCCCTCCATGAAATACTTCAATAATCCCCAGAAGCTATGGAACCTGGTTCAGATCCTGCTCCAGGGCCTTTCGGTGACCGTGCGCATCTTCGCGCTGACGCTGGCGCTGTCCATTCCCCTGGGCATGCTGGTGGCGCGAGGGCGCATGAGCCGCCACGCCGTGCTGCGCGGGCCGATATCGGTATACATCTATATCGTCCGCGGCACGCCGCTGATGCTGCAGGTGATGTTCATCTATTTCCTGCTGCCCAAGCTGCTTCCGTTCAATTTTGACCGCTTCACCGCCGCCATCGTGGCTTTCACCATCAATTACGCCGCTTACTTTGCCGAGATCTTCCGCGGCGGCATCCAGTCCATCCCCGTGGGCCAGTGGGAGGCCGGACAGGTGCTGGGCATGACCCATGCCCAGACCTTCTTCCGGGTGGTGCTGCCCCAGGTGTGCAAGCGCGTGCTGCTGCCCGCCACCAACGAGGTGATCACGCTGGTGAAGGATACCGCCCTGGCCAGCACCATCGCCGTTACCGAGCTCATGAGCCTGGCAAAAAAGCACGTGTCCTCC
>JAFUXH010000163.1 GCA_017470945.1 Clostridia bacterium | reverse complement strand
GAAAAAAGGCTCGCATTAACAATTCTCTAACAAAACTTTGACAATACGCAAACAAACCGCCTGTATGATATACCTGTCCGTTGGAAACCGACGGACAGAAATAGGAGGGCAAGGCCATGACGCTGATTCATTTATTCGTGATCCTGACGGTTCTTTATCCCCTGTCCCTGGGGCTTACCGAATATATCCGCAGCCATCAGAAGAGCAAGGCGTAATGCAAGAGGAAAGTTTCACCATGGACAAGCATGAAAACGCTGTGAACATCACCTATTCCGCCGAGGATCAGAAGGAAATGGACGCCATCCGCGCCAAGTATCTTGCCAAGGGCATGTACATATATCAATAATCAATAAAATAAAGGAGAGATCATCATGAGCGAAAACAAGGATATGCTGCAAAGCGCAATGGACGTAAACGAGCAGGCGATGAATGCTGCGGTGGAAGGTCAGCAGAAAATGTTGGAAAAGGCCGGCGAAGTTGGGGAACAAATCGCCGAAAGCGCAGCCAGCACATACCAGGCCATTGAAAAAGGCACCGTCAGCGGCTTTGAGGCCATCGAAAAAGGCGTCGTTTCCGGCTATAAAGCTATTGAAACCGGCGTGGTGAGCGGCTATAAGGCCATCGAAAACGGGGTGGTCAGCGGCTTCAATAAGATGACCGACAAAATTGTGGGCAAGTTCCTAACCAAAGAGGGCGAAACCGTAGATCAGGCCAAGGAGCGCATGGCTGCCGAGCAAAAGGCGCGGGAGGAAAAGCGCGAAAAGAAAATGCAGGAAATCCAGGAGCGCACCGCAATCCATCAGCCAGTCGATAAAAAATAATCATTTACATACAAATAGAAAACGACCAGGAGGCTTTGATCATGCAAATCAACGAACCCAAGGTTACCTTGGCCGATGATGCAAGAATAGGAGTCAAGGAAGAAGTACGGCAAGGGTTTCTGGACTGGCTGTTCAGAGCAATCGTTACCGGTGACGATGGGGAGCTGTATTCCTTTGGCGGAAGCATCCTTTCCATGCACGCGGAAAAAATGGACCTTGTCACAATGCACATCGACCGGGGGCGCGGCGGCACCCGTCAGCTTCGAAACTCTATCTATCGGGTAGGAGAATACCCGGGAGAGCTGATGCCCAAAAGATTTTTCAAGCATCCCCAGGGAACATTGCAAATTACGCAGCATCCGGATCACATTATTGTGACCTGCGGCAGGGAGTTCACGCTGGAAGCTTATTCAGATAACCGTTGGCATCTGACGCTGGATAGCGGAGACGGCGAATACTACGCTGAACTCCATCACGCTCCCAAGGGATACCCCCTTTGGTACGGCCGGGAAAAGCCGTCTGCCCTTACGCAGCATTCCATCACCTATGGATATAATTGGGCCGGCCCGGTGGAAGGTTACTTTGTCTATCGGGGAAAACGTGTCAACATTATGAAGGGATTTGCCTTGAGGGAGCGCTACGTGGCTGTAGATTCTTCCGCCGCCGAGCTTGGCGCATGGGAGGATTGGGGGTTCGTCTGCTTTGACGGGATGCACTCCTCTATGTATGACATGCGCGCGGGAATGAAGGACTATTCCATTTATGATGTTGAAACCGGGAAACACTATACCTCTTTAGGAAACCTGAAGGGAGGCGACAGGGATATTTCCGAAATGGAGATCGTTCATGAGGATTGGGCCTTCTATCGGCCATTGGACGGCTTTTATCCCAGCCGTTACCGGATCCGGATCAATACCGAAGACGGTGTTTATTCGGTCAGTTTCCGCGTCGCAAATATCGACACCTGGGGAGTGACCTATAAACACCCGGATAACCCGGTTGCCACGCTCGTTTTCGATCAGGCGGAAGGCACCTTCACTTACCGTGATGGCCGTGTCAAGCACTTGACCGATGGATATGGCTTCCTCTCCATTCGTCAATGGCATGCCTATCCCAACATCCTCCCCGCTGAGCTGTACAGCGACGAAACGAAAAGCGGCGAAAAATTCGATACGCTTTAATCATATATTTTGAACGGCCAGGAACCGCGAATCAAGCAATTTGCCTTGATTTGCGGTTCTTTTTACGGAAAGAAAAAAGAACCCTTCAAGCGCTTTCGCATTATACTAAAATCTAATGAAAAGTGGATAAGATTTTCGAGGCATTTTTTGTCGTGGCAAAGCTGAATGAAGGGAGGCGTAGCAGCGCTACGTTGACCGGAATGAAGCAAGGCCACGGAGAAAAAGGACCGAAAAGATGTCCACTTTTCAGAAGATTTTAGTATTAACACTTCTCTAACAAAACTTGAACAATACGCAAACAAACCTTTTGTATCCTTCTCCCTGTCAGATGGAAAACCTGACGAAACGGAGAAAAGGAGAAGGAACATGAACGCCATTGAAATTCATGGGCTGAAAAAGTCCTTTCGCGGGCTGTATGCCCTGGACGGCCTGGATATGACCGTTCCGGTAGGCGCTATCTACGGCTTTATCGGGGAAAACGGCAGTGGAAAATCTACCACGGAAAAGCTGATCTGCGGGCACCTGGTCAAGGACAGCGGCGATATCAAGCTGTTTGGCAAAAGCTACAGGGACGCTGGTGTGCGGGCCAGGGTAGGCGCGCTGATTGAGAACACGGGGTGCTTTCCCAATTCCACCATTTACCAGAACCTGATGATGCAGGCCATCAACCTGAACCTGCAAAACCCGGACGAGGAAATCCAGCGCGTATTGAAGATCGTGCGCATGGACGATGAAGCTCAGCTGAAATTCAAAAAATGCTCCCTGGGCATGAAGCAGCGCATCGGCATCGCCATGGCCCTGCTGGGTGACCCGGCCCTGCTGATTTTAGACGAGCCCATCAACGGCCTGGATACCGACGGGATGCGCATCATGCGGGAGATCCTGGTGGACATCACGAAGAATTACGGCTGCACGGTGCTGATCTCCTCCCACATCCTGGGCGAACTGGAGAAGATCGCCACCCACTACGGCATCATCCGTCAGGGGAAAATGATCCAGGAGCTGACTGCCGCCGAAATGGAAGGCCGCTGCCGCACCTTCACCACTGTGAAAACAGGCAATATGCAGCGGGCCCTGGCCGACCTGCAAAAGAAATTTCCCGATGTACGCCTGGAGGACGGCAGCCTGCGGGTCTATGACATGAACGACACCGAAGCCATCGTGCGGGATCTGCTGGACAACGGCCACACCGTCCAGGAAATCCGGAAAAACCGCATCGGCCTGGAGGAATACTATATCGAACTCATGTCCAAGAAAGAAGGTGCCTAAAATGCAAGCGACTTTGACACCCACCTTTGAATCTCCTACCCTGCAAAAGCGCCTGAAAAGCATGCTGGGCGTGGACTTTTACAGGCTGTTCCATACGCCCATGTTCTATATCTTCCTGGCCATTGCCGCCATCATCCCGGGCATGATATCCAGCATGGGCATGATGAGCGGGCCGGATGGCGCGGCTGCTGCCCCGCTGTTCACCAACGCCTGGAATATCGTGGCGGCGGATTCTCCTTTGTATGTGGTGCATGACATTGGTGAGTACGCCAACATGAACATGGTGTTCATCTTCGGCGGCATCATGGTGTCCATCTTCATCGGGCACGATTACCGCAGCGGATATGTGAAGCAGCTGTTTACAACGCACTCCCATAAAAGCGACTACATGATTTCCAAATCCCTGGTTTGCGCCTTTGCCATGGTTTGTATGTGCGCCACGTACCTGCTGGGCGGCATCACAGGCGGTCTGTTTGCCGGGATGGAGTTTCGCGCCAATTATTTCTCTTTGCTGCTGGCGATCTTGGGCAAAGCCGTCATGAGCCTGGGCTGGGCCAGCCTGTACACCTTCCTCAACGTCATCTTCCGCCGCCAGTTTGGTGTTTCGATTACTTCCAGCTTTGTGCTGGGCACGGGTATCCCCATCATCGGCGCGGCGGCGCTGCTGGGCAATAGCCCCGCCCTGAACGTCTTTCTGTACGGTTCGTCGGTGAACGCCTGCCTGAGCAGCAATATCGTGACGCTACTGACCTGCATTGCGGTGTCCGTGGCCTGGGCTGTGGTCTATAACGCGCTGGGTACGCTGGTGCTGAACCGCAGCGATGTATATTGAGGAGGTGTACGCACAATGAATGCCATTGAAATTCGCGGTTTATCCAAACGCTTTGGCAGCAAGCAAGCCGTGGACAATCTGAACATGACCGTGCCGGAGGGGGCCATTTACGGCTTCATCGGAGAAAACGGCAGCGGCAAATCCACCACGGAGAAGATGATCTGCGGGCTGCTGCATCCCACCTCCGGCAGTATCCAACTGTACGGCAAGGATCACAATGACGATGAAATCCGTTCCCACATTGGCGTGCTGATCGAAGCACCGGGCTGCTTCCCCGATTGCAGCGTGTGGAACAACATGATGATCCAGGCGGCGAACCTGGAAATCAAGAATCCGGAGCAGGAAATTGCCAAGGTGCTCAAAACCGTGCGCATGGAAGGCGCGGCTTCCAATAAATTCAAAAACTGCTCCCTGGGCATGAAGCAGCGCATTGGCATCGCCATGGCCCTGCTGGGGAATCCCCGCCTGCTGGTGCTGGATGAGCCCATCAACGGCTTGGACGCAGACGGTATGCGTATCATGCGGGAGGTGCTCACCGATATTACGCAAAACTACCACTGCACCGTGCTGATTTCCTCCCACATTTTAGGCGAATTGGAGAAGATTGCCACCCATTACGGCATCATCCGGCACGGCAGGATGATCCGGGAAATGACAGCGGAAGAACTGGAAGCTGACTGTCCCACCTATATCGCCCTGCGCACGGACGAGGGCAGCAAGATCAAGCTGCTGCTCAAAGGCAAGTACGACCGGGTGGAGGAAGAGGAGGACGGCACCATCCGCGTTTATGGCGATGTTTGGCCGGAGGACGTGGCTTCCTTCCTGTATGAAAAGGGCGTCACGGTCAGCGAAATCTGGACGGCCAAGATCGGCCTGGAAGAATATTATATCGACCTGATGGGAGGAAAGAAGCAATGAGCAAATCCAAGCGTTTGAACAGCATGATGCAGGTGGATTTCCGCCGGATGTTCACCACCTCCCGCCTGCCCATCTTTCTTTTGATCGCCCTGATGATGCCGATTCTAATTCTCACGATGACAACCATGATGGACGGCACAACAGTGGCCAATCCTCAGACGGGCATTGAAACGGCCATGGAAACGTTTACCAATACCTGGCAGATCATTGGCACGGAGAGCGGCGAGGGCATGATGGCCATGGACATGACGGCCATGTGCAACATCAACCTGATCTTCTTTATGGCGGGTGTGTTCGTGTGCCTGTTCATCGCCGATGATTTCCGCAGCGGATACGCCAAAAACCTGTTTACTGTCCGCGCCAAGAAAAAGGATTATGTTATCTCCAAGACCGTTTCCGGCTTTGTTGCCGGGGCGCTGATGCTGGTAGCGTTCTTCATCGGCGCGGTCCTCGGCGGCGGCGTGGCGGGCTTGCCCTTCACCCTGGGCGCGGCGGGCGTGTTCGGTCTCATCATGTGCATGATCGCCAAGATTTTCCTGATGCTGGTGTTCGTGGCAATCGCTGTGGCGGTGAGCTGCTTTGGCAAAAACAGAAGCTGGCTTTCCGTCCTGCTGTTCGCCTTTGCCGGGATGCTGTTGTTTATGATGATCCCCATGATGACGCCGCTGAATGCCGGCATCATGCATGTGATGATGTGCCTCATGGGCGGCGCGCTGTTTGCAGGTGGATTGGGAACGGCCTCTAACCTGATATTGAGTAAACAAGATTTGGCATAACAGAAAAAAAGAAATCAACAAGGTTTCCCTTCGATTTTGATGGGAAGCCTTGTTGACTTTTTTGCCGCAGTTCAAACGGTTTCAGCGGAGCTTGCTATTTTGCCAAAAAATATCTTTCTATCCTTGACAAAAGTTCTAATACAGCAGCAGCGCGTCCTTATACTTTCGGGGAAGCAGCAGGATTGCCTGCGCCAGCGCCTCCTTTTCATCGGATGCGGCGCTCTCCGCGGCCAGGGTCAGGTCCTCCGGCGTGACGCGCCTGTCCGTATGCCGGAACCAGGCCGACCGGGTCATATCCCGGCAGGTATTCACGGCGATCCGCATCAGCCAGGTTTTTTCGCTGCATTCCCCCCGGAATCGGGGCAAGGCGCGGTACGCCTTCAGGAATGTTTCCTGCACGGCGTCCTCCGCCGCTGCGTCGTCGCGCAGGTACATGGCGCACATGCGCAGGATCTTCGGCTGATATGCTGAAACCAAGCGGTTGAATGTTTCCTCTGTATTGCAGGATGGGCCCAATTCTGCAATCATCGGCTGCTCACCTCCTTCACCTCTATAGACGGCGCAAAAAGGCAAAACCTGCATCTTTTTGAAAAAAATTTAAGGGCAGTCCGCAAACTGCCCTTGATGGCGTTAGTCCGCCTGTGGCCGCATGTTCAGGGATACGGTTTCCAGCATCGTCGCTCCCTCCGCGTACAGATCGCGGAACACGGCGAGGGTGTAGGTATCCCGCGCGGCGCTCAGGCCCAAGGTGCCTCTTTGTACGTACAGGCCCTTTTCCGCGTCGATCGTATTTTGGGAAAACTCGAAGGTGATCCCCTCCGGGAGGAAGGTAACCGCCCCGCTTTCCGGGTCCATGGAAACGAAGCGGAATTGCGGGAAATCCGTGTGGATAAAACCGCCCAAATCCCGGTCAAAGGCGGCGTGGAAGGCCGCCGGATCTGTGACGGCGTACGTGATTTGATACACGATCTCCCGGGGCAGCACCGTCATGCGCACGTCGTTTACGGTCACGCCGATGCCGGGGAGAGGAACCGGGCCGGCACTGACGCGCACATTCCCCTCCTCCGCGTGGAAGGTATATTCCAGCACGGCGATCTCCGATCGGTCGTAATCATAGGAATATTCGTCATGAAGATCGTTCAGGGGCAGCAGCCGCACGTACAGCCGGATGGTCCTTTCCGCCTGGAAGGATCGAAACGGGATTTCCACCGTGCCGGTATACGTGCCGCTTCCCTCATCCAGCACGCCGCCCATGCCGCCGTATGCGTCCTCATAGCTTGCTCCATCGACGGCGCCCACATCAAAATCCACTTCCCACGCGCTGGCATAGCCCCCTTCCTCCCATCTGTCCAGGATGGTGCGCTCGTCGGCAAGCAGGGCTTCCTCATCCCAATCCAAATGCGTCAGCCCGTACCAGCTATCGTCTGTCGGGCAGTCAAAAAGCAGCATGTCTGTCCGGTGGGGGATCACATCGTACACCAAATGACAGGTCATGCCATCGTAAGCCGCTTCCCGGAAAACGACCGTCGCATGGCCGCAATCCACCGTTTTCAGATCCCGCAAAATGCCGCTTTCCCCGTCCGGAGGCACCTCCACGTTCTTTCGATGGCTGCTGGCAAAGTCAAAAATGCCAAAGCCGCGGGTCAGGGCAAGGGCCGCGCCGGTCATGGCGATCATCAGCGCGATGATCAGGGCCAGGCGCACGCCGAGGACGGGCTTTCTTTTTATTGGGCTCTCCCCCGTCGCGCGGTCAAAGAATCGATCCCGCTGCCGGGGCGTCGTTTGCAGCCCGGAAAGGACCGCGTTCAGCGATTGCTGTAACGCTTCTTGCTTATTCTTCATCTGCCTCACCTCCCGTCAGCGAAGCCTTCAGCAGTTCTTCCGCCTTTTTCAGCCGCCGCTGCACCGTCGATTGGGCCGCGCCTAAAGCGTCGGCCGTTTCCTGCATGGTCAGCCCCTGGAAATAATAGAGCAGGATCACCTGCTTGTATTTGGCGGGAAGCGCCATCACCGTCAGGGCAAGCGTACGATCCGCGGGCTCCACGGCCAGCAGGGGCGGGGGCAATTCCTCCAGCGCCCGCTCCCGATCGACGTGCCGGAACCAGGCCGTTCGCCTGTAATCCTTGCAGGTGTTGACGGCAATGCGCAGCAGCCACGCTTTTTCATTGGCAATCCCCCGGCGTTCAAAATCCTCCATGTGTTTCCAGGCCTTGATCCAGGTATCCTGGGTGGCGTCCTCCGCCTGCCCCCGATCGGACAAATATAAATAACAGGTTCTCAGGATCGCATCCGAATAGGCCTCGATCCAGCCCGACAGCCTTTGTTCCCTGATCCCGCCGGGCGCCATAGCACGATCCATCGCCGATCACCCCCTTCACCTGGATAGACGAGCCGGAGCCGGAAAATTATGCGCGGTCGTAAAAATTTCATTCCTCGATCTTCATCCGCAAAAAAGCCATGCCGGGCAAGCCGGACATGGCACAGATTATCGACAAACCCCAGGGATGCATGAAACCCAAATGGCATTCAGCTCTGCTTCGCATTTTTACAATCCCAGCAGGCGGGCGGCGTTTTTTTCCAGGATGGCCGTCTGCTCCGCCTCCGTCAGGGGCAGGGCCCGGAACGCGTCGACGCAGGCGGCCTGATCGCCCCAAGGGGAATCGGTGCCGAACAGCACGCGATCAGCCCCGAAGCGGCGGATGATGGCCACGAACGCGTCGGGCTCCAGCATGCGCGTTTCCTCCGGGGTGCGGTAAAAGCCGTCGCCGTTGCCGGTCATGCTGCCCAGGGAAAAAGAGGTATCCAGATACACGGGATAGCCGGGCAGCAGCCGCGCCGCCTGATCCCAGCAGCGCCAGCCGCCCATGTGGGCCAGGATCAGCGTCGCTTCCGGCACGGCGTCGACAGCGCGGGCGATTTTTTCCGGCGTGGCCTGTTCCGCCCCGGGCAAGCCCACGTCCAGCCCGGCGTGGATCAGCACCGGCAGCTTCAGTGCGGCGGCTTTTTTCAGGATGCGCAGATACCGGGGGTCGTCAAAATCCACCCCCTGATAGGGCGGGTGCAGCTTCACGCCCCGGACGCCCGCGGCGGCCAGGCGCTCCAGTTCCGGCGCCCAATCTGGAAAATCCGGGTGCATGCCGCCGAAGGAAAACACCCCCTCCTCCGCCGCCCGGCTGTTGGTGGCAATGGCGGTATCGTTGATGCGGGGCACCTGCCGGGCGCTGGTGGCCACCGGCAGTACCACGGAAACGCCGATGCCCGCCCGGGCCATGGAGGCCCGCAATTGCCCCCGGGTGCCATCGGTAAAGGGCCGGGTATGGCTGG
>JAFUXH010000162.1 GCA_017470945.1 Clostridia bacterium | reverse complement strand
ACCAGCGCGGTGATCTCCGAGGTCAACTGGATTGCGGTCGCATCCGCGTCCCTGCTGGCCGGGATCCTGAGCCTGCTGACCAGCGTGGCCGGACTGCCGGAGTTGGACAAGTAAACAAAAAAGACCGGGGAGCAATCCCTGGTCTTTTTCTTTTGTCATCGCTGGATGACGATGCCGAGCAATCCATGAACGAAGATCAGCCTGGGTTCGGATTTGTCGGCGAATGGTGGTCGCAACAGGACTCGAAGAGAAAATAGGTCTGTTTTCTTGAATCAATGGAAGCCAAAAACGTAGATTTTTCAAGGGTTTTCTGACAATCACGAACAACGAAAAACAACCGCGTACAACCCCGGTTGGGGTACGGGTTGGGGTAAGCGTTGGGGTACGGAAAGCAAGTTGCATTGCGCCTCTTTCGGTCGGGTTATCAAAAAAATAAGCTGAAAGAGGAGGTCATTACCATGACAAATCTGGAAAAAGAAATCATTGAAAACGGCATTCATTATACCTTACATGGAGACTACTACTTCCCCGATTTGGAACTCCCTGATGTTCCCCTTCAGGCCATTGGGCACTATGGCCGGATTCGCCTGAATTATCTCCAGGAGCACCGTCCCGGGCTGTATACACGCCTGATCCTATCCGGCAAGCTTTACGTGCACCTGGCAGAAATCGATCAGACCAGCCGACGGCGAATGGAGCAAATCATCCCCGGGTTGGCTCAGACAGAAGGAGTCGAAGAAATGCTGAAAACAACGGATCAAATGTCCTGGGTTGGCCAGATGAACAATATCCGGCAGCGTGCGGAAGAAGTAATCCTCAATGAACTGATCTATACGTAATCGCATATCCACTCAGCCGCTTCCCTGAAAGCGGCTTTGTACGTTGATTGTGACGGTTACCTCTTCGCCAAAGTCCTGCGCAGTGGCACTGTAGGTTTCAGCGGATGCAAGCATCCTCCGTTGAAAGGCACAAGGTGGCAATCATCAGGATACTTACCAATGAGCTTTCGGCTTATTATGACATTACCCACGGCGTCGGGCTTGCCATCCTCACGTCCCGGTGGATGCGGCATATTTTAAAGAAAGATCCTTCCTGCGCCTGGTGCTTTGTGCGCTTTGCGAAGAACGTGATGGGCCTGTCGGGCGAGGATGAAGCCGCGCTGGCCGCTGCCGGCATCGACGCGCTGGAAGCGTATTTCAAGTCGACCGGCACCCCGATGACGCTGTCCGAACTGAAGATCGGCCCGGAGCATTTCGCCGAAATGGCCTCCCACGCCAACGCCGGCGGTTATCTGAAAAACGCCTTCGTCGCGCTGACGGACGAGGACATCGTCGAAATCTACAAGGATTGCCTGTAAGGGAAAATGCTGCCGAAAAGGCAAAGGATCCGGGTAATGCCGATGTTTTCTCAAAATGGTATAATACACAGCGCCCCTGGAGACTTTCACTCCAGGTTCGGGGCATGCCCATCAATCCAAAAACGGCGGCTTCTCCATTCGGAGAGGCCGCCGCGTATTCAGTATGGGGCTGATTACTTTACATATTCTGCAGCCTGTTGACCGGCGATGCGGCCAAAGACCACGAAATCGGCCACGGCGTTACCGCCCAAACGGTTGGCGCCGTGCACGCCGCCGGTGACCTCGCCCGCGGCGAACAGGCCGGAGATGATCTCGCCGTTTTCATTCAGCACATGGGTTTTTTCATCGATCTTCAGACCGCCCATGGTGTGATGGATACCCGCGGTGACCTTCACCGCATAGAAGGGCGCGGTATCCAGGGGCTGGGCAAAGCTGGTGCGGCCAAACTCGGGATCGTTCTTTTCAGCCACATAACCGTTCCAGGTGTTCATGGTTTCGGCAAAAGCGTCGGCGGGGATCTCCAGGATCGCGGCCAATGCTTCATAGCTGTCCGCGCCGTACATGAAGCCCCGGTTGATGTAGCCCTGAATGACGGAGGAAGCATCCACCATCTTCTGGTCCACCACCAGCCAGGAGAAGGAGCCGGGCTGGGCGATCTCGGCAGCAGAGACCACGTCCCGGGTGCCCACTTCGTCGATGAAGCGCTTGCCTTCCGCGTTCACCAGGATCGCGCCGTCGCCCCGCAAGCCTTCGGTGATCAGGGAAGCGGTATCGGCCTGCACGGTGGGATGGATCTGGATCTGCTCCATATCCACGGTGGCGGCGCCTAGCGCCTGGGCCATTTCGATGCCCTGGCCTTGGATGCCGGCGGCATTGGTGGTCATGAAGCCCGCCAGCTGAGGCGCGTACTTGACCACCATATCCAGGTTGGCGCCGAAGCCGCCGCTGGCCAGGATCACGGCCTTGGCGTTAACGGTGACGGTGTTGCCAGATTTGCCGGTGGCCACGATGCCGCAGGCAGCGCCGGCCTCATTGGTCAGAATCTGGGTGGCAGTGGTGTCGGTGAGTAGGGTGATGTTGTCCCGTTCCTGACTGGCCTTTTCCAGCAGCGGCACGGTATAAGCGCCTACGGAGACCACCTTGCCCTCGGCGTTCACCGGACGATGAATGCGCTTGACGGACGCGCCGCCGAAGGCCGCCACGTTGTTCAGATCAATGCCAATGGAGCTGAGCCAATCGATGGCGGCGGCGCTGTCGTTCACCAGGGTGTTCACCAGGTCAGGGTTGTTCAGGCCCTTGCCGCCGATCAGGGTATCCAGGGCAAAGAGCTCGGTGGAATCGAAATATCCTTCGGGATTGGCCTGCCAGGCTTCCCACTGCTCCTTGACCTTGGCAGCCAGGGCAGTGATGGCCTCGTTGTCGGCATAGGCTTCGGCAGCGGCCAGGGTCTTTTCCACGCCGGCGCCTTCGCCGAATTCATTCTTGTCCTGATACACGGTCTTGGCGGCGTTCATGCCGCCGGTGGCCTTGACGGAGTTTCCGCCCACGGCAGGCTGGCTTTCCACGATGACCACCTTCTTGCCGGCGTCGGCAGCGGTGATGGCGGCCACCATGCCCGCACCGCCCGCGCCGACCACCACGATGTCGGCGTCGTAGGTTTCGTCCTTGGCTTCCTCAGCCTGGACCTCGCGCATGTAATCATCAGGATTCACACCGGCGTTTTCCAGCGCCTGGCGGGCTGCCTCGATCACGGCAGCGCGGGTAGCGAAGGCGAAGGTCGCGCCAGTGTAGGTGTCCACGATGCCGTTGGCTTCCACGAAAGCCTGGGGCCACTCTTCAACGACCTTGCTGCCGATGCCCTGAGTTTCGGCGTCACCGACGATCTCCACAATGGTGATTTCGCCATCGGCCAGGGTCATGGTCACGGTCACATCGCCGCCATAGCCCTGGGCTGTGCCGGTGCCGGTGACAACAGCGGTTTCGGTAGCGGTTGTGGCCAGAGCCGCGGGCAGGATGCACAGCAGCATGGCCAGCGCGGTTAGCAAGGCGAGGATACGGTTCTTCATAGAGGGTTCCTCCTTTTTTTATTCAACACGTTCCCGGCAGGGAACGGTGTTTCCCGGGAAAGATACAAATGCTTTTCGGTAAAAAAGCAGGGACATGCCGGTGGCGATCACCCAGCCGATAGGCCAGGCGCACCAGATCCCCGTGGACTTGAGCGCCGTGCGGGAAAGCAGGATCGCCAGCATCACCCGCAGGATCAGGTCGGTAAAGGTGGCCGTCATAAACTGCCGCATCATGCCCGCTCCGCGCAGCACGCCATCCGCCGCCAGCTTGGCGGAAACCACGAAATAGAAGGGCGACAGAATGCACAAAAAAACGATGCCGGTTCGTAAGGCCTGCTCCGTCGGATCATCCATGAAGAACCGTACTAGCGCCTCTCCCGCAAAGAAATAGAGCAAACAGAAAGGGACGCACAGCAGCCACACCATTTTCAGCCCCGACCGCAAGCCTTGCCGCACACGCTCCCTTTTGCCCGCGCCGATGTTCTGCGCGGTGTAATTGGAAATGCCGTTGGCCAGCGTGGTAAAGGAAGTAATCACCAGGTTATTCAGCTTCACCCCGGCGGAATACCCCGCCATCACGCCTGTTCCAAAACCGTTGATCACGCCCTGGATCACCAGGTTGCCCACGGAGATGAAGCTCTGCTGCAGGGTGCTGGGCACGGCGATGATGATGATCTTTTTGAGCAGCACGGCAGAAAAGAGCGGTGCTTTGCCCCTTCCTGCCGTCAGCGCCTGCATCCGCCTGAGCACGACGATCATAGCCAGCGCGCAGCTGATCCCCTGGCAGATGAAGGTGGCCCAGGCCACGCCGGCCACGCCCATGCCAAAAGCAGTGACAAACAGGATGTCCATCCCGATATTGGCGGTGGAGGACAGCGCCAGGAAAACAAAGGGCGTACGGGAATCACCCAGCGCCGCGAATGTCCCTGTAGCCACGTTGTAAAAGAACATAAAGGGCAGGCCCAGGATGTAAATATCCAGGTACAGCGCCGAATCCGCCATGGCGTTTGGCGGCGTATTCAGCAGAGCCAGAAGCCGGCGACTGCCCACGAGCCCTGCGGTCATCAGCACAAGGCACACCGCGCCCGTCAGCAGCATGGCAGTGGAAACGGCGGTTTTCACCTGCCGATAATCCTTGGCGCCGAATAACTGCGACACCACCACAGAGCAGCCCATATTGCAGCCGAAGGCGAAGGCGATGAAGATCAGCGTGATCTCATAGCTGTTGCCCACGGCAGCCAAGGCACCTTCCCCAATGAATTTTCCCGATACCCAGCTGTCAGCAATATTATATAGCTGCTGAAAGATGATGCTGCCAAACAGCGGCAGGCAGAAACGCCATAATACGGAGGACGGTTTTCCCTCCGTCAGATCCTTGTTCATGGTTTGCATGCTTCCCATCGTGCGTGAATTTGTGTATTCTCACACAGAAATGATTATACACTTGACTTTGTTCTCTGTAAAAGATATATTTTATATATCGGCTATCAGGATTTGATATAGAGGAGGAAATACATGGCGGCATCCTATGAATCATATCGGATTTTCTATCATGTAGCTACCTGCGAAAGCTTTACCATGGCGGCGCGCATACTGCACAACAGCCAGCCCAACATCACCCGGATCATCAACCGGCTGGAGCAGGAGCTGGCCTGTCAGCTTTTCATTCGCAGCAACAAGGGAATTACCCTGACCCACGAAGGGGAAATCCTCTTTGCGCACGTACAGGAGGCCGTGCAGCACATCGCCTGCGCCGAAACCGAGCTGAAAAACATGGCCCATCTGCACGACGGGCAGATCACCATCGCCGCCAGCGAAGTGGCGCTGCATGGCACGCTGCTGCCCGCCCTGCGGGATTATCGGCAGGAGTATCCCGGCGTACAGATCAACGTGCGCAGCACGACCAGCGAGGACGCGATCTTTTTGATCCTGCATGGCCTGGCCGATCTGGCCATCGTCACCAAGCCACTCCATGAAAACGCTTCCCTGAGCGTGGAAACCTTGGCCACTTTTCCCGACGTGCTGGTGGCCCCCGCATCCATTTCCCCAAAGGCCGACCCTGAAGTCTGCTGTACTTTGGAACAGATCGCTTCCTGGCCCTTTGTGGCGATGCATCGGAAAAGCGTGAGTTATGAAATGCTGTGCGGGTATTTTGCCCGGCACGGCCTGCTGTTCCATCCCACCACCTTCGTATCCGCTATGTCCCAGATTGTGCCCATGGTGTGCAGCGGGTTGGGCGCGGCGTTCCTGCCGGAATTTATGGCCCAGGAACAGCTGCGTGCCGGAGAAATCGTCATAATCCGCTTGACCGATGATCCGCCAGCCCATACCGTGTGCATGATCACCCGGGCGAACCAGCCTGCCAGCGCAGCCTGCCGCGAACTGATGAACAGGCTGCTTGAGAATACATGCAGATGAACCATATTGCGGGCTTTCTGTACACGCTGAAAGCTAGTCTTTGAAAATCTATTCAGTTCTACAGAAGATGTTATAGCACACTAAAGACATGGCGGCAATATTGCTTTGCCGCCATGAACATTCAGTTATTGTAGAGGCGCGATGGCATCCAGGATGGTCTTTTCGAGGGCTTCCCGGCCATAGCTGTCCACGGCGGCCTTGTTCTTTTCGCCGTGGGTCAGGTTGCCCGCGCCGCCGATGCAGCCGTTCACACAGGCCATACCCTCGATGAAATTGGCGTCCAGTACATTCCTGCTCTTTTTGAGCAGCGCCGTGCGGCATTCCTCGATGCCGTCGCAGGCGCAGGCTTTCAGTTGAAAATCATCCAGGTGCTGCTCCTTCAAGCCCTCAGCCACGGCATCGGACAGGCCGCCGCTGCGGGCAAAGATGCGGCCAAAGTAGCTGGCATTGTCCAGCACGTCCTCGGTCAGGGTGGTGATGTCGATATCTCGACTGTCCAGCAGAGCCTGCAATTCCTCAAAGGTGATGGCGGCGTCCACATAGGGCTTCACATCTTCCAGCTGCACTTCGGCCTTTTTTGCGGTGCAAGGGCCGATAAACACGACTTTAACGTTTTGCTCATGATCCTTGATGTACTTGGCGATGGTGGCCATGGGCGACAGATTGTGGGAGATATAGGGAACCAGCGCGGGGAAAGCGGTTTTGACGTAGCGCACGAAGGCCGGACAGCAAGAGGATGTCAGGAATCCTTTCTCCGTCAGTTCCTTGGATTCAGCCTGAGCTACCATATCCGCGCCCAGGGCGGCTTCCACCACGGTGTAGAAGCCCAGCTCCTTGATGCCGGTGATCACCTGGCCCAGCTTGGCGTAATTCAGCTGGCTTCCAATGGCGGGGGCTACCAGGGCGTACACCTTGTATTTTGTATTGCCCTGGCTTTTTTTCAGCATGTCGATCACGTTGATGATGAAGGAACGGTCGCTGATCGCGCCGAAGGGACACTGATACACGCACGCGCCGCACTGGATGCATTTTTCGTCGTCGATCTTGGCGGCGTTATCCTCGTTGATGGAGATTGCCTTGATCTTGCAGGCGTTCTGGCAGGGGCGCTTGCGGTTGACGATGGCGCTGTAGGGGCACACCTTGGCGCACTGGCCGCACTCGACGCACTTGGTTTTGTCGATGTGCGCCTCGTGGTTGTGGTCAAAGGAGATCGCGCCGCGGCGGCAGGCGTCCTCGCACCGGTGGGCCAGGCAGCCCCGGCAGGAATCAGTCACCTGATAGCCCACGGCGGGACAGTCGTCGCAGGCAATGTCGATCACGTTGATGATGTTGGCGGTGTTGCCGCCGCCCATGGCCAATTTCACGCGCTCGGCCAGGATGGCCCGCTCTTTGTACACGCAGCAGCGCATAGTGGGCACTTTGCCGGGCACGATCATCTTGGGAATGTCCAGCACGTTGTCCAGCAGCGTATCGTTCCAGGCCTGACGCGCCACTTCCCGCAGCACCTTGTATTTCAGGTATTGCACCTTGGTATCGAATTTACGCATGGTTTCTCCTTAGAAGTAGCTGACTTTGATGCGCTTGCCCATCTTTTTGAGCGCTTCCGACAGTTCCTTCACCAAATTCATTTTGATGTTGAAATTGATGGGCAGATCGGGGTTCTGATGGGCGGGGTTCACGGCCTTGCCTACGTAGAAGTTGATGTCTGTGGCTTCCTCAAACAGCAGCCGGCTGATCATGGACGCGCCGTCCTTGCCGCTGCTCCAGGCCTCGTAGTGCTGGTTTTCACCGATGTAATCCTTGGCGTATTCCACCACGCGGTTCACGGTGATCACGCCCTCGGTGACCAGGTCGACGCCCTCCAGATAGGCGATGGGTGGGATATCGCCAGTAAAATCCAGAGAGGCGCGCAGGGGCTTGTTCAGCCATTTGGCGGCGATGGAGGAGGTAGTACCGCCGCAGATGATGTGTTTGCCCTCCTTGGCGAAAAACAGGTTCATCATTCGGTCGCCGTCGTCCCGGTTGCTGGGCGGGCCGAAGAGTATGTTCATGGGCACGCGCTTACGGATGCGCACCACGCAGGAGGTGGCGTCGTCCCCGGGCTTCCCGCCGTAGAGCTTGTTGCACTCGTCCACCAGCAGGGTAGAGAGATTCTTGGCCGTGTAGCTGCACAGGCTCATGGCCTCCATGAAGGTGATGATGTCTTCCCGCTTCCAGCCGAAATTATAGGCGATCCCGATGCCGGCGTGGGGGCAGCCGTCGCTCATGGCGATGAACACGTCGTCCTCCTGGAGACGGATGAGGGAGCGGAAAATCTGCTTGCCGCCAATGGTGGTTTCCGTGCGGGGATACTCCCAGTTTTCGCCGTTTCGCAGCACGATCACCTGGGGATTGTCATACTGGATCAGTTCTGCCGTCTGGTTGCGGATCAGGCGGATGATGGTGAAGGTGGAATAGGCCACGCCCCGCATGGAATCCACCGGCAGGGTGGCGGCGATGGTTTCCACGCACTCCTCGATGGACAGCCCTGCGGCCAGCATGGTGGAAATGATCTTGCTGGTGAGGGTGGACAGGATGCTGGCTTTTACGCCGCTGCCCAGGCCGTCGGCCAGCACGATCACCGTGGAGCCATCCTCCTGCTCCACCACCTCCACATGGTCGCCGCAAAGTTGCTCGCCCACGTGGTTGACGCTTTTATAGCCGATATCACAAGTCAAATCATTCATTGGTAATGGACTCCTTCAGCTTGGACAAGGCGATCTTGGTTTCCGCGGCGGTTTCGCCAAGCAGGCTGGCGATCTCCTGCACGATGCGCATCTGCTTGTCCACCACCTTGTCGGCCACTTCCACGGTCTGGCGGCTGATCTCCTCCCGCTGGCGGCGGGCTTCCTCCTCGTCGCTCACGTCGCGCATGATGCACAGCAGCATGCGGCCGTCCTCGGCGGGCACGATGGTCTGCTGGATGGTGCAGCCGTATTCGGCCAGGTAGGAACGCTGATGGAAAATACCACGG
Source organism: Clostridia bacterium (assembly GCA_017470945.1). Lineage (GTDB taxonomy): Bacteria > Bacillota > Clostridia > Christensenellales > Aristaeellaceae > RUG563. Next base: position 1,280 of record JAFUXH010000162.1, on the reverse strand, counting down.
CCCGTGTTTTTCACCTTCAGGAAAGGCGCGGGGTCCAAAATGCGAACAACCTGGTCGCCCAGCACGGCATTTTCGGAACGAAGGTTGAGTATCTTGAGGGCGGCGGGGTTGATCTGCTGCACCTCCAATTGGTCGTTCAGCATAATGATGCCGTTGGGGCTGTTGCGGGCGATGGTATCGTTGACGTTTTCGGCTTTCTCCATCAGATACGGCAGGCACATGGAAATCTCCGCCTTGCCCTGGTAAATGGCGATGGCTTTTTCCCTGCATGTGTTATAGCCGCAGGAACCGCAGTTCAGTTCCTGGCTGGGCTTGAACTTGCCCATCTCCCGGAGAATGTCCCGGATCTCCGTTTCACTGGGCATCATGGCCCGCTGATCGATGGGCTCAAAGCGCTTGCGCAGCTGCCGGATTTCCGGCTGGTCGATCTCAAAATCCTTGTCGCCAGCATATTGGGCCACGGCCAGATAGTCCTTGAGCGGGCTGTGGCCGTATTTTTCCATCACCGGGCCGCCCGCGCAGCTGCCCACGCAGGCGCTCATTTCGATGAAGCAATGGTGAATTTTGCCCTGATCGATTTCTTTTAGGGCCGCAATGCAGTTTTCAACCCCGTCCAAAGCCATGTAGCTGAAATTCGGCGCATCCAGGGCCATGGTTTTCAAAATGCCTCCGGTGGTGGGGAAGAAACGGGCCAAGCTGTGGGCGTCGGGCTGCTGTTCGCGCTTGATCTCAACGCCCTCTTTTTTCAGCCAGTTGGTCAGTTCCTCGTAGGTCAGCACCGCGTCCACAATGCCCTCGTAGTACTCGGCCTCGTCCTTCTTGGCCACGCAGGGACCGATGAACACCGTCTTGGCATTGGGGATGCGCCGCTTGATGTCCTCGCAGTGGGCCTGCATGGGCGACAGCACATCCGCAAGGTACGGCAGCACCCGGGGAAAATACTTCTGGATCAGCAAGTTGATGGAATGGCAGCAGGAGGAGATGACCACGTCGCGGTCCTCTTCCTTCAAAATGCGGTCGTATTCCCGCTTGACCAGGGTGGCCCCCAAGGCGGTTTCCTCCACATCGTAAAAGCCCAGCTTTTTCAGCGCTTCCCGCATAGCCTCGATGCCCACGCCCTCATAATTGGCTACGAAGGACGGGGCCAGGGACACCACCACCGGATCGCCGCTCTGGATGAGCACCTTGGCCTTTTCGGTTTCGTCCACGATCTCCTTGGCGTTTTGCGGGCAGACCACGAAGCAATGGCCGCACAGGATGCATTCGTTGCCGATGATGTG
>JAFUXH010000161.1 GCA_017470945.1 Clostridia bacterium | reverse complement strand
GGGTGGGCGCTTCCGCGACGGCGGGCGCCTGGGTGATCACCGGCGCCTGGGTGGGCAGCGGCGTGGCGGTGGGCGCCGGCGTGGGGGCCACGATGACCAGCGGCACGCTGAAGGCCGTGCGGGTCCAAACGTCGCCCTCCCGGATGGCGGCGTACAGATCGCCGGTGAAGGGCTCGTCAAATACGGCGGTAACGGACCAGATGCGGTTGGTATCCCCTTCGCCGCTGACGATGGAGGCGTTGCTGACGATCTCGTTGCCCGCCTCATCTTCCAGGCGCACGCCGTCCACCGCCTTGTTGGTGGTCAGGTGGAACTGCAGCCGGGCGTCGGTATAGCCGGAATTATTGACCGTTTGGAAGGAAAGGGCCTGGCCTGCTTCCTTTTTGCCGTTGATCAGGGCGCGCAGCCGATCGCCCACCGGGGTCAGGGGGCCGGCGTCCTGAATGAAATACAGCGCGCCGCACAGCACCGCGATCACCAGCACCGCGGCGATCAGCGCCTTTACCCAGGGGAAAGCGCCGCCCTCGTCATCCTCGTCGTCATCCTCTTCTTCCGGATCGGTATTCACCGGCACGCGCATGTAGCGCTGATCCCGGTTGGCCGTCACCCGCTGGGGCTGGGGACGCTGGTATTCCTCGTCCTCCTCCGGGGCGGTGGTGATGGTGGGCGGCTGCTGGCGCACCCACTGCTTGGGTTCCTCCCGGGTATAATCGTTCGGGGAGATTTCTGACATTTCGATTTGCGGCGCGGCGGGGGAAGGGCTCGCGGCGCTGCCCGCGTCGGACGCTTTGTGCCGGTCGCTGCGGCGATGGCGCATGGGGGCCTGATAAGAAGACGGCTGGTTATTGTTGTAATCGCTCAAAGGAAAAATACCTCCTTCGTTGATCCATAAGCAAAATTCACCTCTTATAGTATAACAGAAAAACACGGGAACTACAAGTAAAAATCCATGGTTTGGCCCGGATGCCCATTTTTTCACTCTTCATTTTTCCGGCGGGCTATGGTAAAATGAACAGGCTGAATCCATTCAATGCCCGGGGGGAATGACCATGCATCGCTTTTTTGCCCGGATCACCGGGGATCGCGCCGCCGAATTGCTGCCGGAGGAGGAGGCCCACGCCCTGAAGGTGCTGCGCATGCGGGCGGGGGACCCCTGCCAGATTCTTGCAGACGGGGCCATCTATGCCGCCCATATCGTGGAAACCGCTCCCCGCGTTACGGCGGCGCTGGAGAAGGAATTGCCCACCACCGAGCCCGGGGTGCGCCTGACGCTGTACCAGGGGGTGCCCAAGGGGGATAAGATGGATTACATCGCCCAGAAGTGCACTGAGGCAGGGGCAGCCCGCATCGTGCCGGTTCATTTTTCCCGCTGCGTGGCCCAGTGGACCGGCAAGGACGCGGAAAAAAAGACCGCCCGCTTCCAGCGCATTGCCGCCGAGGCGGCCAAGCAATCGGGCCGGGCGCTGACGCCGGTGATCGAGCCGCCCATCGCGTTTGGGCAATTGACCCAGCGGCTGCCCCGGCACGAAATGACGTTCGTGCCGTGGGAGGAGGCGTCCGGCCGGGGCATGGGGTCCTTTTGGCAGGGGCAAAGGGACGTTGGCATCGTGATCGGCCCGGAGGGGGGCATCGCCCCGGAGGAAATCGCCGCCCTGCAGGGGCTGAACGCCGTGCCGGTCACGCTGGGCCCCCGTATTTTCCGCACGGAAACCGCCGGGCTGGCCGCTATCGTGTCCCTGCTGACGCTGAGCGGCGATATGGGGCGGTAACGACATCATAAAGGAGAAGGAACATCCATGCGATCCGTCGCTTTTCATACCCTGGGGTGCAAGGTCAACCAGTACGATTCCCAGGCGATGCTGGAGCTATTTGAACAGGCCGGCTACGAGGTGCGGCCCTTTTCCGATGTGGCCGACGTGTATGTGGTCAACACCTGCACGGTGACCGGCACCGGGGACAAAAAGAGCCTGAACGCCGTACGCCGGGCCCTGCGGCAAAACCCGGCAGCTCAGGTGGTGATCGCCGGTTGCCTGGCCCAGCGGGACGGGGAAAAGCTGCTGGCCACCGGGGCGCGGCTGGTGATCGGCAATGCCCGGCGGGGCGAGGTGGTGTCCCTCCTGGAGGAGGCGGTGGAAAAGGGCCAGCAGGTGGCTGCCGTCAGCGATATCCTGCGGGTGCCCTACGAGCCTTTGTCGATTTCCCGCCACGAGGGTCACACCCGGGCAGTGCTGAAAATTCAGGAGGGATGCGACCGGTACTGCACCTATTGCATCATTCCCTCCGTGCGGGGGGGCATCCGCTCCCGGCGGCCGGAGGAGATCCGGCAGGAGGCTCAGCGCCTGGCCGACGCTGGCTTTGCCGAATTGGTGCTCACGGGCATCCACCTGACCAGCTACGGCCGGGATTTGAGCGGCGCGTCGCTGATCGACGCCATCCGGGCCTGCGACGTGCCGGGGGTGAAGCGCATCCGCCTGGGGTCGCTGGAGCCGGTGATCGTGACGGAAGGGTTCATCGCCGATCTGCGGCGGGAAAGCAAGGTGTGCCCGCAATTCCATTTGGCGCTGCAATCGGGGTGCGATACGGTGCTGCGCCGCATGCGCCGCCGCTACACCGCGTCGGAATTCCGCCAGGCCGCCGACGCGCTGCGCCGGGCGTTTCCCCATTGCGCCTTGACCACCGACGTGATCACCGGCTTCCCCGGGGAAATGGAGCAGGAATTTGAGGAAACCGTGGCCTTCTGCCGGGCCATCAGCTTTGCCCGGATGCACGTGTTTCCCTATTCCGCCCGCCAGGGCACCCCAGCGGCGGTCATGCCGGGGCAGGTGCCCAGGGCGATCCGTGAGGAGCGGGCCCGCCGTCTGATCGCGCTGGGGGCCGAATCCGCCCGGGCGTATCACGCCTCCTTTGTCGGGCAAACGGTGGAGGTGCTGTGCGAGGAAATGGAGGGGGAGGACGCCTGCCGGGGCTACACCGCCGAATACGTTCCCTGCCTGACGGCGGGAGGGCGGCCCGGCGAGGTGCGCCGGGTGACCGTCACCGGCGTGACGGAGGAGGGCCTGGCGGGCATCGCCCTGCCGCAATAAATTCACAAGGGAATCGGGTCAGCGCCGATTCCCTTTTTTCTTTGGCTCTTTCACCTTTTATAGTTGATAATTTGTAAAAAATTCGATGTTTGTGACATGAAAAAGAGGGTTTATAATTAGTTTGGAAAAAGAAACGAGGAGATGTACTGATTATGCCCACTTTAAAAGATGTCATGAGAACTTTTTATGGTGAAAATTATCTTATTTGGAACATCTTTGTCAACTATGCCAGAGAGACAAAAGAAGAAAAGCAGAATATTTTCTTGAGTTTTGTTCTGTCTACCATAAAAGCTGTTATCTGTTCTCATCTTTCGTCCCGACCGCCGCTTCCACTACTTGCGTGTTAATCGAAAAGAGGTTCATTTGTACAAAGAATCTTATGGGCCATCTTCATACGATTCCCTGTTTCAGTGATCAATCCTTATTGCGTCCGGGTAGCCCTGGGCTTCCAGTACCTTTTGAACCGCCTCTTCCATGGGGAAAGGTTCAGTATACATTCTCTCCGCAAGCTGCCGATTCCCGTTGCACATTCGCAAAATGCTGGATTCGTATAAATCGCCATCCTCCGGCTCGATCAGCTCTATCAGCCGCCAGGTTCCATCCGTCCGCTGCTCCATCGTCAAACGCACGGGATACCAGGAACCAGAGCTCAGCTTGATTTCTTTGCCGTTGTACAGCGCGATCAGCTCGTGGCCGCCGTTTGCCCAAATCGTCACTTGATTCCCTTTTTGTTCCCGAGCGCATTCGCCCAGCGCTACCACCGTGACGCACTTTGCCGTATCCACCTCCGCGTTGCTGGGATACCCGGCGTATTCTGCGCCGTAATGATCAATCAAAAGCTGCGTGGCCGCCCGCAGGATGGGATCCTGCACATACACCCCCGCGTCGGCGGGCTTTAGGGTGTTTTGCCGAGCGATTTGCAGCGCGTCATACCAGGCGCATCCTTCTGCCGGGTCTACATTGGTGTTATCTTTGACGCCCAGCAGCCGCGACGCCAGCTGTGCTCGCAGACTATTCACACGGTCGTTGCCGTCGTGGGCAGCCAGCTGATTCAGCAGCACCCGCAAACCTTGTTCGCCCAGGTATTCTTGGTAGAGCAACCCATTGCTAATGGTGGTTTCGCGGGCCCGCTCCACATCCGCCCAAGGATAAGGCGGCGCGTTGTCAATGATACCGTCCTCCACCCGGGAAAGCATGGTCAGCGCCTCTGTGAGATACTTTCCCACATCTTCATCCGTGGCGTGCTCCAGCTTGCAGTTGAATTCCAACGGCGTCAGCACGGCGTTGTAATCATGGCCGTAATAGTAATACCAGAACGTGCCGCCGTTTTGCAGATCAAAATAGATAGTATTATCCTTGATGCCCCGGGGCGCGGCGGCAATGCCTGCCCGCTCCAGCAGCGCCGCCGCGTCGGCGAAGTTGGGGTTTTGATGCAGATCAACTTCATCCAAAGTGATCGCATTCATAGGCACGAATCCCCGCACGCGGCCTTTGCTTGTTGACACGTCGATCATGGCCCAATCGCCCATGCGGCAAAGATAGCTGGCTTTCGTCAGATTGGGCAAGCTCACCACGGGCGTTTGGCTGAGCAGCGGATCATCGGTAACAGAGCATGCCCTGTTTAAATAGCAAGGCCGCCAAAGATATCTTTCTCCCGGTGCGAAACAAACTTCGTAGGTGCGATCTTCCTCAACCAGAGCGTCCGCGTCGATCCACCCAATCCGCAGCCGCTGATCGCTGATCGCATATTGAACCAAAATCCTGTCCCAGCCTTCGCCGCCCAGCACCTGCACCCAATCCTTGGTGCTAACCCGGGCTTTGCCGTTATTGGCGATGCCATAATCCGGGCCAGGGCCGGTATACACTTCCCATACTTTGTTGAGCCTTAGTTTGACATCCATTACCTGCAAATCACCTTCTGGCAGCGCGGGAGCTTTCGCGTCGGCCAACGCGTGGCAAACAGGCAGAAGCGATAGCAGGAAAAATAGAATCAAAGTAATCCTTTGATGCATGGGATCATCCGTCCTTTCGTGATTAGATTCAATATATTGACTATTTCGCAGGCAAATTTGTTTCACGCAATAATCATTCCCAAATAATGTGCCAGATATAGCCGTATTTTTGCACCGAACTATATTCAATGATTGTTTGCCGCCCAATCATAAGATGGGTAAGTACCATAAAGTAACTGCCCGATTTATTATAGCGCAAATAGTTCATGCTAAGCCTTATATATAAAATGAGTTTTGATAATTTACAAAAATCAACGATAAATGGTGAAAGAGCCTTTTCTTTTTGCAGGGTTGGACAGATCCGCCGCCTGCCTCGTCTAATTCGTGAAAGGGGGAAACGCCGATGAGCGATGAGGAAAAGCGCGCCTGGCTCGAGCAGGCCATGGCGCAATGGGAGACGTCCCTTTTGCGCCTGTGCTTCGCCTATCTTCACGATGCGTCCCTGGCGGAGGATGCGGTGCAGGAAACGTTCCTGAAGGCGTGGAAGGGCTGCGGCCGCTTCCGCCGGGAAGCCGAGGAAAGGACCTGGCTGATGCGCATTGCCATCAACACCTGCAAGGATATGATGAAAAGCGCCTATTTCCGCCACACAGACCGATCCGCCGGGCTGGATCAATTGCCCGAGATCGCCTGCGCCTTCACCCCGGCAGATGATACCGTGACCAGGGCGGTGATGAACCTGCCGCCCCGGTATCGGGAGGTGGTGCTGCTTCGCTGGATGCAGGGCCTGACCGGCGATGAAACAGCCCGCGCGCTTCACCTGCCGCGATCCACCGTTTACCATCGATTGAAGAAAGCGCAGCGCATGCTGAAGCAGGCATTGGAGGAATGGTATCATGCGGAATGACGAACAAGCCGTACGGGAAGCTATGAACCGGCGTTTGGCCGGATTGCGATCCTCCCCCGTGCTGGATGCGAAGATCCGGCAGCGCATTGCGCGGGAGGAGGAACCGAACATGAAACGAAGCGTCTCTTTGGGCCTGGTGCTGGCCCTGGTGTTGACCCTGCTGACCGCCGTATCCGCCGTGGCGGCGGGGATCGTGCTGTCCCATCAGGTGGATGATGAATTGCTGGCCGCTCAGGCGCTGGAGAGCGCCTATGGCGTCACGCCCACCATGCAGGGAAGCTATTTTGGCAAAACCGTGGAGGCAAATGAAGGAAGCACCACCGTCACGTACTGGGGCACTGGGGATCTGCGTTACGTTCTGGGGGAATACACCGTGACCGTGCGGGACGGGAAGGCATCCGTTACCTGGAGCCACGACGGCGAAAGTACCGCCGGCGGCTTTGAGGCCGAAGCCTGGGGCATCGACCAGCTGAACGCCATGGTCGCCTGGAGCCAGGCGCATCACGACGTATCCGGCTATTATGGTCAGGCAATGGAAATTGCCCAGCGCCATGGAGCGGCGCGGGAAAACGGGAGGCCGTCAGACGGGGAGATCGCCGCGCTCCAAGCCGGCTACGCCGCCCAAAGCGAACAGGCGCAGGCCGCCGCCAAATGGAAGGAGCAGGATATGATCGCCCTGGCCCGCCAGGCCGTGGCCGTCGTGTTCCAGCTTACCGAGGAGCAAATGGCGCTGGTCCGCAGCCCCCAGGATATCTATGAGCCGTGGGAGTATTACAGCCTTCGGGATGGCAAGCCCGTTTACAGCGTCTGGCTGTACCTGACCCAGCGTCCCAGCGACCGCCCCGATGAGTTCCCGGCGTTCACTGAAGGCGACGGCATCTACGTGGTGGATGTGAACGTGGAAACCGGTGTTATCGAATCCATCCATTACGATGCCGACCTGGGCAGCAACGGCTGATCGAACGGTAAACGCCGCATCATCACGCAATCTCAACAAAAGCCGGGGCCTCTCCGCCATCCCGCGGAAGGGCCCCGGTCTTTTTCTGCCGCTGAAATCTTGACAAATTCCCCGGGATACGCTATCATATTTGCTGCCGTGGAGGTGTATCGAAGTGGTCATAACGGCCCTGACTCGAAATCGTTCCGGCTGTTTGGAACGCCCTCTGGCGAAACCCCTTATTTTTCAAGGCTTCCCGGACCTTGAAAAGGTTAGAACCTCTTGCTTTCTCTCCTGGTTTTCTCTCCAATTTCCAGGGCGAAAATCAGGGTGAAAATACCTTGGAGCGGTATCGAAGTGGTCACACCGGGGCTGACTCGCCATCGGTCCGGCTGTTTGGAACGCCCTCTGGCGAAACCCCTTCTTGTTCAAGGCTTCCCGGGCCTTGAAAAGGTTAGAACCTCTTGCGTTCTCTCCTGCTTT
>JAFUXH010000160.1 GCA_017470945.1 Clostridia bacterium | reverse complement strand
GTGATGCTCACCTTCGGCAACGAATTGCACGCCGACGCGGCGGGGCACGCCTTTATGGATCGGCTTTTGGAAATGGCCAGGCAAGCTGATCCCACCCGGCTGTACGCCAACGGCTCCAACGTGCATTATGGAGCCATCGGCGCGGACCCGGCCAGCGATTTCTACACCGCCATGGCGTATTTTGATCACGATACGCGGGCCACCTGCGACGGCCCCATGGGCTGGCTGAACCACGAATACCCCGACTTGCGGCGCAATTATGATGAAACGGTGGCTGCTATCCGGCAAAAGACCGATCAGCCGGTGTTTTCCTTTGAAGTCGGCCAGTACGAGGTACTGCCGGATTTTGACGAAATCAAGCAATACCACGGTGTCACCAGCCCGGAAAACCTGAAGCATATTCAAAGGAAGGTGCGGGAAAAGGGGCTGGATAAGGACTGGCGGCGCATGGTGGAGGCCACCGGTGAAAGCAGCCTGCTTTGCTACCGGGCCGAGGTAGAAGCCGCCCTGCGGACAGAAGGGTACAGCGGCATTTCCCTGCTGGGCCTCCAGGATTTTCCCGGCCAGGGCACGGCGCTGGTGGGCATGATGAACGCCCACTTGGCAGCGAAGCCCTATGATTTTGCCCGTCCGGAGCGCTTCGCCGCCTTCTTCCGGGATGCGCTGCCCCTGGTGCTGCTGGAAAAATATACCTACACCGTGGGTGAAACGCTGACCGCCCGGGTGCAGATGGCCAATTACGGCAAACGCGATCTTTCCGGAAGCCTGGCATGGGATGTACGTGGAGAGGATTTTGAGCGGCACGGCGTATTGCCCGAAAACGCGGCCCCCGCAGGCAATTTAACCGATCTTGGGGAAATCCGGATTCCTCTGGATGGCATCAACAAACCGCAAAAGCTGACGCTGACCGTTTCCTTTTGCGGTATGGAAAATGTTTATCCCATCTGGGTCTATCCTGACGCGGAACCCATCTGCCCGGACAGCGTATATGAATGCCGAACCTTGGATGAAAAAGCTAAGCAAACGCTGCAAGCCGGCGGCATCGTGTATCTGGCCCCGGACAGCACCGAGGCGGCGCTGCCCCATTCCATCCGGGCTCAGTTCAGCCCCGATTTCTGGTCGGTATGCACCTTCCCGCAGCAGGCGGGCGGCATGGGCCAGCTGATTGACGTAAACCACCCGATCTTCCGCAATTTTCCCACCGAAGCCTACAACAACTGGCAGTGGTGGCCCATGGCGAATCAGCGGGCCATGATCCTGCCGGAGCGCATCGACTGCATCATCGCTGAAATGGATTCCTATGCGTTCCTGCGTCCCATGGCGAAGCTGTTTGAATGTACGTGCGGAAACGGGCGATTGCTGGTGTCCTCCCTGGGGCTTCATCAGCTGGCGCAATACCCCGAAGTCCGGGCGCTGCAGCAGGCCATTTATACCTATCTGCGGTCAGACCGGTTTGCGCCCCGGCAGGAGCTATCCCTGCAATGGATCGGAAGCATTTTCAGAAAAGAGGGGAAAAACGAATGATCATCTATGATGTGCTGCAATTCGGCGCGGTGCCCGACGGAAAAACCAACTGCGCTTCGGCCATTCAGGCGGCGGTAGACAAAGCCCATCAGGCAGGCGGCGGCACCGTGCTGCTGCCCGCGGGGCGGTATCTGAGCGGCTCCATCCTGCTCAAGAGCCATGTGGAATTGCATTTGGAGGCGGGGGCGGTGCTGATCTCCAGCCTGAAGGAAGCGGATATCCTGCCCTTCCCCGCGGACCCCAGCGAAGGGGAAGTGGACGGCTGGAACGGCGGCTTTTTCCTGGGCGCCCGAGACGCGGAAAATGTCACCCTGTCCGGGCAAGGCGTGATCGACGGCCAAGGGGACAAGGTGTTTGTGGATGCTGACGTGGACAGCGGCTTTCATGAATGTCCGCTGCGGGTGGCTGCCTTCCGGCCTCGGATGATCCTTTTTGAAAACGTGCGGAATTTGACCGTGCGGGACGTGACGCTGAAGGACGCGGCCTTCTGGACGCTTCACATGGCGGGCTGCCGGCACGTGCGCATCCATGATATTCAGATCCTCAACAACGATCGGGGCGCCAACAACGACGGGATCGACCCGGATTGCTGTCAAGATGTAGTGATTTCAGGCTGCATCGTGCATACGGGGGACGACGCCATCGTGCTCAAATCCACCGCGCCCATGGCCCGGCGCTACGGGCCGTGCGAAAATATCCTCATCAGCGGCTGCGTTCTGCATTCCAGGGATTCGGCCCTGAAGATCGGCACCGAGACCCACGGCTTGATCCGCAACGTGGTCCTGTCGGACTGCATCGTAAAGGATTGTTCCAGGGGCGTTGGCATTTGGGTGCGGGATGGCGGCACGGTGGAGCAGATCCATATACACCACCTGACGGGGGCCGTGCGCAGGTATGCCGATGCCTACGATCTGCCCGGCGCGCCCGGCTGGTGGGGCAAGGGCGAGCCGATTTTTCTCAGCGCGACGCCCCGGAAAGGAAAGGAAGATGCTTTCCCCGGCATCATACGGAACGTATCTGTTTCCGACGTGAACATCCGATGCGAAAGCTGCATTTTCCTGGGC
>JAFUXH010000159.1 GCA_017470945.1 Clostridia bacterium | reverse complement strand
GCGAATTTGCCCGGGAACGCCATTTTACAAGGAATTGATGTTCCCATGGAAAGGCTGTTTACAGGCTTTCCATGGCAGAGCATCGATTTTATCGATGCTCTGAAGCCCGTTTTATCAGGCTTCTTCTGCATTTGGCTTTCTTCGATGGTTTATTGCACCCGGACCGCCTCGTGGCCGGTCAGCTCCCGGGTGCGTTCGTCGGGCTGGCCCACGTTGGCGTACAGCACCACCGTGCCTTCCTCCACGCGCTGACCCTGATCGTTGACCACCAGGAAGCGCTTTTCATCCACCGGGATGGTGACCCGGATCTCCCGCTGAGCGGGGAACAGCACCCGCTGGAAGGCGCACAGGCGGGGGTTCAGTGGCGCGTTTTCGCTGCCCTCGTTCTGGCAGTACAGCTGCACCACGTCCTCGGTGTCGACGGTCCCGTCGTTGCGCACGGTCACGTCCACCAGCAGCTTCCCATCCTGCTTTACGGCCCGGGCGGCAGTCACATGCACGTCGCCGTAGGTCAGGCCGTAGCCGAAGGGATACAGGGGCTTGCCGGCAAAATAGCGGTAGGTGCGGCCCCGCATGCTGTAATCGGTGAAGGCGGGCATCTCCTGCAATTGATCGTTATAATAGAAGGTCACGGGCAGCTTGCCAGAGGGCGACGCCTTGCCCAGCAGCAGATCGGCAATTACCTTGCCGCCCCGGGCGCCGGGATACCAGCCCATCAGGATGGCGTTTGCCTTCTGCCCGGCTTCCGCCAAATCGATGGCGCTGCCGGCCAGAAGCACGATCACGGTGGGCTTGCCCACCTTCAGCACGTTATCCAGCAGCCGCTGCTGGCTGGGGGGCAGCAGCAGGCTCAGCTTATCGTCGGAGCCGTAGGGATTGCCGGTATCGCCCTGCTCACCCTCAATGGTTTCATCCAGGCCCACCACCAGCACCACGGCGTCGCTGTTTTCCGCCACCTCGATGGCTTCGCTCATGCGGTCATCGTTTTCCTGGGCCAGGTTGGACATTTTATCGTTGTACAAATGGCACCCTTCCGCGCACAGCACCCGCACCTTGCCCTGCAGGGCGTCCTGCAGGCCCTCCTGCACGGTGATATACCGGCTGGCGGAGCCATGGTAGTTGCCCATCAGGGCCCGGCGGCTGTCGGCGTTGGGGCCGATCACACCCAGGGTTTTGATCTGATCGGTGTTCAGGGGCAGCAGGCCGTCGTTTTTCAGCAGCACGCAGGCCTTCCGGGTGGCCTCGTCGGCCTTCGCCTGGTGCGCGTCGCACTCCACCACGGAGTAGGGGATCTGATCGTATTCGCTGCCCTCCCCCAAAATATCCAGCATATACCGGGTGGTGAACAGCTTCACCGCGCTTTCCCGCACCGTTTCTTCCTTCACCAGGCCGATATTGATGGCGATCATCAGGTTACAGTAGGAGCAGCCGCAATTCAGGTCGCACCCGGCGTTCACCGCCATGGCGGCAGACTGAATGGCGTTTTCCGTCACGTGGTGCCCCTCGTGGAAATCCCGGATGGCCCAGCAGTCGGATACGAAGTGGCCTTCGAACCCCCATTCATTGCGCAGCTTGCCCATTAAATAGGAAGAAGCGCAGCAGGGCTCCCCGTTGGTGCGGTTATACGCGCCCATGACAGATTCCACCTTGGCCTCCTTCACCAGCGCCTCAAAGGCGGGCAGATAGGTTTCGGCCAAATCCTTCTCGCTGGCCTCGGCGTTGAATTCGTGCCGCAGGGATTCGGGGCCGGAATGCACGGCGAAGTGCTTGGCGCAGGCGGCGGCCTTCATGGTGTCCCCCTTCCCCTGCAGACCCCTCACGTAGGCGCAGCCGGTTTCGGCGGTCAGCAGCGGGTCCTCCCCGAAGGTTTCCTGGCCCCGGCCCCACCGGGGATCCCGGAAAATGTTGATGTTGGGCGACCAGAAGGTCAGACCCTTGTAGATATCATGATCGCCGTGACGGAAGGCGGCGTTGTATTTCGCCCGGCCCTCGGTGGCCGCCACGTCGCCCAGCTCCTCCACCAGCTTGGGGTCAAAGGCCGCGCCCAGGCCGATGGCCTGGGGGAACATGGTGGCCATGCCCGCCCGGGCCACGCCGTGCAGCGCCTCATTCCACCAATTGTAGGCAGGGATGCCCAGCCTGGGAATGGCCGGGGCCTGATAGCTCAATTGCCCGGCGGCCTCCTCGATCGTCATTTGGGCCACCAGGGCTTCCGCCATTTTGCGTGCTTCTTCTCGCTTCATATGTCGATTCTCCTCACTTGATTTCGGGGAACAGGGCCTTCATGGCCGGATAGATCTTCTGGAATTTGCGGTATTGGGCTTCATACCGGGCAGCCAGTTCGGCATCCGGCGCGATCACCTTGGCGGTCTTGACCAGGGCGTCGGCGCAGGCGCGCACGCTGTCGTATTCCCCGCAGCCCACCATGGCCAGCATGGCGCCGCCGTAGCCGGGGCCCTCCTCTGCCTGGGGGATCTCCAGGGGGATGTTGAGCACGTTGGCCATGATCTTCCGCCACAGGGGGGATTTGGCGCCGCCGCCGCACAGCTTGCTCTTTTCAATGTGGATCCCCAGGGCCTTTGCCACCTCGAAGCTGTCCCGAATGGCGAAGGATACACCCTCCAGCACCGCCTGCACCAGGTTTTCCCGGGTGGCGTCCATGGTCAGGCCCGTGAACGTGCCCCGAGCGTCGGTATCGTTGATGGGGCTGCGCTCGCCCATCAGGTAAGGCAGGAAGAACACGTTGTTCCTGCCCAGCTTATCGTCGGTGATGCCCTTCTGCTCGCCGGCGTAATCCTTGGTTTGCAGGATCTCGTCGCACAGCCATTTGTTGCAGCTGGCGGCCGACAGCATGCAGCCCATCAGGTGGTATTTGCCGTTGGCGTGGGCGAAGGAATGCAGGGCGTTGAAATTATCCACCCCGAATTGATCGCTGGAAATGAAAATGGTGCCGGAGGTGCCCAGGGAAATATTGCAGTCCCCGTCCCCCACCGTGCCGGTGCCGATAGCTGCGGCGGCGTTGTCCCCCGCGCCGGCGATCACCTTTACCGCTTCGGGAATGCCCAGCGCCTTCGCGATTTCGGGCTTCACCGTGCCGATCACGTCGTAGCTTTCAAACAGCGTGGGCAGCTGATCCTTCCTGACGTCGCAGATCTTCAGCATTTCCTCGCTCCAGGCCTTGTGCGCCACGTCCAGCAGCAGCATGCCGGAGGCGTCGGAATAATCGCAGGAATGCACGCCGGTGAGCATATAATTGATATAGTCCTTGGGCAGCATGATCTTGGCGATCCGGCTGAAATTCTCCGGCTCGTTTTTCTTCATCCACAGAATTTTGGGCGCGGTAAACCCGGCGAAGGCGATATTGGCGGTATAGGCGCTCAATTTGTCCTTGCCGATCTGCTCGTTCAGATACGTCACTTCCTCGGCGGTGCGCCCATCGTTCCACAAAATGGCGGGGCGGATCACCCGATCTTCCCCATCCAGCGCCACCAAGCCGTGCATCTGGCCGCCGCAGCCAATGCCCGCCACCAGAGAAGCGTCCTCACCCCGCAGCAATTCCCGGATGCCCTCGGTACAGGCCGTCCACCAATCGGCGGGCTCCTGCTCGCTCCAGCCGGGATGCGGGAAGGACAGGGGATATTCCTTCGATAAACTGTTCCGAATCGTCCCTTCGCCGTCCACCAGCAGCAGCTTCACAGCCGACGTGCCCAAATCCACGCCGATGTACAGGTTCTTTTTCATTCCAAGCCATCCTCCTTCGATCTATGTTTTCCCGGGATTCCCCATGAATTGCCATTATATGCGCACATTATATCATGTTTCTTTTCAATCATCAAGCCGCACCGTGCCAATCCCTGGTCAAATGTTGCGTTTTTCCGCCTCACCCAATAAAAAATGCCGAATCACATCGGCGTCATTCAAGTAGAAAGTGTTCAGGACTGGGCACATAAGGAACGTTATGACTCCGCATCCAGGCTTCGGCATAGGATCCCACGCTGCCGCCAGGATCAGCAACCTCATGGCAAAAAACGTTCCCTCCGGCGTTTCTGTTTGTCAACCGCAGGTATTCCTCATATTTGTGGCTTTCGGAAGATCCAGCATCCGTCCCCAACATTCAATGCCTGGAAGCGACAAATTTCATCACTGAAAAAAATCAAATTCCCCGCTTGACGCGAAGGGAGAATTGTGCTAAAATAACATTCGTTGTCGAGCAATGCTTGCGCGAATGGAGAAGTCGCCTAGTTTGGTCGAGGGCGCACGACTGGAAATCGTGTAACGGGTAAAACCGTTCGAGAGTTCGAATCTCTCCTTCTCCGCCATGTGATGGGCTTTCCCATCACCCCCTTCATAGTGGCCGTTCCTGGGGCTGACAGGAACGGCCATTTCTTCTCCATGCCATACGGGGCTATTCTATCACAATGATTGGGATAAGAAAAGGGGAACATGTGTTCTTATTATTATTTTGCTCAATCTATTGAGCAATTGCCCGATTTATGCTACAATAGATCTGCGGTACTATCCTTTTCCCCTGATGGGGGCCCGGCTTTTGCCGGGCTTTTTTTGTTGGGGCGGCGGAAGGATGCGACCGATCAAGGGAGCATCCCGGGATCGCCGCGCCGCCGATCTGGCCAGCCAGGCCGAGCGGGCAGGGCGGCTGCCCTCACCACCGGGGCCCCAAGCAGCGGCCACGCCGGCCGGCGAAAAGGGCAAGCGCACCGCCGTTCGTTCCCTTGCTGGAGGCACGCCGAGCAGGGAGGCCGCAGGGGGGCCCCGCAGGCCGGGTAGCGCTTGCGCGTAGGCCCAGGGGCCCCCTGGAGG
>JAFUXH010000021.1 GCA_017470945.1 Clostridia bacterium | reverse complement strand
GCCCGCCATATACGCTGTAGCTGGTGGCGCGGCTGGATTTCTTCCAGCTGATGACCGCTTTCCGCCCGCTCAGCGTCGCGCTGACGCCGGTAGGCTTAGCGGGGGCCTGCACCGCTTCCTTCTGGCCGCAGCGGGTGCACACGCCGTCCTTGAAGGTATGCTCCTCCTGGATTTCGACTTTGCCTTCCTCACGGTCCTTATTGACCTTCAGGCCGCACACGCTGCACTGGAGGTAATAATACCCCTCGCCGGAAACGATGTGCGTTTTGTCGTCGTTGCGCTGATAGGTGCGGGTGGACTCTTGCCAGAGCTCGCCCGTCACTTCGAAGGTGCCATCGTGGGTGCAGGTGTTGATGGCCCCGCACATGATGCATTTCTGGCCTTTCCACGTGTGCTGATGCGGCACTTGCACGCGCTTCGTCTGCTCGCCGAAGTTTCTGCCGCAGTCGGGGCAATATTTGTGTGTTACCTGATCGTACACTTCGTACAGCTGGCCGTCGATTTCCGTCACGAGGATCTCGCTGCTGTCGTTATAGCGCAGTTCGATCGCGTTCTCATGGGGGCATTCATTGATTGCGGCGCAATACCTGCACACACCTTCGTCCAGCCACTCGTGCTCTTCCTGCTCGGTGACGTTCGTTTTCAGGGTGCGGCTCAGGGTCGTGCCACAGATATCGCAGATTTCCTGGTAGACGAAATCACCGGTGACCTGATGGCTCTTCAGATCCAGGTAGGTGTAGGTGGGGAATGCAGCGTACAGGTAATGCGACGTGTGGGTTTTGCTGTGGGTGCAGTGATATTTGTCGACCATCCCGCAATCCACGCAGACCCCATCACTGTTGAAGTCATGTGGTTCGTTGGCTTCGTAATTATTGACGGTCAGCGTGCTGACGGTTTCGCCGCATTGATAGCACTTATAGACTACCACGGCGGTGCCGATAACACGGTGATAATCCGTGGTGCCCGCCTGCTGGTATTTCACGTCCTTCCAGTCTTCTACGTACTCGTAGATATCCAGGTGAGGGCAGGAATCAAATTCGTAGCCGCATGCCGTACATTTCTTTTCTTCCCTGTCGTATCCATGGGAGCGAACGTGCTCCTCCGACACGATGGTCGATTCACCGGTATCCTGCGAATAACCGCACAAAGGGCAATATTCGTGCTCGTGGGCGGCATACGTGACGACGGTCTTGTGATGCAGGCTGTCGACGGGTGTGGTGACCGCTTCGTAACCGTCCTCAGTATAATACTCTGTGGTGAGATCAGGGTGATTGCACACATGGCCGCAGGCCGCGCATGTTCCACCGTTGTAATTGTGTTCCAGATTGGTGCTTACTTCTTTTTCGATCGTTTCGATCGTGGTGCCACAGGAGGAACAGTAAATCTGGATTCTCACCTTGCCGGTCATCTGATGCTGATAATCGCTGCCGGTATCCTGGGCGGTCTGCTGTTCAATCCATTCCCAATAGCTCCAGGTGTTCAAATGCTGGCAGGTATAGCCGCACGTGGTGCACACGCTGTCGTCGCCCCAGTTGTGCCAGGAGGATATCTGGTAGTTGTCAGAGATCGTAACGTCGAATTTCGCGCCGCATTGACTGCATACAGAATAATGCTCCGCTTTCCCTATGACTGTATGGCGTGATTCATCAAGGGGCCTATACTGATTGTTTTCCTCATCCAGCCAGTTATACTCGAAGGAATATCTCGGATGCTGGCAGGTGTTCGTTTCCCCGCAGATGGTGCACACATTGTTGTCATCCCATTCGTGCACGCTGACGTAGTCCATTTCATAGTTTTCGACGGTGGCGCGGTTGTAATCCATGCCGCAATCCCAGCAATGGGTATACACAACGGCTGTGCCGATGGATTTATGATAGAGCTCATCCTGATATACCGTCTGTACGGCTTCTTCATCCACCCAGTACTCCCTGGTGGTCGTCCAGCCGTGCGTACAGGTATTGATCCTGCCACACAGGGGACACACGCCGTTTTCGTCCCATTCGTGGGAGGATTGCCATGTATTCATTTCTTCTTCACGGGTTCCGATGATCTGATCGCAGTCCGGGCAATAGATCGTCGCCACATAGATCTCATGCGTGGTGTGCACGGAGTTGTCTACATCGTCATACTCGTATCTGTATTCAAAAGAACGCTCATAGGCGTTATCGTGGGTGCAGTCGTCCCCGCCCAGGGCGGCGGCAGGATCATCCGTGACGTCGCCGGGCACTTCCTCGGTCATTTCCTCCGTCACGATGGGAGCCTCGTCTTCGATAGCTTCTTCTTCCTCGATTTCCTCAGCTTCGGGAGCTTCGTCGGCGATTTCTTCCTCCTCGGCTTCTTCGGCCTCGGGAGCTTCGTCAACGATTTCTTCCTCCTCGGCTTCTTCGGCATCGGGGGCTTCGTCAACGATTTCTTCCTCCTCGGCTTCTTCGGCATCGGGGGCTTCGTCGGCGATTTCTTCTTCCTCAGCTTCTTCGGCATCAGGGGCTTCGTCGGCGATTTCCTCTTCCTCGGCTACTTCGGCATCGGGGGCTTCGTCGGCGATTTCTTCGTCCTCGGCCTCTTCCGCTTCGGGGGCTTCGTCAGCGATTTCTTCTTCCTTGGCTTCTTCCGCTTGAGGGGCCTCGTCAGCAGCTTCCTCCGCCTGAGGCGCTTCTTCCGCGGGCTCGGCGGGGGCGGGCTCCTGCTGAACGGACGCTTCCTGGGCGATGCGGATCAGGTCCTGTTCCGCTTCCGCGACAGCCTGCTGGATGGCCTGTTCAATGGGGTCCATATTTTCAGCGGGTTTTTCCTCGGGCTCCGCCTGCGGCTGGGCAGGTTCCGCCGCGGGCTCTTCCGCCGCGGGGGCTTCCGGGGCTTCCTCCGCAACGGGGGCTTCTTCCGCCGCGGGGGCCTCCTGGGGTTCTTCCGCCGCGGGGGCTTCTTCGGCTTCCTGCACGGCGGCAGGGGCCTCCGCCCCGTCGGTATCAACCCCGTTCAGCACCAAAAAAGCGGTTTCGTCGCTGGTATGCACATGGGCAGGCTCAGCAGGCTGAACGGTTTCCTCGCCCAGGGCGACGATGCCGATATTGCTTACCAGCAGCATCAGCGTCAGTAGCAGGGCTACGCACTTTCTGGACAGTTGTTTCATACAGCTCCTCCTTCAGTATCCTTTGTTTTATCGACCGGCAAAGCACCGAAAACGACCATTTAGCCGATAAAAACATTTCCATTATTATCCCATATTTTCCCTGGCTGGTCAATATGCGGATGCGGCGGAAAATCTTACAAAATTGTTATTTTTCGAAGGAAAACGGGCGCTTCGGCCCCCGCCCGCCGCGGCGCATTCTTTGCTGTTTTAAAAGCCGGAAAAAAGAATCGCCGCGTCGATCAAGCGCGGCGAAGAAAGATATGGAATTATTTACCTGCGGATCATCAGCGCCCCGGGCAGCACGCGGGCCTCCACCCGCTTTTCATCCAGGATTTCCCCATCCACATTCACCCGCATACCGGGGGTGGAGAAGGAAATCGAATGGGCCCGGCAGAAGTGGGTTTCGGGGAAGGAAAGGATGCGGCCCCGCATCAGGCCGATCAGCCGGGCGGGCAGATGCCGCCGGGCCACTTTCTCCACCACCACCACGTCCAGCAGCCCGTCGTCGGCCCGGGCTTCCGGGGCGATCACGATCCCCCCGCCGATCACGCCGCCGTTGGCCACGCCCACCACAAAGACGTCCCGGGTCACGGTTTCGCCACTGTCGACGGTGTAGGTGATGGACACCGAGCGGAAGCGGAACAGGGTTTTGACGACCCCGTACAGATAGGGCAGCAGCCCCCGGCAGTATTTCTTCGCCTTCAGGGCGTAATCCAGCACCGATACGTCAAAGCCCGTGCCGATCTCGTTGAGGAACATGCGGCCGTTGATCTGGCCCGCGTCGGTGGGCCGGGCGGGGCAGGATAAAACGTGGTCCAGCGCCGCCAGGGGCTGCTGGGGGATCCCGATGGTTTTCACAAAATCATTGCCCGTTCCCGCCGGAATAATGCCCAGGGGACAGGCGCTGCCCAGCAGGCCCTGGGCCACTTCGAAGGCTGTGCCGTCCCCGCCGATGGACAGGATCAACTCCGCCCCCGCCTCCCGGGCTTCCCGGGCCAATTGGGCGGCGTGGCCGGGATGCTCCGTCAGCATCAGGCGGCAGGGCAGGTTCCTTTCCCGCAGGGCCTGCTCGATTTGACGGCCGATTTTTTCGCCGCGGCCGGCGCCGGCGGTGGGATTGCAGACAGCGTAAATCACGGGCGTAACGCCTCCCCAAACAACAGTGCTTCTCCTTCACTGTACCGCAGATTGGAAAAAAAGTCAAAAGAAAACGCGCGAAAAAAAGGAAAACGCGCGGCGCGGGCAGAATATTATATTTTCCCGATCGATGTTAAATCTTCGCCGACCGGTTGACAAGGCCGGGGCGGCGCGGCTATGATGGATGGGAACAAACGGAAAGGAAGCGCAAACGCGTGCTGAAAAGATTGCTGTGCCTGGC
Organism: Clostridia bacterium; assembly: GCA_017470945.1. GTDB lineage: Bacteria > Bacillota > Clostridia > Christensenellales > Aristaeellaceae > RUG563. The sequence continues at coordinate 19,799 of JAFUXH010000021.1, read as the reverse complement.
GGCGGCGTGCCTGATGCTGGCCCTGCCGGCCCTCGCCCAGGAGGATGGGACCGCCGAAGCGCCCGCGGAAACGGACGCCCGACAGGAATTGATCGACCGGATCATCGAAACGGGGCATCAATTGTACATCAAGGCCAACGGGAAATTGCAGCGGGCCCACTACGCCAGCGATATTTATGTGTGCAAAAATTTCACCGTGCACGTGTTCAAGGAAAACGCCGGGGATTACCGCATGGCGGAATATCCCGACGTGGCGCTGGTGATTCCCGACAACCTGCCGCCCCAGCAGTGCAAGCCCTATGCCTACGGCTTTTACTGGGAGGACGTGCCCGCCAGCGAGGGCAACCCCTTCTATGTGGCGGCTCAGTTCATTTACGATCCCGCCCTGAGCAAGAGCGAAAACATGGCCCTGGCCGAGGAATTCATGAAAAACGTGCGGCGGGGGGATTATTTCCAGATGTCCGCCGATTATTATTACGGCGTGGGGGCCCACAGCGCCATCATGATTTCAGATTACGACCCGGAAACCAACACCGTGCGTTGGATGGACAGCAATATGCGCGGGGGAAAACGCGACGGCATCCGCTACGGCATGGTGCAGTACGATTCCCCCCAGAAGGATTCCTTCCGCCAGATTTCCTGGTGGGCCGACGCCTTCTGCCACAAAAATCGGGGGGCCACCATCTACCGCCTGCGGGACGATATCATACGTAAATAAGCCATTCGGCGCTTTTCGCCATTTTTCTGCGGCGGAAAGCGCTGATTTTTTGTAGAAATTAAACAGAAAATTTACATTTGACGGGTCATGAGGGATTGATGCGGGCGGGAAAGCATGCTATAATTATCATGAATCTTTTTGTTTCCATCGCGACGACAGAGAGAGGATGCTGAGCTCATGGATAACCGGCTGCTTTTTCAGATCGAACAGGTATTTGCCCGGCTGCAGACCCCCATTTCCCTGCTGGATGCCGATGGCAACAGCCTGATCCCCAATGACGATATCCGCTTCTCCCTGCCTTCCCTGTCCCAGCCCGGCGTGCCAGTGTATCAGGACGGCAGGCTGTACCAGCTGTGCGCCTCCGCGCCGGACTGGGTGATCATGAGCACCGCTGTCGACGCCGACAGCGCCCGGGACGCCTTCGTGCTGTGCGACGCTATGATCGGCGCGGTGATCGCCGCCAACGAGGCGGGCAACGATTTGAACAACGCCTACCAGCGGATCCTGCAGAACGAATTGTCCCTGGCGGAATTGGACGCCGTGGCCGACGAGCACGGCATCACCGCCACCCTGCCCCGGTGCGTGCTGCTGATGCATATGGTGCAGGTGCAGCAGCGCTCGGCCTACGAGATCCTGGAGGAGCAATTGCCCCGGTCGGTCAACGACGTGCTGGTGGCGATGGACAAGCACACCGCCGCCTTCATCAAGGATGCCAGCGGCATGGAGGATGAGGACGAGCTGCGCCAATTCGCCTGCGCCGTGCAGGAGACCCTGATGAACGAGGACGCCCTGGCCGTCACCATCGGCATCGGCGAGGTGGCCCGCAACGTGGGGGAATTGCACGCCTCTTACCGGCAGGCCCGCCGGGCCATCGAGATCGGCCGGGTGTTCGCCCCGGAGCGCACCATTCACGTGTACCGCTCCATGCTGCTGGAAAGATTTTTGTCCGAGCTCAGCCCCGAAACGGCGGAGCATTACCACGCCCTGCTGTTTAACCGCTCCACCGCGCGTTTGTTCGGGGAGGAAATGCTTTACACCATCGAAATGTTTTTCAAGAAGGACCTGAACCTGTCCGACACCGCCAGGCAACTGTATATCCACCGCAACACCCTGGTGTACCGGCTGGATAAGGTGCAGCGCCAGGTGGGGCTGGACCTGCGGAAATTCGAAGACGCGGTCACCTTCAAGATGCTGCTTGAGATGAGCAAATGCGGCAATAATAAAGCGAAAGGCAATAAGGCGAACTGATCGCCGGAAGGAGAACCTATGAAGAAAAAAGCGCTGTTGTGGGCGGTTGCCCTCGTGTTGGCGGCGGGCGCGCTGATGGCCAGCGGCCAGGCGTCCGGCCTGTTTGATTTTTCATTCCGCAAGCAGGACACCGTATCGATTTCCAAAACGGAGTATGACCGGCTGAAGAAATTCAGCCAGATGGATTATATCCTGCAGTATATCGAGGCCTGGTATCTGGAGGAGCCGGACGTCGACGCCCTGATCGAAAACGCCACCCGGGGCCTGATGGCCGGGCTGAACGACCCCTACACCTTCTACTACAACGCCGAGGAATGGAAGGATATGCAGGAGGAGGACGAGGGCGTTTACGGCGGCGTGGGCATGGAATTGCTGGGCAACGCCGAAACCAACATCGTGACCATCACCCGGGTGTTCCGGGACGCGCCCGCCCAGAAAGCCGGCGTGCGCAAGGGCGACATCCTGGTTCGGGTGGAGGATATCGAGGTCAACGCCTTCACCATGCAGGACGCGGTGAACCTGATGCGGGGCACCCTGGATGAAGAGGTCGAATTGGAGGTCAAGCGCGGCAGCGAATACATCACCTTCCGCATGCCCCGTGCCGTGGTGACCATCAACCGGGTGGAATATACCATGCTGGAGGATCAGGTGGGCTACATCATGCTGTATCGGTTCGAGGGCAACTGCGCCGAGGAATTCGCCGCCGCCCTGGCCGATCTGCGGGCCCAGGGCGCCCAGAGCCTGATCATCGATCTGCGGGATAATCCCGGCGGATGGGTGCAGTCGGCCATCGATATCGCCGACCTGTTCCTGGATGAGGGCGTGCTGGCCTACAGCGAGGACCGTTACGGCGACCGGGACGAATACAAGACCAAGGCGGGGAAGGACGATATCCCCCTGGTGGTGCTGGTCAACGGCAATTCCGCCTCCGCGTCGGAGATCCTGTCCGGCGGGCTGAAGGATCTGGGCCGCGCCACCGTGATGGGTACCCAGAGCTTCGGCAAAGGCATCGTGCAGACCGTTATTTCCCTGAACAACGGCACCGAGGGCTTCCAGATGACCTACGCCCAGTATTTCCTGCCCTCCGGTACGGCGGTGCACAAGATCGGCATCGCGCCGGATATCATTTCCGAAATGCCCGAGGAATTGGCCAGCGAAATGTTCGATCTGGGCGATCTGAGCGATCCCCAGCTGAAGGATGCCTGGACGGTGGCCCGGGAAATGGTGGAAGTGAAAAATTGACGGACGATCCGCCAAAACCGAAACGAACGGACGGTCCGGAATATCAGAATACGCTGAGGCGGGGCCTGCGAAAGGGCCTCGCCTCCGTTCTTTTTTACGGCTCGCCGCGCCGCAAGATCCCCGCCGGGCAGCGCCGCAAAAAGCCGAACCAATTGCTGGAAGGGAAAGAAAATCATTCGGCTTACGGGAAAATATTTCGCATTTGTTATCACAATTTAACAATGTTTCTTCTTTACAAGCGGGGGTGCGGATGATATAATAAATCGAAAATGCGAACGATTTTTGTCGCATGAACTGATTACCGGTTCGGAAAAAGATGAGGAGGTATTTCACATGAAACTGCGTTCCATCGTCGCCGTCCTGCTGGCTGCCGTGATGCTGCTTGGCTGCACCGCCGCCGTCGCCGAGGACAAGGTCCAGGTCAAAATCTGGCACACCTTCACCAACGAACAGGAAGCCTACCTGAATAAGGCCGCGGAAGATTTCAACGCTTCCCAGGACAAGTATGAAGTGCTGGTGCAGACCCAGCCTTACGCCAACTTCACCAGCACCGTGTACAACGCCGTGGTGAATCACGAAGGCCCGGACATCATCTTCAACTATGCCTCTGAAGCTGCCAAGTATGTCAGCGCCGGCCTGGTTGCCAATCTGGATGAATACATCTATGATCCGGAAATCGGCTTCGACATCGAAAACCTGCTGCCCGCCTACCTGCTCAATGAAATCAACGGCTTTGAAGACGGCCACATCCACTATCTGCCCGGCGCTACCACCGGCCCCATCCTGTATTACAACAAGACCATGCTGGAAGAATTGAACCTGGAAGTGCCCAAGACCTGGGACGACCTGGAAGCCGTTTCGAAGGCCATCAAGGCGGCCAAGCCTGAAGTGACTCCCTTCGGCATCGACTCCAAGGTGGACATCACCCAGACCGTCATCCTGGAATCCGGCGCTTCCTACATCGACGTGGAAAACAAGCAGGTCGGTTTCGCGGATGCGGTGGAAGCCGTGGCTTGGCTGGGCAAGCAGATCCAGGATGGTCTGTTCAGCCTGACTCCCTCCGGCAACTACTTCTCTGAGGATTTCAACTCCGGCATCGTGGCCATGTACTACGGCTCCTGCGCCGGCGTGCCCTACATCAATCCCAACGGCTTTGAATTCGACGTGGCGCCCGCTCCCTCCAAGGGCGGCGACACCGCGGCTTACACCATTTGGAACCGCGGCCCCATCGTGTTCTCCGCCAATGGCGAAGCGGCCTCTGAAGGCGCTTATGAATTCGTGAAGTACATGCTGACGACCCCCGAAGTGGCTGAAGGCTGGGCCGAAGCCATGCTGGCCCTGACTCCCTGGCTGAACGCGCAGCAGGTGGAAGGCTATGCCGAATTCGTCGCTTCTCAGCCCGCGCTGGCTGCTGTGGAAGGCAACTTCTCCATCGGCGTTTCCTTCCCCTCCGTCACCGGCGCCTCTGAAACCCGCGACGCCATCGGCGAAATGATCACCGTCATCGGCGGCGGCGCTGACGCTGCCGAGTCCCTGGCCGCCTGCGTTGCCACCAGCAACAACGCGCTGCAGGGCAAGTAATCGTTCTCACTGTGGAGAACCGGGCCCAACCCCCGGTTCTCCATTTTTCTGTTACGGCACTCGAGATTGGAAATAAGCACCGCACGGGAGGATACCTTCATGCAAGTAAAACTCAAGGAAATTACCAAGAAATTCGGCAGCTTCACCGCTGTCAATACGTTCTCCGTCACCCTGGAGGACGGGGAAATGATTTGCCTGCTGGGCCCCTCCGGCTGCGGTAAATCCACGATCCTGAACATGCTGTCCGGCATTCTGCCGGTGAGCGGCGGCGAAATTTGGTTTGACGACGATAATGTGACCAAGGAGCCGCCGGAGGAGCGGGGCATTGGCTTGGTATTCCAGAATTACGCCCTGTATCCCCACATGACGGTGCTGGAAAACATCTGCTTCCCGCTGGAAATCAAAAAGGTGCCCAAGCAGGAGCGCATCGCCCGCGCCACCAAGATGGCTGAAATCGTGCACGTGGATAAGCTGCTCAACCGCAAGCCCAAGGAATTGTCCGGCGGTCAGCAGCAGCGCGTGGCCATCGCCCGCGCCCTGGTGAAGGAGCCCCGGCTGCTGCTGCTGGACGAGCCCCTGTCCAACCTGGACGCCCGACTGCGCCTGGAGATGCGGGAGGAGATTCGCCGCATTCAGCTGCAAACCGGCGTTACCGCCATCTTCGTCACCCACGATCAGGAGGAGGCCATGGCCATTTCCGATCACATCGTGCTGATGCGGGATGGCGTGATGCAGCAGTATGATCAGCCCCAGGCCCTCTATGATAACCCCGCCAACCAGTTCGTGGCCGACTTCCTGGGCAACCCGCCCATCAACAATATCCCCGGCGTGATGCGCAACGGCGCTTTCGTCACCGACGACGGCCAGGGCCAGGCCAAGCTGAGCATTTTGAAGGGCGTCAAGGACGGGACCAAGATCAATTTGTCCGTTCGCAGCGAGAGCTTCGTGGTGGCCAAGGAGGGGGAGGACGATGTGCTGCCCTGCACCTGCACCGGCGTGTACACCATGGGCAAGGAAGAAACCGCTACCTTCACCTTCGGCAACGAAGCCTTCCGCGCTTATATCGGCGTGGAGGACGGCCTGCAGAAGGGCCAGCAGGTGAATTTGACCTTCAAAAAGCGCGGCGTGTTCGTATTTGACCGCGAATCGGGGGTGCGGCTGGTATGACCGAAAAGAAAGCATTTCCCAGCCTGGGTGGGAAACGGCATCACCGGCGCAATGCCCGGCGTGTGCTGTTCCATTTCATCCTCTTCGCCGTGCTGGGCATTTTTCTGCTGGCCGGCGGCATCTTCGGCCGGGTGCAGCTGCATAAAATTGCCGATCAGGAGCTGGCTTCCGCCCGCCAAAGCCTGCTTTCCGGGGAAACCAGCGATGTGATGAAGGCAGCCGCGGAGGCCAACGCCGCGGATAATGCGGAACGCACCAAGATTTCCAGCGGCCTTTCCTCCCGTTCCCGCAGCGTGCGCAACAGCGTGGCCGATATGTTGGAAGCGGGGAAAAGCAACGAAGAAATCGTTACGGCCATTGTGGATACGCTGACAGAGGCGGCCGTATCCCGCCTGACGGGGGACGACGAAGCCACCGCGGCGCTGAAGGAAAAGGTTTCCGCCGATCTGGCTCAGCGGCGTTCCGCGCTGATTGGGGAAGCGCTGACCAAGGTGGAAACGGCCATGAGCGGCATGAGCCTGGGCGACGTGCGCAAGGGATTGAGCAATACCGCCCCGAATTACACCTTCATGTATTACAGCCCGCTGATGCTGATCGTGGGCGGCATTTTCCTGGCGCTGGGCCTGTTCCTGGGCTATGTGCATTTCTTTTGCAGCTTCGATTTCCGCATCAAGGTGGCGGATATCGTGGAGCCGATGGATTACCTGCTGCCCTTCTTCGTGGGCGTGATCGTGTTCACCCTGTACCCCACGGTGCGCGTGTTCATCATGGCGTTCCAGGAGCGGTATAAGCTCAGCGGCGAATTTGCCGGCTGGGGGCTGGGCAATTTCAATGACGTACTCTTTGGCGTCAATACGAAGCTGCCCCAGGCGCTGGGCAACACCTTCATTTACGTGCTGCTGACGGTGCCGATCTCCGTGGCGCTTTCCATCATCCTGGCCTATCTGCTGAACCAGAAGATCAAGCTGCGTGCTCTGTTCCAGACGGCTTACTTCCTGCCTATGGTCACCTCCGCCGTCGCCGTCGGCATGGTGTGGAAGTTCATGTTCAACGGCCAGTACGGCATCATCAACTGGCTGCTGGGCCTGTTTGGCGGCAGCAAGATCCCCTGGCTGGATCGGCCGGAATATTCCATGGCCGTCATGGTGATCTACGGGATCTGGGATAGTATGCCCATGACCATCATCCTGCTGATCAGCGGCCTGCAGAACATCGACGATCATTATTACACGGTGGCGAAGGTGGATGGCGCCAAGGCCAAGCGGATCTTCTTCCGCATCACGGTGCCGCTGCTGTCGCCCACCATCGGCCTGGTGCTGATCATCAACAGCATTTCCGCCTTCAAGGTGTTCAACTCCGTGGTGGTGCTTTTCTCCGGCACGCCGGGCCCCATGTACAACATGTATACCATGGTGTACTACATCTATGAGCAGATCAATACCAGCCTGGAATATGGCCGCGCGGCCGCCGCTTCGCTGATCCTGTTCGCCGTCATCCTGGCCTTTACCATGCTGCAGCGGCTGATCCAGCGCAAGTGGACCTATAACTGAGAAAGGAGCGATGATCGATGAAAAACAATAAAAAAACGCGCTCCTTGGGCTCCTGCCTTGTGATTGCGGGCCTTATTTGCCTGGTGATTTTTGCGGTGGGCATGCTGGTTTACGGCAACGCGGACCCCGCCGATTACACCGTGAACGATGAAACGCGCCAGGAGGCTATCAAGGCCGCCGAGGACGCGGCTGCCCAGGCCAGAAACGCCGTTTCCGCGCCGTTGAACGATTTGATTTCGTATTATCAAAGCGTGGGCTATCAGGACGCCGCGGCGCCGCTGCTGGATCTGAAAGCCAAGATCGACGCCGGAGAAGCCATTACCGAGGAAACCAACCGCGTGATCCAGGCCATTCGCAGCGTGGATGGTGTGGAAAACGAGGTGCCCCGGATCAGCAATCTGCAGCGCCAGATGAACGCCATCGTGCGCAACAGCCAGGAGGCGGAGCGTCTGCGCGCCTCGTTGGGAACGCAGGACGGTGTGGCCGCCGCCCGCCGCCAGGCGGCGTTGGCCGGCATTTCTTCCACGGCCTGGCTGCTGCTGATTGCCCTGTCCCTGGTGCTGCTCGCGTTGGGCTTCTACTTCAATCACGGCTATGCCATGAAGCAGGCGTTGGGCAAGGTGCTGCTGTATACGCTGCTGGTGATCGGCGGCATCATCATGATTTTCCCCTTCTACTGGATGATCTCTTCGTCGTTGAAGACCCGGCAGGAGGTGGGCCTGTTCCCGCCGCAGTTCGTGCCCGGCAACTGGCTGAATTTTGAAAACTACCGCCTGGCCTCCAATACGGCGCCCTTCGCCCAGTATTTCCTGAACTCCGTGCTCGTCTGCTTCTTCAGCGTTCTGATCGTGACGGTGACCACCATCCTGGCCTCCTTCGCGTTCTCCCGCCTGCAGTTCCCGGGGAGGGAGCTGATCTTCTCCGCGCTGCTGAGCATGATGATGCTGCCCTTTGAAATGCTGGTGATCACCAACTATTCCACGGTGATCCGCCTGGGCTTCAACGATAGCCTGCCCGCGCTGGTGTTCCCCTTCATATCTTCCATCTTCTATACCTACATCATGCGCAATTTCTTCGCCTCCATCCCCGACAGCCTGTATTGGTCCGCCCGGGTGGATGGCTGCAGCAACTGGCGCTACCTGTGGAAGGTCATGGTGCCCATCGCTCGGCCCTCCCTGGTCACGGTGGTGCTGCTCAACGCCCTGGCCAGCTGGAACAGCTTCATGTGGCCCCTGCTGGTCATCAAATCCACCGTCAACCGCACGCTGCCCTTCGGTCTGTACGCGTTCACCACGGAAGCTGGCTCCTATCAGGAATTGATCATGGCCGCCTCCACCATCGTGGTGCTGCCGATGATCATCCTGTTCCTCTTCTGCCGCAAGCAGATCCTGAACGGCGTGGCCCGCGGCGGTATCAAGGGCTAATCTCCTTCATGCTCTTCTGCCCCCTTCATCAAGCGGGGGCGGGGGAAAACCATCAAACAAAAAGAACCGGTATGGATACCTGCTGGAAGAAGCAGGGGCCATACCGGTTTTTGCTGATTTTGTAAAAATGTGCCGAAGGAGGGAACAAAATTCTGCCTTGAATCGTCTTTATAGGCGGAACGCGCATCAAGGAGGACGGAAACGTGAACCAAGGTTGGATTTTGAAAGGCTCCGCGGCGGGGCTGACGCTCCTGCTGCTGATTTTCTTCGTTTTTTCCACCGGGGCGGAAACGCTTCGGGTGGATCAGGTGGCCACCATCGAGGAGGCGAGGCAATTTACCTCCCTGCTGAATGAGGCGTGGGGCCGGGACGCGCTGCCCTCCTACACCCAACGCACCGGTTTTTCCGGCGCGTTCATATCCCCGGATGAGGCGTACCGCGTCTTGACGGAAGCCTATGAAGGGGAGGGCGACGCGGGCACGGCGCGGGTGCTGACCGAATGGGGCATGCCGGACGTAACGCCCTGCGGCCGCCCGGCGCGGCGTGCCTTGGCGATCCTGGGTGATCAGGACGCGGCGGCGTTGGCGCAGGCGGAGGCCATCGGCTTTGCCGATACGGGCTGGGGCGCGGACCTTTCCCTGATCTTTTTCCAGCAGGGCGGCAATTGGCAGCTGATCGACTGCGTGCCGGGGGAAGCGCTGCAGGCGCAGGCCGTAGGGGATCAAGGCCTGTATCTGCTCTACCAATGCACGGAACAAAGAACGGGCTACGACTGCCAAACGGTATCCGTCTATAATTTGCTGACCCGGCAGACGGAAATCGATTTCATCGCTCAGGGCAGCGAAAGCTGGTACCGGGAAGAAGAAAAGGCCACGGTGTCCGTACAGGTGTGGAGCGCCGTGACCTTTGCCCGGGATGGGCTGCATTTGTTTTGCCAGCGGATGTTTTCTACCCAGGCTGAAGGGGAGGAAGCAGTGGTGCGATTTGAAGATACCCAAACCATCCGCTATGCCTACGGTGCGGACGGCAGCCTGCTTCGCGATCCCGACGCTTTATAATACGCCCAAATCCTCCAATAGGATCTTGACCCCCAGCAGGATCAGGATCACCCCGCCCAGGATCTCCGCCTTCTTTTCATACCGGTCGCCGAAAATGCTGCCGATCTTCACCCCCGCCATGGAAATCAGGCAGGTGGTGCAGCCGATCAGCAGGATGGAGGACCAGATGTTCACATCCAAAAAAGCGAAGGTGACGCCCACGGCCAGGGCATCGATGCTGGTGGCGACGGCCAAAAGCAGCATGGGCCGGAAGGACAGGGCGGCGTCGGGCGCGGCCTCTTCCTTTTCAAAAAGCGCTTCCCTGATCATGTTGCCGCCGATCAGCAGCAGCAGGCCGAAAGCGATCCAGTGGTCGTAAGCGGCAATGGCGTCGGCAAATTGCGCGCCGACGAAGGAACCGATCAATGGCATCAGCGCCTGGAACCCGCCGAACCACAGGCCCACGATGGCGGCGTGCTTCCAGGTGATTTTTTTCAGCGCCAGGCCCTTGCAGATGGCCACGGCGAAGGCGTCCATCGACAGCCCCACCGCCAGCATCAACAGCGAAAGGAAATTCACCCTCATTCCTCCTCAACGAAAAAGGCCCGCAGGCTGTGCGCTTCACACCGCCGATGCGGGTCTTTTCCTTCGTCCGCCGATCAGGCCAGGATCTCGCCGTCGTTTTCCACGCTGACTTCTTCCACGCCCCGGACAGCCCAGCGGGCGATGGTCATTTCGGTGGGCTTATCGCCGCTCTGGCCCACGGCCAGGGTGATGGTTTCATCCTTGATGTTCAGAATGGTGCCGTAGATGCCGCCGATGGTGGTGATCCGATCGCCTTTTTTGAGGGCGTTCAGCATTTCCTTGACCTTCTTATCCTTTTTGCGCTGGGGCCGGATCAGCATGAAATAGAACACGGCCACCATCAGCGCCATGGGAACCACCAGCTGCAGGATCGCCGCCAGGGGGCTGACTTCGCCTAATTCAGCCGCGGCTTCCGCGGTGGCTTCGCTGGTCTCAGCAAGAGCGGAGGTGATCCCGAACAGGAGATTTTCAAGCATGGTTCAATACCGCCTTTCAGTCAATTGTAACATATCTATTATATAATGATTTTGCCCCGATGTAAAGCACAAATTTCGGGGAAGAGGGGAAAAGGAAGCGGGAGAAATCGTCTTTTTTCGGGATGGAGGGGCCTGTCTGTGTTGCGGCGGGGTGGGAAGTATGATATAATCCGTTCTGCCGGGTCAGCCTGGCGAAACCATATGGGTAAAGGGGATTTTCATGTCAGATATCCTGATCAACGTGGATCATGTATCGTTTGCTTATGAAGAGGAAAGCCGGGAGGCGGTGCGGGATGTGTGCCTGCAGGTGCCCAAGGGGGCTTTCCACGCCATTTTGGGCCAGAACGGATCGGGCAAATCCACCCTGGCCAAATTGATGAACGGTTTGTATTTGCCCACCAAAGGAAGCGTGCACGTATGCGGCATGGATACCCAGGATGAAAAAAACACCTGGGAGATCCGCCGCCGGGCGGGCATGGTGTTTCAAAACCCGGATAATCAGTTGGTGGCGACCGTGGTGGAGGAGGACGTGGCCTTCGGCCTGGAAAACATCGGCGTGCCCACGGAGGAAATGCCCGATCGCATCCGCAAGGCCCTGAGCGACGTGGGCATGCTGCCCTTTGCCAATCGGGCGCCCCACACCCTGTCCGGCGGGCAGAAGCAGCGGGTGGCCATTGCCGGCGTGCTGGCCATGCAGCCGGAAGCCATCATCTTTGACGAATCCACCGCCATGCTGGATCCCCGGGGCCGCAAAGAAGTGATGGAAGCGGTAAAGCAATTGAACCAGGAGCAGGGCATCACCGTGCTGTGGATCACCCACTTCATGGAGGAAGCCGTGCACTGCGACCGGGTGCATATCATGCACGACGGGCAGATCGTGCTGAGCGGCACGCCCCGGGATGTGTTTGCCGACCCGGATCGGATCCGGGCGTACCGGCTGGACGCGCCGCCGATGGCCCGCCTGGCCCAGGGCCTGCGCGCCGCCGGCATGCCCATCCGGGAAGGCGTGCTGACGGTGGATGAAATGGCGGAGGAGGTGCGGCGGCTGTGCAAGTGATCCTGGAAAACGTGACCCATACCTATCAGCCCGGCAGCCCCTTCCAGGCGACCGCTATCCAGCACGTCAGCGTGGCCATTCATCCGGGGGAATTCCTGGCGCTGATCGGCCACACGGGGTCGGGCAAATCCACCCTGGCCCAGCACATCAACGGCCTGCTCAAGCCCACCGAGGGCCGGGTGCTGCTGGATGGGCAGGATATTCATCAAAAGGGCTTCGATAAGCGGGAGGTGCGCCGGAAGGTGGGCCTGGTGTTCCAGTACCCGGAGCATCAATTGTTTGAGGAAACCGTGGCCAAGGATGTGGCTTTCGGCCCCAAAAACCTGGGCCTGCCCCAGGCGGAGATCGACGAACGGGTGCAGGAAGCGCTGCGCAAGGTGGGCCTGGGCGATCCGGGCATGGCGGAAAAATCGCCCTTTGAATTGTCCGGCGGGCAGATGCGCCGGGTAGCGATGGCCGGGGTGCTGGCCATGCGGCCGGAGATCCTGGTGCTGGATGAGCCGGCTGCGGGGCTGGACCCCCAAAGCCGGGAGGAAATGCTGGAAATGATCGCCGGTTTGCATAAACAGGGCAGCACCATCGTCATGGTATCCCACGCCATGGACGACGTGGCCCGCTTCGCCACCCGGGCGGTGGTGATGGAGCAGGGCAGGATCGCCATGGAGGGCACCCCGGAGGAGATTTTCGCCCACGGGGAGGAATTGGAAAAAATGGGGCTGGATGTGCCGTCGGTGTGTAAATTGGGCATGCGGCTCAAGGAACTGGGCGTGGAAGGCCTGGGGGATATGTTCCGGGAGGAGCAGGCCCTGGCCACCCTGACGGCCCTGTGGAAAGGGGGCGAAGGGCATGGCGCTGAATAATATCACCCTGGGGCAGTATTACCCCGCCGACAGCGTGGTGCACCGGCTGGACCCCCGGGTGAAAATCGTGCTGCTGGTGGCGCTGATCGTGGCCATTTTCCTGGCCCAGAACGTGCTGGCCCTGGCGCCGGTGGTGGTGTTTTTGTACGTCGCGGCCCGGCTGTCAAAGGTGCCGTTTTCCATGATGATCAAGGGCCTCAAGCCCCTGCGCTTCATTTTGATTCTGACGTTCGTGCTCAACGTGTTTTTCCTGCAGGGGGAAACGCCCCTGGTGAATCTGGGCTTCGCGGTGATCACCCGGGAGGCGCTGGTCATGGCGGTGCATTATTCCCTGCGGCTGGTGTTTCTGGTGCTGGCGTCCAGCCTGCTTACGCTGACCACCGCCCCCATCGTGCTGACCGACGGGCTGGAAAGGCTTTTATCCCCTTTGCGGGTGATCCGTTTCCCGGCCCATGAAATGGCCATGATGATGTCCATCGCCCTGCGGTTCATTCCCACCCTCTTGGAGGAAGCGGATAAGATCATGAAGGCGCAGACCGCCCGGGGGGCCGATTTTGAATCGGGCAATCTGATCCAGCGGGCCAAGGCCATGGTGCCGCTGCTGGTGCCCCTGTTCGTCAGCGCCTTCCGCCGGGCGGGGGATTTGGCCATGGCCATGGAGGCCCGGTGCTACCACGGCGGCGAGGGGCGCACAAGGCTGAGGGTGCTCAAGTGCGAAAAGCGGGATTATATCGCCTGCGGCGTGATGGCGCTGGTCATCGCGGCGGTGGTGTTGATGAACCGCCTGCTGTAACGGAGGAAAAAACGCCATGGAAGCGAAGAAGCGTTCGGATGGCTACGGCATCGTGGAGGGCGTGATCTGGAAGCAATTGCTGATCTTCTTTTTCCCCATCCTGCTGGGCACGTTTTTTCAGCAATTGTATAACACCGCCGACGCCATGATCGTGGGAAAATACGTCAGCAAGCAGGCCCTGGCCGCCGTGGGCGGGGCCACCGGCAATTTGATCAACCTGATCGTGGGCTTTTTTGTGGGCCTGGCCTCCGGCGCTACGGTGATCATTTCCCAGTTTTACGGCGCGCGGCAGGATCAATCGGTCAGCCGCACGGTGCACACCGCCATCGCCCTGGCGGCCACGGTGGGCGTGCTGCTGACGGGGCTGGGCCTCGTTCTGTCGCCCTGGATGCTGGGGCTTTTGGCCACGCCGGAGGATGTGATGGGGCCGGCGCTGATCTACATCCGCATTTACTTCATCGGCATGGTGCCCAGCCTGATTTACAACGTGGGCAGCGGCATCCTGCGGGCGGTGGGGGATTCCAAGCGGCCGTTGTATTTCCTGATCGTCGCCTGCCTGACCAACATCTTGCTGGATGTATTATTCGTGGTGGGGTTCGATCTGGGCGTGGCCGGGGCGGCCTGGGCCACCATCCTGAGCCAAACGGTCAGCGCGGTGCTGGTGATCGTGACGCTGATCCGCACCCATGGGGCCTGCCATCTGGATGTTCGCCGGGTGCGGTTCCACGGCGATCTTTTGGCACGCATCGTGCGCATCGGCCTGCCCATGGGCCTGCAATCGGTGATGTATTCCATTTCCAATGTGATCATTCAGGCGTCCATCAATTCCTTCGGCACCGACGTTTCCGCCGCCTGGAGCGCCTGGGGCCGGCTGGACGGGTTTTTCTGGATGGTGCTCAACGCCTTCAGCATTTCCATTACCACCTTCGTGGGCCAGAATTTCGGGGCCCAGAAGTACGATCGGGTGCGCAAGGGCGTTCGGGAGTGCCTGGCCATGGCGTTTGCCGTGTCGGTGGCCTTCAGCGCGGTGCTGCTGATCTTCGGCCGCCCCTTCTTCGGCATCTTTACCAACGAAGCGCCGGTCATTGACGAAGGCATGCGCATCCTGGGCCTGATCGCCCCGTACTTTGCCACCTACGTGTGCATCGAGATCCTGTCCGGCGCGGTGCGCGGGGCGGGGGAATCCTTGATCCCCACGGTGCTGACGATGTTTGGCGTGTGCATCCTGCGCCTGGTGTGGCTGCTCGTTTTCGTGCCTATGGATCGCACCATCGAGCGCACCCTGTTCAGCTATCCCATGACGTGGGTGGTCACGTCCATCCTGTTCATCGCGTACTACCTGAAGGGCGGGTGGATGAAGCGCTGCCAGGCCAGGCTGATCACCCGGATCGAAGAAAAACAGGCATCATAAGAGGAGGTTTCATATGAAAGCGGAGGATTTCCTGCGGGAAGTGACCGCCCTGCCCGGCGTGACGGGCAACGAAGGGGCGGTGGCCCGATATATCGCCGACGCCTTCGCCCCCTACGCAGACGAGGTGCGCATCACGCCCCTTCACTGCGTGATCGCCCACAAAAAAGGGCCGGGGCCCAAGGTGATGATCTGCGCCCATCTGGACGAGATCGGCATGATGGTATCCAAAATCGAGGAGGACGGCTGCCTGCGCCTGGAGCGCGTGGGCGGGGTGGACCCCCGGGTGCTGCCCGGTATGCGGGTGAGGGTTTACACCCGCTTGGGCGTGTTGATGGGCGTGGTGGGCGCCACGCCGCCCCACCTGCTGCGGGCGGAGGAGCGCAAAAACAACTATACCTTCGACAATCTGTACGTGGATATGGGCATGCCGGCGGACAAGGTGCGGCAAACCGTCCGCGTGGGGGACACGGTGTGCTTTGAGGCCCGGTACGTGCCGCTGAAAAACGGCCGGGTCGCCACCAAAACGGCCGACGATCGGGCCTGCGTCACCATCATGCTGGAGGCCGCCAAGCGACTGCAGGGCATGCGCCACAAGGCTGATCTGTATTTCGTGGCCACCTGCCAGGAGGAGATCGGCTCCTACGGCGCGCTGGCGGCGGGCTTTGAATTGGCCCCCGATTACGGCGTCGCCTTCGACGTGTGCCACGCCGATACCCCCGGCGCGCCGAAAAACAGCACCAGCAGGATCGATTCGCTGGTATCGTCCAAGGGCCCGTTCATCCAGCCCTTCCTGGAAGAAAAGCTGGAGGCGTGCGCGAAAAACAACGGCGTCGAATTGCAGATCGCCGTGGAAAACCGGGATACCTCCACCGACGCGGATGAATTGTCCACCACCCGGGCCGGGGTGCCCACGGTGCTGCTGTCGCTGCCCATCAAATACATGCACACCAACGTGGAAACCCTGGATATGCACGCCCTCACCGAGGGGGCGCGGCTGCTGGCCCATTATCTGGCCGACGTGGATGAAAGCTGGGAGGAAGCGCTATGGATCTGAAAACGCTGTGCGAATTGAACGGCGCGTCCGGCGATGAGCGGGCGGTGCGCCGGGCCATCCTGGAGGCGGTCAAGCCCCTGTGCGACACCGTGCGCATCGACCGGATGGGCAACGTGATCGCCCACAAAAAAGGCCGGGTGGGCGGAAAGCACCTGATGTTCAGCGCCCACATGGATGAAATCGGCTTCATCATCATTGACGCCACCGAGGATGGCTTGCTGGAGTTCCGGCCGGTGGGCGGCATCGATCCCCGGGTGGCGGTGAGCAAATACGTGCTGGTGGGGGAGAAGCGGATCAAGGGCGTGATCGGCGCGCTGGCGATCCACCTGCAGTCGGCGGAGGACCGCAAGCGGGTGCTGGGCTTCGACCATCTGTACATCGACATCGGCGCGAAAAACAAGGAGGACGCCCTGGCCGACTGTCCCCGGGGAAGCTACGCCTATTACGATAACGACTATCAGGAATTCGGCGAGGGCTGCGTGGTGGCGAAGGCCCTGGATGACCGGGTGGGCTGCTACACCATGCTGCGGCTGCTGAAAGGCGCTTACGACGCCGATATCACCTGTGCCTTCGTGACCCAGGAGGAGGTGGGCCTGCGGGGCGCTACCGGCGCGGCCTTCGATACCGACGCCGACACGGTGATCGTGCTGGAGGGCACCACCGCCGGGGATATGGGCAACGTGCCCAAGGCCCAGCGGGTGTGCGAGCCGGGGCTGGGCATTGTGATTTCCTTTATGGATCGGGCGTCCATCGCCAACCGGGAATTGTACCGCCAATTGATGGATCTGGCCCAGGAGAAGGGCATCCCCCACCAGGTGAAGCGGGGCGCCACCGGCGGCAACGACGCGGGGGCTTACCAGCGCCGCAAGGAGGGCAAGCGTACCTGCGTGCTGTCCGTTCCCTGCCGGTATATCCACGGGCCCAGCTCGGTGGTAAAATTATCCGACGTGGAAGCGCAGTATGCGTTAGCGAAGGCTTTTGCCGAACAATTTTGAGGAAGGATGATCATTCATGATGCTGAATACGTTGCAGGCGCTGCTTTCTTCCTTCGGCCCTTCGGGCAACGAGCGGGCCGTGGCGGAGCAGGTCAAGGCCCTGCTGGCCGGGAAAGCCGACGAAATGCGCACCGACGCCATGGGCAACCTGATCGTGGAAAAGCGGGGCCAGGCGGGGGGAAAGACCATCATGCTGTCCGCCCATATGGATCAGATCGGCCTGGCGGTGACCGACGTGGAGGATACCGGCTTTTTGCGGGTGACCGCCCTGGGCGGCGTCAGCCTGGAAAAGACCGCGGGGCACGCCGTAGTGTTTGAAAATGGGGTGCACGGCGTGGTGATGTGCCAGCCCACCAAGGGCGAAACCGCCGCGCTGCAGCACGTTTTTGTGGATATCGGCGCGGCGAACAGGGAAGAGGCCCTGGCCATGGTGAAGCTGGGCGACGCCTGCGTGTACGTGCCGGGCTGCTATGCCCTGGGGCAGCACCGCTGCACTTCCCCCGCCATGGACGATCGGTGCGCCTGCGCCTTGCTGGTGGAATTGCTGCGGCAGGTCGACGCGCCGCGGAACACCATCGTGGCGGTGTTTTCCGCCCAGGAGGAGGTAGGCATCCGCGGGGCGGCCACCGCCGCTTATCAGATCAACCCCGATCTGGGCGTGGCCCTCGACGTGACCGCCTGGGGCGATACCCCCGAAACCAAGCTGCCCGCCGTCAAGCTGGGCGAAGGCGCGGCCATCAAATTTATGGATCGATCCATGATCGCCACCCCCGCCGTGCGGGATGCCCTGATCGACGCGGCGGAGCGGATCGGCGCCCCGTACCAGCGGGAGGTGCTGCCCTTTGGCGGCACAGACGGCGCGGCCATCCAGCACGCCCGGGGCGGCATCCCGGCGGGCACCCTGTCGATCCCATGCCGCTATGTGCATTCCGCCTGCGAGGTGATTGACCTGCGGGATCTGGACAGTGCCCTGGCCATCCTGAAGGAATTCGTCAACGGGCAGTATTGATGTGACTGGAAAGGAGAAACCGATGAAATTAGCGGAAGCGCTGCTGGAGCGGGCCGACCTGCAGCGGCGGATCGATCAGATGAACGGCCGGCTGAATAACAACGCCCGGGTGCAGGAGGGGGAAAAGCCCGCCGAGGATCCCAAGGCGCTGCTGAAGGAGCTGGAAAGCATGACGTCCCGGCTGGAAACGCTGATGGCCCAGATCAATCTGACCAACAGCGCCACCCTGATCGACGGGGAACCCCTGACGGTGCTGCTGGCCCGCCGGGATGCCAGGCGGGAGCAATTGCAGCTGCTGCGCTCCTTCCTGGATACAGCCTCCTCCCTGTCCGACCGGGCAAGGATGAGCGAGATCAAAATCATCAGCACCGTCAACGTGGCGAATCTGCAAAAGGAGCTGGATCAAAAATCCAAGGCCCTGCGGGAATTGGACGGCAAGATCCAGGCCGCCAACTGGACGACGGAGCTGAAGGAGTAAAATTCGGGCTCTTCACGGAAGCTTAGGGTATAAGGTTCCAGCGCTCCACCGCGTCACCGCCTTTGCCTGAGCTTCCCCTTCGAGGGGAAGGGGATCGCTTGCGGTGGATGAGGCGCCGGATGATATCCCTAAGTTTCCCAGAAAAACCAAAATTCGTGCGCAGGTAGCACGGCAAAGCGGGCGAGATCTCTGCGGCTGAGAATGAGCCGCGCTGTATGGTTCCGCGCGGGGGCGCGGAGGGTGGTTCGAATCCGCCGGTGATTATGATCCCCAGCACCCGGCACAGGCGCACCCATACCGATCACAACGCATTCCCATATCGCCGGTTGCCGCGCGAGGGCGGGCAAGGGGCAAGCGCAAAAAAGGATGTCGATACGCAGCGTATCGACATCCTTTTATCATTTGCCGTATGGGAATGGTGGAGCAGTACCCGCGCGCCCCGGTGTTCCCTGTCTGTATTCTTGCTCACCCTTTCATCCCCAGCATCCGCCGGAGGGTCAGGCCCCAGCGGGTCCAGGGCTTGGCGGCGCCGCGCAGGGCGACGTAGGCGTGTTCGAATGGCGCTTGATCGGCGGGATGATTGCCGTAGATCTGGGCCGCCAATTGGTTGACCAGGGGCCACAGGCTGGGCAGATCGCCGCCGGATAGGGCCCGGTCCGCCCGGGCGGCGAACTCATGCAGGGTTTCCTGCGGCTTTTTGTTGATATTCCTCCGGGCCAGCAGGGCTGTGATGGCGGCGAACAGGATCTCCGCTCCTTGATCAGGCTTCCGGCGGGCTTTGCGCACCGGCTCAGTGAGCCAATAACGCAGCGCCACGGCGGCGATGAGGGCGAGCACGATCAGGATGATCCACCAGGGGAAGGGATCGCCGGCGGCCTGTTCTCCCGCCGCGCCGGGGGGCGGCGTGGGGGAGGCGGCGTTTTCCAGCCCGGCCGCGTTTTCATCGTCGGGGTCCGGGGTGGGGGTGGGCATGGGCGTGGGCGGATCCTCTTCCTGGGTTTCCTCCTGGCCGTTTTGCTCCTCTTCCTGCTCCTCCTGCGGCGCGGGGGTGGGTTCCGCTCCGCCCGGCGTGGGCGTAGCGGTGGGTTCCGGGGTGGGCGTCGGCTGATCCTGC